>JBIJBO010000024.1:0-34598 GCA_044345215.1 Prosthecobacter sp. | reverse complement strand
ATGCGAATGTGCAGTCGTTCGGCTGTCCGTGTGGCGGCAGTCCCCGCCGGCAAGCGGTCGATGCGGGCAAAATGCGCGGCGGAAGGCAGGCTAGAGCCGTCCACATAAGCTGCCTCGGTCTCGGACGGCCGCTCGCGCCGGCTCAGCAGCGACTGAAGAGCATCATTCACGAGCACGATGTCGCCGCGTCCGTCGGCGCTCCATTGGCCCGCCATTTGTTGAGCGAGCAACGCGGCGGCGGTTTGTTGCCGGCACTCAAGCGAGGTGTTCAGGGCTGCAGCGAGCAAGCCCAGTACGCCCAGGAAAGCGCTGGAAGCCACAGCGAGCGCGAGCAGGGTTTCGGCGAGGCTGAAAGCTCGCGGTGGGGGCGCATTCATGGCAGGAGCAGGAGGTTGCCGGTGTGGCGCTGCACGACAAGCCAGCGGCAGGCCTCTGCTCCCGGATTCTGGCGCGCTCGTGGTCGTCCGTCATGCCCCTCGCCTTCGGTGAGCGCCAGCAGGGGCCTTCCCTGAGCGGGATGCAGAACTTGTCCCAAAGTGCCAAAGGCAAGGCATGGGAGTAGCAGGCGGGTGCCGGCAAGTTGGACAGGCTGCAGGGCGGCGGCTGAGGTCAGCAAGTTTCGCCCAGCTTCGGGGCTTGCCGGGGCTGCGGCAGCAAAGATCTGTCCGGATGGCAGGTGGCGCCAGTCGCCGACTGGCTGCAGCAGGTTTTCGCCATCTGCACCAAGAAGGGCTCTGCAGCGTATGTAGCCATGAAATGCATGAGGTCCAGCGCCGTCACCTGCAAAGGCCAGCCAGACCGTCTCCTGTTCGGCGATGGCCAGGGCTCTGGCCTCCTCGAGGTCGCTGGCCAGAACCTGAATCGCACTTAGCCCGTGCCAACTCGCCAGGGTGGACAGGGCGCCGCCGGTGAGGGCCGTCAGCATGGTGATCAGCGTCAGGGTCACCAGAGATTCAAGCAGGCTCAGGCCGTCCGCGTAAAGTGGACGATTTCCGCCGATCGGGTGAACGCACTGCATCAGATAAGATGAATCACCTTTAGCAATAAAATCAAGATGTAAAAGGAAATACTAATAAATGCGTTATGCGTCTCTGAAAAGGGAGGCGGGAGCCAACTTCACTTCGCGCTAGAACGAGCGTGCCGTTCCGGCACATGGCTGGCAGGCCGTCTCGGCGGACAGAGGACGCGTCGTCCGCGTCTAGGCCCGATTGCGCAGGATGTCGCTGTAGACTGCACCGCCGGCATGTGCATTGCGGGCATGGATGCGCCCGTTGTCTTTTTCACAATCAGCGGCATGATCGAAAGCACGAGCCCGGTGTCATGGCTGATGAAGGCCTGCAACAACCGGTCAAGCATGACTTAGGGCAGTTCGCCGTCGATCCGCACCTCGCCCCAAAGAAGTTGGAGCACGGAGCGTTGCTGGGCGAGGGTATCGAGCAGGAACTGGCGATAATCGCGGGCCTGCGGACGGCTGGTGCCTCCCTGGAGTATTCAAGGTTTCGGGCTGGGAGCTGCGCTGTCAGCTCGGCGGGCAGCCGGAGTTGGCGAGCAGTTCGGCGTTGAGGCGGATGATCTGCAGCAGGGCGCATGGTGAGTCCAGGCGATCGCCGAATCAGCGCCATTATGGCGTCCTGCAGCAATAAGTGGAGAACGGTTGGCTCGGTGGCGGCGGCACTGACCAGCGGTTGTCATTCTTGACGATCGCGATTGGCAGTTCGGGCCATAAGGCGGCTAACATTGTTGTGGAAGCGTACATGAGCGAGAGGAGGAGGAACAGGTTCGTGGCTCTGGCTGCATCTTGCCGCCGCATCCCTGGCGACCTCGGCAACGTATGATCAGAAATGGCCCCCAAACCTGCTTCTGCCTCAAACCATCCCAATCCCGGACAGTCCGCGCCTGAATTTGACGCCCCGGTTGCCGGTCACGGTTTCGCCCCGAATGCACGCCTGCGCCTGGGTGAATTGCGCGGCCGGCCGGTGGTGCTGTATTTTTACCCGAAAGACGACACGCCCGGCTGCACCCGGCAGGCCTGTGCGCTGCGTGAAGGCTGGCCGCGGATCTCCAAGTTGGCTCACGTCATCGGCGTCAGCGCCGACTCCGTGGCCAGTCATGAGAAGTTTGCGCGCAAGCACGACCTGCCGTTTCCCTTGCTGAGCGATGCTGATCATGCCGTTGCCGAAGCCTACGGCACCTGGGTGGAGAAGAGCATGTACGGGCGCACCTACTTTGGCATGGAGCGCACCACCTTCGTCATCGGCGTTGATGGCCGCGTGCTTGCCGTGCTGCCCAAGGTCAAGCCGGAGGCGCATCTTGACCAGGTGCTTGCCGCGCTGGCCGCGGCTTGACGGGTTGCGTCGCCTCATGGTCCATGCCAGCCTAGCGGCATGTCCTCCCTGGCACAACGTCTTGAGCAGATTCGCACTCGCATCGCCACCGCCGCCGCCCGTTCGGGTCGTGACGAAGCTTCTGTCGAACTGGTGGCTGTGTCCAAGACCCAGCCCCCAGAGGCGTTGCGCGAGGCCTACGACGCGGGTCAGTTTTTGTATGGCGAAAACCGGGTTCAGGAAATCCTTGCCAAGCAGCCGCTGCTGCCTTCCTCGCTGCGCTGGCACATGATCGGTCCGCTGCAGTCAAACAAGGTGCGCAAGGTGCTGCCACGGGTCGAGATGATTGAGTCGGTGCATTCGCTCGACATCGCCCGTGACATCAACCGCATCGCCGCTGAACTTGGCCTGCATCCGCGTTTGCTGCTCGAGGTGAATGTTGCCGCGGAATCCTCCAAGCACGGTTTTTCCCCGGACGCGCTGAGGGAGCAGCTCGAGGAGCTGTACGCGCTCGATCGCCTCTACATTCAGGGCCTGATGTGCATTCCGCCACCGGACTCTGATCCGCAGAAAAGCCGCCCGTACTTTGCCGCGCTGCGCGCCCTGCGCGACGAGCTGGAGAAACTTGGTGGCGCGCCGCTCCCGGAACTGTCGATGGGCATGAGCCACGACTTTGAGGTGGCCATTGAGGAGGGGGCCACCCTTGTGAGGGTGGGCAGTGCGCTCTTCGGGTCACGCGGCTGAATTCAGGCCGCCAGCATCGCCTCCGTCATGCGCAGGGCTTCGGCGTTTGCACGCACCTCGTGCACGCGCAGGATGCGTGCGCCGAATTCACGGCAGCAGGAGGTGAGCGCCACGGTGGGCCAGTCGCGGTCGCTCAGGCTCGGGCTGTCGAGCAGGCCGCCGATCATCGACTTGCGCGAGACACCGGCGAGCAGGGGGCGTCCAGCCGGGCCGAGGGCGGGCAAGGCGCGCAGCAACGCGAGGTTGTGATCGAGGGTCTTGCCAAAGCCGAAGCCCGGATCGAGCACAACGCGGCGCGGATCGATGCCGGCTTTTTCCAGGATGCGCAGGCGCGCCTCAAAGTACAGGCGCACCTCGGCGACAACGTCCTCGTAGCGTGGGGCGGACTGCATGGTGCGCGGGGTGCCGGTCATGTGCATGACGACCAGGCCGGCATCGCATTCCGCCGCCAGGCGCAGCATCAGCGGATCGCCGCGCAGGCCGGTGACGTCGTTGAGGATGTCGGCACCGGCATCGAAGGCGGCGCGCGCGACGGAAGCCTTCATGGTGTCGATGGAGATCAGCACGCAGGTCTGGCTGCGCACGGCGTGGATCACCGGCAGTACCCTGCGCAGTTCCTCTGCCTCGGGCACGGGGTCGGCACCCGGGCGGGTCGATTCGCCGCCGATGTCGAGGATGTCGGCGCCCTCCGCAACCAGGCGCAGGGCATGCTCGACGGCGCGACCGCTGTCAGCGAAGCGGCCGCCGTCGGAGAATGAGTCAGGGGTAACGTTGACAATGCCCATGATGCGACCTCGCCGCGAGAGATCATGGGTGGTGCCGCGAATGAGCCACTGCATGCAACACTCAGGACGGGAGCGCACGGAAGTAAAGTCCCGTCTGTCCCGGACTTGCCCGCAGGCACGAATGCTGGCATGGGTGGGCATGGCACGCGATTCCTTCCACGAAAGCGTCTCCCACTATTTCAACCGTGCGGCCGCCCACGCCAGCCTTGAAGAGGGGTTGATCGACCAGGTGCGCTGCTGCAACTCGGCCTACCGGATGCGTTTTCCCGTGCGCACGGATGACGGTCGCATCACCGTGGTCGAGGCCTTCCGGGCAGAGCACAGTCACCACCGCCAGCCGACGAAGGGTGGCATACGCTTCAGTCCGGACGTGACGATGGACGAGACGATCGCACTCGCGGCGCTGATGACCTACAAGTGTGCCGTGGTGGGCGTTCCCTTCGGCGGCGCCAAGGGCGGCGTCCGCATCGATCCCGGCACTGCGTCGGAGGGGTTCCGCGAGCGTGTCACCCGCCGGTACACGGCCGAGTTGATTCGCAAGAATTTCATCGGCCCGGACATCGATGTGCCTGCGCCAGACTACGGCACGGGCGAGCGCGAGATGGGCTGGATTGCCGATACCTACAAGAACCTCAAGGTGAACAGCGGAGATGCCTATGCTTGCGTCACGGGCAAGCCACTGAGCATGCACGGCATTCCGGGGCGCCGCCAGGCCACCGGCTTGGGTGTGTTCTACGGGATTCGCGCCTGTCTGGAGATCGACGAGGACGTGCGGCCGCTTGGTCTGACGACGGGCGTCGCCGGCAAGCGCGTCATCGTCCAGGGCCTGGGCAACGTCGGTTATCATGCGGCCTGGTACCTGCAGAACCAGGGAGGTGCCATCATCACGGGCCTCATTGAGCGCGAGGGCGCGATCTGTCACCCCGACGGTCTTGATGTAGAGGCCGTGTTCCGCCACCGACAGGCCAACCGCAGTCTGCTGCATTTCCCGGGCGCGGAAAGTGTTGGGGACGGCCAGTCGGTCCTCGAGCGCGAGTGCGACATTCTGGTGCCGGCGGCACTGGAAAACCAGATTACCTGCGAAAACGCCCCGCGGGTGCAGGCAAAGATCATTGCCGAGGCCGCGAACGGGCCGGTCGATTTCGAGGCCGAAGCGATTCTGCAGCGCCGCGGCATCTTCATGCTGCCCGACCTCTTTCTCAACGCGGGCGGTGTGACGGTCTCCTACTTTGAGTGGCTGAAGAATCGCGCCGGTGTCAGCTTTGATCGCATGATCTCGCGCCACGAGGAACTCGTGAAACGCGAGCTGCTGTGTGCAGTCGAGGAGTTGACCGGCGCGCGCCTGTCGCCGGAGCAGACGGCCCGTCTCGTCCACGGGCCGACCGAGGAGGAGCTCGTGGTGGCCGCGCTTGAACAGGGCATGGTGCGTTCCTACCAGCGGCTGCGGGATTTTTGGAAAGAGCGCGGCTTGCCCGACCTGCGCACTGCGGCCTATCTTCTGGCCCTGGAACGGGTTGCCGAGAGCTACCGTCATCACGGCATTTTCCCCTGAGGACCGGGCTTGTCAGTCGACCTTGGCTCGTCATGCTGTGTCGGATTCAGCAAATCCATGAAACACCCCTCCGACCTTCTCAGCCTCGTGCCGCCCGGTTCGCGCCACCGTGTGGTTGGGGAGCGCACGGTGGCCCTGCCGGGCTGCGCCATCGATGTGCTGACGGCTCGCAAGATCGAGCTGCAGCAATGGGAGTTACACCGCCTGAGCGATCCCTACTGGCGCCTCTACTGGCCGCTTGAGGCGGGCGGTGAGGTGGAGATCGACGGTCTTGTCACGGCGCTGAATCCCGGGCACCTGTATCTGATTCCGCCGCACACGCCGTTCAGCGGTCGCAACAGCCGGCCCTTCAGCAAGTGGTACGTGCACTTCAACCTTGGTGCCGCCGGTGACCGTGCCATGCCCGGCCTGTATCCACTGGCCGTCACCGCCGCCGCGAGGGCTAGCCTGCGCTCGCTGATCCGTCTGGCCGAGGCGGGCGGGGCAATCTTCAGCTGGCCGGCGGCGGCACTGGTCGTCGAGGCGGTGTCGAGGTTGCCGGTGGCGTTGTGGGAGAGCCAGCGACTCGATCCGCGTCTGCGCAGCGCGCTGGATTTCATGAGCGCGCACCTGGCCCTCAAGCTCACGGCGGGCCAGATCGCCAAGTTTGCCGGACTGAGCGTGCGGAACCTGAATCACCTGTTTCAGCAGGAGCTGAAGCTGCCGCCGATGCGCGTGCTGCTCGACTACCGGCTTGACGAAGCCTGCGCGCTGCTGCGCCACGGGGATGCCAGCATCGATGAGATTGCCGAGCAGAGCGGCCTGGTGAATCGCCACTACCTCAGCCGCATGATGCGTCAATACCGTGGAACCTCGCCTGCGGCCTATCGGCGCGAGAGCGCTGGCTGACGCGGTCAGGCCAGCCCCTTCTGCCGGCGGGCGTGCACGGCCGCGGAGTACTCGCTGCTGTTGAAGTCGACGTAGGCCTCGGAGAGATCGCTCGTGTAGACGATGTGGTTGGCGTTGCCAAGGTTGAGGTCGATGGTCACCGCGAAGCGCGGCTCGCGCACGACCTTTTCGAGTTCGGCCACCGGCGTGCCCGAGGTCAGCCCACCCTTGCAGGCGAGCAGTCCGCCAAAATAAATGTCAATCAACTCCTCTCGGATGCGGGCGCCCGAGTAGCCGACGGCGTGGATTACTCGGCCCCAGTTCGGGTCGCTGCCGTTCCAAGAGCATTTCACCAGCATGGATTTGGCAACCGCCTCCGCGACCTTCCTTGCGTCGGCGTGGGTGCGTGCGTTGCGAACCCGGATCTCGACGAACTTGGTGACGCGTTCGCCGTCGCCGACGATCATCTTTGCCAGTTCCAGCATGACCTTGTGCAGGGCACAGCGGAAGATCTTCGCCTCGTCGCTGCCCTTGCGGATGGTCGGGGCGTCTGCCAGTCCGTTGCTCATGACCACGACGGTGTCGTTGGTGCTGGTGTCGCCGTCGATGGTGATGCAGTTGAAGGATTGGTCGACTGCACAGCGCATGGCGCGCTTGAGTTCATCGGCGCTGATCTTTGCGTCCGTCGTGATGAAGCAGAGCATGGTCGCCATGTTCGGGCAGATCATGCCGGCACCCTTGGCGATGCCGCCGATGCGGAAGAAGCCATCGCCGCAGGGCACCTCGATTGAGTAGGACTTGGGCTTCGTGTCGCTCGTCATGATGGCCGCGGCGGCCTCGTCGGAGCCGGTTGGGCTGAGTTTGGCGGCAAGTTCGGCAACACGCGGTGTGATACGCTGGATCGGCATTGTCATGCCGATGATGCCCGTCGAGCAGACCTGAATCTGGCGCATGCGCACGCCGAGAGCCTCGGCCGCGGCCTTGCACATCGCTTTTGCATCCTGAATCCCCTGCGGCCCGGTGCAGGCGTTGGCATTGCCGCTGTTAGCGATGATCGCGCGGATGTCGCCCTCGCGCATGTGCGCCTGAGACACGCGCACGCAGGCGGCGCGCACCTTGTTCGTCGTGAACACGGCGTCGGTGACGGTCGGGACATCTGAGGTGATCAGGGCTAGATCGAGTCGGGTCGCCTCCGGATTCTTGATGCCGCACGAGATGGCGGCCGCGCGGAAACCTCGGGCAGCGGTGACACCGCCTTTGACGACTTTGAAGGGCACCCGCACTTCGCGGAAGGGGTCGCATTCCATCATGGCACTCATACGTGAAGCAGGCCCGCGGTTGGCTCAAAGCCGCAGACAAGATTGAAATTTTGCACCGCCTGGCCGGAGGCGCCCTTGCCGAGATTGTCCTCGGCGCTCATCAGGATCAGCCGGCCCGAACGTTCGTCGAGCGACCAGCCGATGTCGATGAAGTTGGTGCCCGCAACGTTTTTGGTGTCGGGGCTCTGGTTGCGGCTGAGCAGGCGCACAAACGGCTTATCGCCGTAGGCGGCCTCCAGGGTTGCGCCGATCTGGTCGGCCGTGACTCCGGGCGCGGGTGCGGCAAAGGTCGTGGTGCAGATGCCGGCAAAGGTCGGCACCAGGTGTGGAACAAAGGCAATGCGGACCATGCGGCCCGCGGCCAGGCTGAGTTCCTGCGTGATCTCGCTCAGGTGCCGGTGACTCGGCACGCTGTAGCTGCGCACGCTGTTTTGGACTTCGCAGAAGAGCAGGGGGATGCTGGCGTTGCGGCCCGCGCCACTGGCGCCGCTCATGCTGGCGACCGAGAGCGGTTCGTCGGCGATCAGCCCGGCCTTGAGCAGGGGCAGCAGCGGCAGCAGAATGCTGGTTGGGTAGCAGCCGGGACAGGCGATCAGGCTCGCCGTGGCGACAGCGTCCGCGCGCCACTCGGGCAGGGCGTAGACCGCCTCGTCGAGCAGCCTGGGAGCCGCGTGTTCGTGGCCGTAGAATTCACGATAGGTCTCGGCGCTGCGCAGGCGGAAGTCAGCACTGAGGTCGATCACCTTGAAGCCTGCGTCGAGCAGGGCACCGGCATACTCAACGGAAACGCCGTGGGGCAGCGCCAGGAAGGCAATGCGGGCGCCGCTTGCCTTGAGCGTGGTCACATCCGGGTCGCTGAAGGTCAGTCGGTCGGCGACACCGACGCCGCGAAACCGCGGAAACTCGGCGGACAGTGTGCGCCCGGCGAGTGTGCGGGAGGTAACGGCGACGAGTTCGGCGCGGGGATGGCGGAGCAGGATTCTCAGCAACTCAATGCCGGAGTATCCGCTTGCGCCGAGGACGGCAACTGGGACGGGCGAGGACATTCGGGAAGCGCGCAATAATGGAGGCGGGTCGTCTCGCCGCAACCCCCAAATTCCGGCATCGCGCGGTGGAAGCCTCACCACAGACCCCATTGGCCGGTGCGTAGGACGTAGGCACCGAGCAGGGCGTTGGCCGTGGCATGCATGAGAACACAGGCACCCAGGCTGCGCGTCCGCACCGCGAGTGCGTAAACAAGGCTTGCCCAGACCAGCGCAGCGACCCAGTCGGCCGGCTGGTGACTGATCACCACAAGCGCAGTGACAATGCCGAAGGTGGGCCAGGCATGGCTGCCAAAAGGGACCTCACGCCAGTTCCGGCCATGGGCATTGAGGTGGCGCATCAGGAAGCCGCGCCAGAAGATTTCCTCTACCAGAGGCACCACCACGATCAGGCGGAACAGTCGGCCTGCCATGGCGGCGGTCTGCCAGCCAGCGGGGGCATCCGCCGGGTTGAAGCCGTCGGTGCGTGCCACCAAGCCGAACCAGGCCCACCACGCGGGGGGATTCACCGGCTGCAGTCGCGCGAAAAGCTCGACGGGCAGGATCCAAATGCCAAAGCCGAGCACGCCGAGTGTCACGGCGCTGCCGAGTTGGTGCCACGGAGCCAGTCCGTGGTGCCTGCGACCGGCCAGCAGCAGACCAGCGCAAACGAGGGTCTGCAGCGGGTACAACCACTGTTCCGGAGCGCGGCGAAACCAAGGCAACTCGGGGTTGTCGACCCGTAGCATGTCGGGCAATGCCAGCAGCAGCAGGAAGGCCGCGAACGGCAGAATGTGGGCTAGCGTCGCGGGGTCGCGCAACGGAGCGGGACGCGTAGGCATGCAACGCCATCGGGTGTGTGGCGAAGGGATGCAACGCAAAAAAAGCGGGCCGGTGAAACTCCGGCCCGCCGTGGGATTGCTGGGGTGACCCGGGCTTACTGCGCGGGCTTTGCGCCTTCCTTGAAGCAGTAGAGGTGGGTTTCGGTGGCGATGTAGAGAGCGCCGTTGGCGGCGACCGCCGAACCTTTGAGCGGGGCGGAGAACTCGATCTCGGCCAGCACCTTCTTCTCCATGCCCTCGGCGAGGATGAAGAGTTCGCCCTCCTCGTTGCCAAGGTAGACCTTGCCGTCGGCGACAAGCGGGTTGGCCCAGATGTGGCCCTTGGTGTCGTGCACCCAGTACTCCTTGCCGGTCTTGGCATCGAGGCAGAAGATGCGACCGGTGTAGTCGGCGGTGTAAAGCAGGCCGTTGTGGATGGCCGGGGTGCTGATCGAGCGCTCGATGCCCTTGTAGGTCCACACGGCTTTGCCGGTGATGTCGCCTTCGGCCTTTGAGGGGTCGATGCAGGAGATCATGCCGACGCCCTCGCCGTGCTCGGGATCCTGGCCAATTTCAATGTAGAGCAGGCCGTCGTGATAGACCGGTGTGGCGATGCACTCGCTCGGGCCGTCATACTCCGCATACTTCATCGGCTCACCCGCGGGGCTCTTGCGGTATTCGGGCGGGTTGGCGTCGTAGGACCACTGAATGGGCAATTCGCTGATCTCTTCGTCGATTTTTTCCTTCGCATCGGCGGTTCCCAGGCCGTAGGCCCAGCCGTCACCGCCGGCGAAGAAGAGCTGGGGCTTGCCGTTGACGAGGCCGTAGGCGGGCGAGGACCAGGAGCAGTGCAGAACGCGCTCGCTGACGATGGGGTTCATTTCAGCCACGTATTCGCCGGTCTCGGCGTCGAGGCAGACGAAGCTAGGCGCGGTTGGCGCCGGGATGTTCGTGTGCGACCAGTCGACGCCATTTGAGGTGGTGCAGTAGACCTTGCCGTCCTGGACGAGAACGTAACTGGAGGCGATGTTGTGGGGAAACACGCCGAGTTCCTTGCGCATGTCGTAAACCCAGATGATGTCGGCGTCTGTCTTGCCGGGCTCGATCGGGTTGATCTTGCCGTCCTTGTCGGGGGCGGCCATGTATTTGGCTTCATCCTGGATGCCCTGGTTGCCGTCGGACAGGCCGTTGGTGTCAATGCAGACGATCTCACAGCGGTTCGTCACCACGTAGCCGCGGTTGCCGGAGATGGATGGCGTCGAGCACATGCCGAGGAATTCCCAGTCGGAGACCTTGCCGGCACCGAGCTTGGGGGAAACCATCTGCCACTTGAACTCACCGGTGTACTCGTCGAAGGCCATGACGATGCCGCGGTCGCCGATGTGCTTCGGGTTGCGCGGGGATTCGTTGTTGGTGCCGACATAGACAGTGCCGGCCGCGATGCTCGGCGTGCCATAGGTTTGCGACCCTAGCTTGGCGACCCAGGCAACATTCTTGGTGGTGGCGAGGTCAATGTCATCACTGCCGGACTTCTTCTGCCCGGGATTGAGCTCGATGGGCAGGCCTTTCTCCTCGGAGATCATGTTGCGGTCGGCCCGGCCGCCCCAAGTGGGCCAGTCGGCGGCTTGAACGAGGGTGCCGGCGAGGGCGAGCACCGAGCAGGTGAGGGTCAATTTGGGTTTCATGTGGGAAAGGTGCGATGGCTCAGGGGTTGGGGGTCACGCTGACGTTGTCGATGAAGACGCGCTTCTGGTTCTGCGGGGTGAAGCCGAAGAGGCCGGGTGAGCCCTGGCGATGCAGCATGGGCACGGGGGCCTCCAGAGTCCAGGCGGCCGGCTCGGGCTGGCCGCGTTCCCAAACTTTGCCCATGACCACACCGCTGCCGTCGCCATTGTCCTTGATCGCCGCCTTGAGCGTGTACCAGGTGCCGGCCGTGACCTTGAAGGGCGCTGTGCGAGTCAGGCGCTCGAAGTTGGAGCTGATTTCGAGCACGTTGGCGTTGCCCTTGAGAACGATGGCGTAGCGCTGGTTGATGACGCCGACGTCCGACTTCACTCGGCGGTTGCCGTCGGTCATGATGTCGGCCTGAATCGTGTAATTTTTCAGGTGGCTGTCGCCGATGAAGACAGTGGCTCGCTGGAAGATGAGGCGGTCGAAGGTCTTGGCGAAGACCTTTTCACCGGCTTCCTCGCGGACGTCGAACTTGAAGCGTGCGCCAATCCAGGGCAGGGGCGGGTAGGAGAAGCGCACGCCCTCCTGGGGCTGCTCCTCGGTGAGTTGGAATCCAGAGAAAGCCTCCTTGAAGGGCGGCTTGAGCAGGACGCGGCCGCGCATGGTTCCGCTGAGCCCGCCGGCGCTGGCCTTGAAGGCGCCGGCACCCGGTTTGGCGTCCGCCTTGGCCGTCAGGGTGTTGCCGTCGAAGCTGGCATCCTCGATCTTGGCCTTCACTTTGGCGGTGGGCGGCACGAAAGTCTCCCACTGGGCACTTTTGACCTCGGCAACCGGGAAGCCCATGGCATCGACCGAACGCAGGCGGAAGGAAACTTTTTCGCCCGGGGCGACGACGAATTCCGAGGGGATGATCTGGAGTGAGGCTGGCGGGCCGGCCTTGGGGATGTCCGCAACCGGGGAGGGATCCAGCTTGATGCCCTTCTGTTGGAGCTGGTAGACATAGAGAGTCTCCGTCGTGTGGACATAGACACGGCCGTTGCAGACAATGGCGGCACCAATGCAGTTGCCCTTGAGCTGGAGGCTCTGCACGATCTCGCCGGAGTCGGCCTTCAGGACGAAGAGTTTGCCTTCCATGAGCGGGGCGAAGATCAGGCCGTCCGCGTAGCATGGGGAGGAGTGGGTGTTGCCATTGGAGACTTTGGCAGACCAGACCTGCTTGCCGCTGCGGGCGTCGATGGCGAGCACGGCGCCGCCGTCAGTGATCTGATAGAGGGTGTCACCCACCAGGATCGGCGAGCTTGAGGCGGCTGACTCGGCGTTGCGCCAGAGTTCGTGCGCCGACCAGACTGACTTGTCGATGGTCGGATCCATGACGATCTGGGTATCGCTGAACTTCTCCGGAATCTTGACCGCGATCATGCGGCCCTTGTCGGCGGTGTCGACGTTTTCGTCGCCGTGGATGACGATGACCTTGTCACCACCGTGCAGGACGGGAGTGGCATTGACGCCGACCTTGCAGGCCTTGTAGCGCCAAAGCACCTTGCCATTGCGCGCGTTGATCGCCACCAGGTTGCCGCAACCGGTGTTGGAGTAGAAGATTCGGCGGCCGTCGCGGGTCTCGAAAACCGGGGTGGAGAAGGACGAGTCGGTCGGCGGGATCTCGCCGGGGGTTGCAGACCAGACGAGTTCACCCGTCAACTTGTCGTAGGCGTAGAAACGGTCGGCGGCGGGGCCGTCAGCGCCCCAGTTGGCGGTGATGCCGCGGATGATGACGAGGTCGCCCTCGATGACCGGGCAGCCCACCTTCGAGTTAGGGAATGTCAGGCGGCCCATGTCCTCCATGAGCGAGTGGCGCCAAAGTTCCTTTCCCTCGAAATCCCAGCAGCCGAAGACGCCGTAGGCGGTCAGCAGGTACACCCGGCGGGTTTCAAGATCGACGGTCGGTGAGCCGATGGCGTAGCGGTTGTAGACGGTGTCGGAGATGAAATCCTTGATTTCAACCTCCCACAGCTTCTTGCCGGTCGTTTCGTCGAGGCAGGTCAGCAGCTCCACCAGTTCCTCCTTCTCGCCGCGATAGCCGAAGCTGAAGACCTTGCCGTCGGCGATGACCGGGCAGCCGCGGCTGCGCGAGTCGTAGGTCCAGGCAGGCTGTTCGTCCAGCTTGCCCAGGCCGCTGTAACGCTCTAGGCTGACACCGGTCTGCAGAGGGCCGCGCCAGACGGTCCAGTCGTTGGCATTTGCGAGGGCGGCTGCCGCCAGAAAGACGGCCAGATGGGGGAAACGGGTGAGAGCCATGAAAGTTGGGGATGGGGCTGGACCGGAAGGTTTCCACGTGAAGCACGCCAGTTCAATCGGTTTGTAAGACCAGAGCCGGGGCTGCTCGAGGACATTAGGACCCCTGAAACAACGACCGCTGGCGTTCGCATCTTTCGCCAGCGAGCCGGCACCGTCAGCCAACTCGATCTGAGAGGCGGCTGTTAAAAGCTGCTCAAAAGAGCAGCTTTATGCCTGTGCTTTGTCAAGGTGAATTCTTCTAAAATTATCAGAAATTCTGGAACCTGGGATCTCGCATCCTTGAGAATAACCGGTAGTTTTGCAAAAAAAGCCACTTTGGCCAGCCCGCGGGTTGACTCTCGGCACAAACTTTTTAAGCTAATGGCGTTCTGCTGCAGACTCGTCTGCGGTGGCAACCGCGAAGTTGCAGCTCTCCTCAGCTAAAACTTTCGTGCCAACGATCCTCACTGTTGTTGGTTGCTGGATCGCCAAACAGACCCTCCGGCTCCGCATGCCGGAGGGTCTCTTTTTTTCAAGCGTCGAACCGCGCGGAGGGGTAGAGGCGCAGCAGCAGGCAGGCGAGGCAGTCGTTCACGAGAGCCTGAGCGGCTTTCGACAGCGTCTCGGGCATGACGCCTGCCTCGACGCCCTGCCGCCAGAGGTCGTCGACGCCCTCAAGGTGTTCGCCGACGACCTCCTCGACCAAGCGGTTCCAGTGGACCGGGTCCGCGCTCTCCTTCCATTCGCCGCGACCGCGGCCGAAATGAGCGACGGCGAGGTAGGTGAGCAGGGCGAGACGGATCTGTTCTCGGAAGTGCTCGCGCGACCAGTGCAGGCGGTGGTCGCCGCCGCGTACGAGATTGTAGCTTTTGATGAGGGCGTAGGCACCGAGGCCGGCGGCCAGGCCTCCGACAAGGGCGCCACCGCCAAATGTCATGCCGCCCATCTTTAGGTCGGCGATGAGGCCGCCCATGGCGCCGCCGGCGACGCTGCCAAGGGCGCTCCAGATGGCTTCGGGCACCTGCTGCCGGTTGTGGAACTGGGTTTCGGCTAGGCGGCCGAGCTGGCGTGCGGCCTCGCCCTCCAGACCGTGCAGGCGGATGAGGTCATTGGTGGCGCGAACGACCCGGTCCGCCAGCCGCACGGCGAGCTGCTCGCGGGCGGACTGATAGGCCTTGTTGAGTTCACTGCGACCGATGCCGATCCGCTCCAGCAGGGTTTCGTTTCGGATCTCGACGCCATCGAACACGGCGGCTGTGAGCAGTTCGGCCAGCACTCGCGCGGATTGCTGGAAAACCTGGAGGTTGCGTCCGCGCCAGGCTTTTTTCAGGTGCTTGAAGGCTTCCCGCTTGGCCTCCGGAAGCAGCGGTGAGAGGACATCCATCAGGTGGTCCTCCTGAACCCAGCAGCGGGCAAACGCGTCGAGGCTGACCACTTCGCGCACCTGGTCAAACTCACGAAACCACTCGCGCCAGGAGGCGGTCTCGGCCGCCTCCTCGGCAGGCTCGCGCGCGGGCCCTGTCTGGTTGAGCAGAACGAGCACAGGCTTGCCGACCCAGGCCAGAACCTCCATTTCCGGGCGGATGTAGGCGGCGATCTCGGGCGGCTCGGTGGCGTTCACAAGGTAAAGCACGACATCCGCCTCATCGCGGACGTTGCGCAGGGCCTGCTGGCTGCACCAAAGCGGCCGGTGCCTCAGCCGGTCCCAAGTCTGCGACAGGAACCAGAGCACGGGGTTGCGCTCACGGCGCAGCCGCTTCAACAGCCGGTCGCTGTCGCCAAACCCTGGCGTGTCCCAGAGCTGCAGGCGCCGAGCATCCTTTTCGAGCAAGGTGAACGATTCATTCTGCAGGGTGACGTGCGCCGCATCGCGCACTTCGCCAACATCGCGCCGCAGCAGCGTGCGCGCCAGGGTCGTTTTGCCCGCGTTGGTGTGGGAAATCAGGCTGAGCGTGACAATGTCCGAGGCGGGAGGAATGATGCCGGGAGGCTGGGGCATGGCGGCAGTGCGTCGAATATGAGGCGGTTCAGGCGGCGCGCCGGGCGGCGATAAGAACGCTGTCGGCCAAGCCCTCAAGCAGGCTGTTCCAGAGTTTTTCCCTTCCGGCGGTTTTCTCAGGCGACCAGCGGTTGCCGATGCTCGTGGCGTCGAGCAGCACGGTCAGGTCGGCAGGCTGGCCGCTGGCAAGCAGGCGACGGCGCACTTCGGCAGCGAGGTGGCGGTGCACCTCCGGTTCCGGGGTGGTGGCAAGGTTGAAGACCAGGAAGGCGCGGCCGTCGTCCGGCTTCCAGGTGGCGATGAACTCGTCCTCCTCCCCGGGGGGGACGTGCAGGACGTTCACGCGGGTCATGCCGCCGAAACGCTCGCGAACACCGCGCGACCATACTTCGCGATGTCCTGGGCTGGAGGCGGCGGCATGCACGAGCAGCGGCACTGCCGCCTGCTCGCCCTCGATCGCGCGCAGGGTTCGCACGACGTAGCCGCGCCAGCCGAGGTGGGAAAGGGAGTGGCGTGTGCGCATGCCGGTGCGCCATGTGGCGATGCCAGCGAGGGCAAGCCGTGGCAGCAGGACGCCGAGAACCAGGGTGCCGGCATAAAGGTGGATCCAGGGCAGCGCGGGGGCCGCCTCAGGACTGCTGCCATGACTTCGGCGCATGGTGGGCAACCGCTCGAGGGGCAGTTCCAGGTTGAAGGCACGCGCGGCCGGTCCGAAGACCCCTGCAAAAAACCTGCTGGCCGATGATTCGTCAAGCAGCGTGCTTTCCCAGATGGCGCGGTACTCCCGCGACCAGCCCTGAACGTAGAGCCCGCCCACGCTGCCCAGCGCCAAGGCTGCGGCGGCGAGATGCAGCCAGGCGCGCAGCCTGCCACGCAGACGCGTCATGGCCGCCGGCAGCACCAGGGCGGCAAAACGCTGATCGGCTGTGCTGCCGGTCAAGCCATCGCCCTCGGGAAAACGTTCCTCCGAGCTGGCCGCGACCGCGTGCGCCAGCCATTCGAGCAGACCGGCGCGCAGCCGCGGAGCGGCGCGCAGTTCCAGCAACAGCGAAATCACAACCATGGCGGCATTCCACAGGAGGAGGCCGATCAAGGGCAGGGCCAGCAGGTTGAACTCGGACTCCTGGCCGAAGCCGGACAAGGCGTAGCCGGCCGCCAGGGCCAGCCCCCATCCGGCCCCTGCCCAGGACCAGCGTCCCTCGGGAACTCGCATTCGTTCGATGGATCGCGCAACGGCGCCACCCCAACCGAGGGTTTCGCGTTCCAGCCATTCGGCCCGCTTGCGCAGGAAGGCAAACTCACGCGCGTCAGCAATATCGCCGCGCAGTTGCTCGCTGACCAGGCCGCCGCGTGTCCGCGCCGTGGCTTCCTGTCGCCTCTCCTCGGACAAGAGCGCACCCTCGGCATCACCCTCCTCCAGGGCCCTCCAGCGCAGCAGATTTAACCAGTCATTCCATTTCATGCGCAGTCTTCAGCCGTGCTTGAGCCTGATGTCCCGGATGCCGGCCCCCTTGAGCTGCTGCTGGAGGCGCCGCAGGATGCGCGGCCGTTCAACGGCGAGGGCGTGGTGAACGGCGGGCTGCAGCACCCGCACGGTAAGCACGCCGCGCTGGATCGAGTCCGGGCGTGAACTTTGATAGAGAAAGTCGCCGACGATGCCGCGCCACGCGGCCAGCACCTCCTCGAGGCGCATGCGTTCGGCCAGGCCGGACTGAGCGACCACCTCGCCAACAAGGTCCGCGGCGTTGCGTACCGGCAGGTTGAGCAGGGGCCCGTCCGCGACGCCGCGCCACTGTGCCAGAAGCGCATGACGGCGGCGCTGGGAAGGGGTGGCATGACGGTCGGACATAAGCGCATGATGACGGAGCCCGCCGGGAAATGCGAGGAGGATTTTTCCCTTGCGCCGATCCTTCGGTCCGCCGCTCGTCCTTGCCAAGTCCTGCATCCGCTTCAATAAGTAGGGCTTCCCCTTTTCGAGCCCGGCGCCCAGCAGCCTATTTCCACTTCTCATGTTCAACTGGATCCTCAAAAAAATCATCGGCACCAAGAACCAGCGCACCGTGCGCCGTCTGCAGCCGGTCGTGGCCGAGATCAACCGCCTGGAAGCCGACCTGCAAAAGCTGCCGGACGAGGCGCTGCGCGAGAAGTGCGCCGCCTGGAAGCAGCAGTTCCGAGCCTTCCACACGCCGCATTTCCTCGGAGGAGTCTCCCTGCGCATCGCCACGGAAGAGGAGGTCGAGGCCTGCCTGCGCCACATCGCCGGCTGCTTTGCCGCACTCAAGCCGCATTTTCCCGCGCTCGAACAGGATTACCTGCCCGAATCTGCCTGGTCTGCCGCCGGACTGGACGACAAGAAGGCTCGCGTTGACCGCGCCCGCGAGGCCTGGAACGAAATCGAGCCGCGCTTCGCCGGCCTTGAGGCGAAACTGCTCGAAGGCATGCTGCCCGAGGTTTACGCCGTTGTGAAGAATGCCGCGCGCCGCCTGTGCGGCCAGGAGCATCTGGTCTGCGACACTCCGCTCAAGTGGAACATGGTGCACTTCGATGTTCAGCTCATCGGCGGCATCGCCCTGCACCGCGGCATGATCGCAGAAATGGCCACGGGCGAGGGAAAGACCCTGGTGGGCACGCTGCCGGTGACCCTCAACGCCCTCACCGGCCGCGGTGTTCATGTCATCACCGTCAACGACTACCTGGCGCGCCGTGACTCGGAGTGGATGGGGTACTTGTACAAATTTCTCGGCCTGACCGTGGGCTGCATCCAGAACGACCAGCCGCCGCACGTGCGCCGCGAGCAATACAACTGCGACATCACTTACGGCACCAACAGCGAGTTTGGCTTCGACTACCTGCGCGACAACGGCATGGCCTCCAGCCGCGAACAGCAGGTCCAGCGCGGTCATTACTTCGCCATTGTGGACGAGGTGGACTCCGTGCTGATTGACGAGGCGCGCACGCCGCTCATCATCAGCGGCCCGGTCGCGGGCGCCGACAGCACCCACCAGTACGAGCGTTACAAGCCGCTCGTGGAGCAGCTTGTGCGCCGCCAGCAGACGTTCTGCAACAGCCTGGTCACCGAGGCCAAGGAGCTGGCGGCCGCTGGCAACCTTGAAGACGCCGGCCGCAAGCTCTATCAGGTTCATGTCGGCCAGCCGAAGAATCGCGCCCTGATGCGTTGCATGGAGGATACGGACCTGCGCCGGGCCATGGAGAAGGCCGAGCTGAAGTTGTACGAGGACACCCAGAAGAAGGACCTTTTTGCCCTCAAGGAGGAGCTGTTCTTCTCCATGGACCAGAAGTCGCATGATGCCGACCTCAGCGAGAAGGGCCGCAGCTTCCTCAGCCCCGATGAGCCGGATGCCTTCGTGCTGCCGGACCTGGCCACCCTGTTCTCGGAGATCGACGTCGATACCTCCCTCACCGAGCCGCAGAAGGCCGCCAAAAAAGCCGAGCTGCAGGACCGCCTGTCGCACCAAGGCCAGCGCATCCACCAGATCAGCCAGTTGCTGCGCGCCTACTGCATTTATGAGAAGGATGTAGAGTATGTGGTCGAGGACAACAAGGTCGTCATCGTCGACAGCCAGACCGGCCGCAAGATGCCGGGAAGGCGCTGGAGCGACGGCCTTCACCAGGCGGTCGAGGCCAAGGAGGGCGTGCAGATCGACGCCGAGACCCAGACCCTGGCCACCATCACCATCCAGAACTACTTCCGCCTGTATCAGAAGCTGGGTGGCATGACCGGCACCGCCGAGACCGATGCATCCGAGTTCCATGACATCTACGGCCTCGACGTGCTGACCATCCCGACCAACCGGGCGGTGAAGCGGGTCGACCACAACGACAGCATCTACAAGACGCGCCGCGAGAAATACGCCGCCGTCATCGCCCTCATCCACGAGCGCCACGCCAAAGGTCAGCCCATGCTGGTCGGAACCGCCAGCGTCGAGGCCTCGGAGACGGTCAGCCGCATGCTCAAGTTGCAGAAGATCCCGCACTCGGTGCTTAACGCCAAGTACCACCGCCAGGAGGCGGAGATCGTCGCCCGTGCCGGCCAGCGCGGAGCGGTGACCATTTCCACCAACATGGCCGGCCGCGGCACCGACATCAAACTGGGTGAGGGGGTTGCCGAACTAGGCGGCCTCTTCGTCATCGCCACCGAGCGCCACGAGTCACGCCGTGTCGACCGCCAGCTGCGCGGTCGCTGCGCCCGTCAGGGCGACCCTGGCGAGAGCAAGTTCTTCCTCAGCTTTGAGGACGACCTCATGCGCAACTTTGGCGCAGCCGACCGCATGACCAAAATCATGGAGCGCTTTGGCATGAAGGAGGGCGAGGAGCTTCAGCATCCCTGGCTAAACCGCAGCGTCGAAAGTGCCCAGAAGAAGGTCGAGCAGCGCAACTACACGTGGCGCAAGCGCGTGCTCGAGTATGACGATGTCATGAACCAGCAGCGCGAAGTCATTTATGAGCGCCGCAACGACGTTCTCAACAGCAATGACCCGCGGCTGCTCATTGACGAGGCAGTCAAGGAGGGTGTCACGGAGCGCCTTGAGGAGTTCCTTCCCAAGGACGCCGGCAGCGATCTGACAGCGGATTACGGCGGCCTGCTGCACTGGGTGAACACCACCTTCCCGATTGGCCTGCGCGAGTTCGACGATGCCTTCAAGGCTCTTTCCTACGAGGCACAGTGCGAGTGGCTGCGCGAGCGCATCCTGCACACCTACGATGCCAAGGTTGCCGGTGCCAACCCGCAGGCTCTGCAGGAGATCGAGAAGATGATCCTGCTCAACGCCATCGACCGCCTGTGGCAGGAGCACCTGTATGCTCTCGACGCCCTCAAGGAGGGCATCTCTCTGCGCAGCTACGGCCAGAAGGATCCGCTCGTTGAGTTCAAGCAGGAGGCCTTCGCGATCTTCGCCGACCTCATGCGCAACATTAACGGCGAGGTTCTCGGCAATCTCTTCAAGAGCACCCAGCAGCTTGCCGCGTTCGAGCAGTTCCTCGCCCAACTGGCCCTGCAGCAGGCGGTGGTTGAACCGGACTCGCAGCGCCGCCCGGCCGGCGAGGAGTCGCCGAAACCGCACGACCCCGCCACCGAGGGGCCGCGTCTCATCGTGCCGCGTGTCGTGCCCCAGGCCAGGCCGAGACAAACGGCCGGCCGCAACGATCCCTGCCCGTGCGGCAGCGGCAAAAAATTCAAGCAGTGCTGTGGCCGGACAGCCTGACGCGTTTGCAACCACAATGAACGACGACACCCTGCAGTCGGCCCTGGAGAATCCCCGTAATCTCGGCGAGATGGCCGATGCCGACGCCGTCGGCACGGTCGGCAGCCCGGATTGCGGCGACATGGTGCGCATGTGGCTGAAGTTTCGCGAACAGGACGGCCGCAAGGTCATCGACAAGGCGACCTTTCAGAGCTTCGGCTGCCAGACTGCGATTGCCGTCGCCAGCCTGGCCACCGAGCTGATCCTCGGCAAGACTAGCGAGGAGGCCCTGCGACTTTCGGCCGAGGAGCTCAGCGCACCGCTCGGGCCGCTGCCTCCGATGAAGATCCACTGCGGTCAGATGGTCGAGGGGGCCCTCAAGGCCGCGCTTGAAGCGGAGCACGGGAGTTCCGCGCCGGTCGCGCCCGCCACGCCGCAGGCATCGACCCTATCCGACAGTCTCGCCGCCGCCGGGAAAACCGCCGGCAAGATCCGCATCATTCTGGAGTCCTGAGGCGGCTCAGGCTGCGTCAGGCTCGGCACACTTGGCCTTGTCGAAGCGGATGTCCTCGGCCTTCTCGATGAAGACCGTGTCCTCGCAGATGTTTTTGCAGTGGTCGCCGACGCGCTCCAGGAAGCGGGCGATGAAGATGAGGTGCAGGTAGCCCTCGAGCGGGGCGTTGCGCGCCTCCATGACCTGCAGCAGGGCTTGGTCGAGGTGTTTTTCGGCTGCGTCGAGCTCTTTGTCGCGCTTGCGGATCTCGGCGGCGGCCTCGGCATCGCCGTCGCTGAAGGCCTGGATGGCGGCCTCGAAATTGCGCGCGCAGAGGTGGTAGACCGGCTGGATCAGGCTGATCTCGGGCATTTCCGGCAGCAGGTTGATGGCGCGCGCCCGCTTGGCGATGCTGCCGGCTTGGTCGGAGATGCGCTCGAGGTTGTTCGCGATGCGGATCGTGCCCATGACCTGGCGGAGGTCCTGGGCGGTGGGCTGGAACTTCAGCAGGATCTGCATGCCGAGGCGGTCAATGCTCTTCTCGAGCTCGTTGACGTCCTGGTCGGCGGCGATGGCGGCGTTGCACAGGTCGGTGTTGCGTTCCATCAGCCCGCGCATCGCGCCGGCCAGGTTCTTGCGGGCGATGCTGGCCATGATCAGCACCTGATCACGCAGGCTGCGGAGATTTTGGTCGAAGCTGGTCAGAATGTGGTCCTGCATGGGATTTACATGGCGGGTCTTGTGCCAGTTTCGCTCATGGCGGACGATCCGGCAACCACGGCGACATCTGCGCCGCCCTTGGGCTCGCGGCCGGTGCGCTCGCAAAACTGGTCATAGGTGATGACCTCGAAGCGGCCGTCGAGGTGCTCGAGAATGGCGGTGAGCGACTCCACCCAGTCGCCCGAGTTCAGGTAGTGGGTGTCGCCGATGATCTTGTCGGCAGGACTGTGGATGTGGCCGCAGATGATGCCCCTGCAGCCCTTGGCGCGGGCGAGTTCCTGAAGCTGCTCCTCGTAACGGCCGACAAAGCTGACCGCCGATTTGACCTTGAGTTTGACCCAGCGGCTCAGCGAGAAGCTCTCCTTGCCGCGCACGCGCCGCCACCAGTTGTAGAAACGGTTGACGCGCAGCAACAGGTTGTAGCCGATGCCGCCCAGGTGGGCGATCCATGGGTGGTTCGTGGTGACATGATCGAAGCCGTCTCCGTGCACCACGAGGTAGTCGCCTGCGGCCGCGCCGTGGATATACTCGCCGGTGACGAGGAAGTTGTCGAGCGCGATTGGGATAAAGCGGTCGAGGATGTCGTCGTGATTGCCGCGCAGGTAGATGATCTGGGTGTTTTCCTTTTCCATCTTGCGCAGCACGGTGCGGATGAAGTGGGTATGCGCCTTGTTCCAGCCGCCAAGTCGGCGCAGGTGCCATGCGTCGATGATGTCACCGTTGAGCACGAGCTTATCGCAGAGGGTGTTGCGCAGAAAGTGCGAGGCCTGAGCCGCCTTGCAGTCCGGCATGCCAAGGTGCACGTCGGAGACGAAGACTGTCCGCACGCGCAGCTTGGTTTTCGTGCCGACGACGGCTTCGACGGCCTGGGCTTCGCGTTCTTCTGGCATGGCGGGATTCAACGTTGGTGAGTGGGCGTGCGTCAAGGGCGGGCTGGCAGGACGGCTTGCAGTTCCGCCTCAAACTGTTCGATGACCTGCGGCCAGCCGTGTTTCAGGGCGGCGGCGCGGGCTTCGGCCCGGCGGCCGGCGTCGCTCCAGTCGATGGCGGCGGCCCGTGTGCACTCAAGAAAAGCCGCTTCATCGCCGAGCGGCGCCAGCCAGCCGTTGCGGCTGTGGCGAATCAGCTGGCGCGGTCCGGCATAGTCATAGGCGACCGGAGGCAGGCCGGCGGCAAGGGCCTCGAGCACGACGTTGCCGAAGGTCTCGGTGACGCTGGGGAACAGGAAGACGTCGGCGCTGGCGTAGTGGCGCGCCAGTTCCTCGCCGGTGCGTGCGCCGGCGAAGATCGCCTCGGACTGGGCCGTCTGCAGGGCTTGCCGGCGCGGACCGTCTCCCACGACAACGCAGGGAGCTTTCGGCTGGATCGCGCGGAAAGCCTGGAAGGCGCGCACCAACAGGTCGAGGTTTTTCTCCGCCGCCACGCGGCCGACGTAGAGGGCCACCGGGGTGCTGTCATCCGCGCCCCAGCTTCGGCGCAGTTCCCGGCAGCGCCGCGCCGGGTCGAACAGGGTGGTGTCGACGCCGCGACCGAGCACGCCAACGTTATGCACCCCCCATTCGGTGAGCATCGCCGCTGTGTCGGCACTCGGCGTGAGGGTGCGCGCGGTGCGGTTGTGCAGGGCGCGCAGCAGCGGCCGGGCGAGGGAAGCAAGTCCGGGGGGCGCGTAATCGCCGAGATAGGTCTGGAAATTCGTGTGGAAACCCGAGACCACAGGCACCCCGACGCTGCGGGCAGCGCGGATCGCCGAGAAGCCGAGCGGTGTCTCAGTGGCCACATAGAGGACGTCCGGCTTGAAGCGATCAAACAGCCGCAGCAGGCGGCCGCGCGTGGCCATTCCGACGCGCAGGCCGGGATAGCCGGGCAGGGGCAGGGAAGGCACGAGGTGACGCACGAAGGTGTCGGCCGACTCCGCCGCGCGGGTGGTGACGATCTCGACCGCATGCCCGCGCGCCGACAGACCCCGGGCGAGCGTCGAGAGCGTGCGCGCCACGCCGTTGATCTCGGGCGGATAGGTGTCGGTAATCAGCAGCAGCCTCATGGCGAGCGTTTCGTAGAACTGACCTCAGACGTTGCCAGCCTCAAAGTGTCGCATGGTGACGAATCCGTCACGAAGGATTTGGGCTCCCGAGGGATTGATGTAAGATGTGTCATACTCGTCACCAATTCCTGTTTGTTGGAGCCCCCAGGGACTGATGTATTTGAGATTAACATATGAGCAAAATCCTGGTCGTCGACGACGAACCCGACATTTCGGAGCTGATCACCCTCCATCTCATGCGCGAGGGTCATGAGTGTGTCTGCATCACCAATGGCCTCCAGGTGCTCAACGCGGTGATCGAACACGAGCCGGATCTCGTCGTGCTCGACCTCATGCTGCCTGGCCAGGACGGCATGTCTGTGTTCAAGCGTCTTCGGGGCGACAGCCGGACCCGTGCTGTGCCGGTGATCATGCTCACCGCGCGCGCCCAGGTTACCGACAAGATCAACGGTCTCGAGCTTGGCGCCGACGACTACCTGACCAAACCTTTCTCGCCTCGTGAGCTGGCCCTGCGAATCACCGCCATCCTGCGCCGCACCAAGAAGGTCACCCATGTCTCGGAACTGCGCGTCGGTCCCTTCCTGCTCGACCGCAAGAACATGAAGTGCTTTCACAATGATCATCCGGTCGAGCTAACCACCACCGAGTTCAAGCTGCTGGCCGTGCTCATGGAAAACACCACGGCCGTGCACACCCGTGCCGAGCTGCTGCGGGAGGTTTGGGGCTATTCGGACGACGTCGCCACGCGCACCCTCGACACCCATATCAAGCGGCTGCGTGAAAAACTTGGCGTCGCCGGCCGACACATTGTGACGGTGCGCGGTACGGGCTATCAGTTTGTGGCGGAACCGACCGAGCTTGAGCAGGCTTGAGTTCCGAAAGCCGGACGGGGTGCGTCCTTGCTTTTTCTGCCGCGCTGCCTTTCGATGCCCTTCATGCCCCCGCTGTCGCTGCTGCTGCTCCTGAGCCTGCTTGTCCTGGCTGCTTGGTCCTGGCGCCGTGAGCGGCGCTGGCGCCAGCTCACCGACCGGCTGACCCAGGTGGCCGGACTGCGCTCCGCCGAGGCCGACAAGCTTGCCGCCCGCTTCACGGGATTGGTCGAGGCCGAGCGTACCCTGGCCCGCGAGGAATACCTGCGGCGGCTGTTTGAGGCTCTGCTTCAGGAAATCCGCCAGGGCGTGGTCATTCTCGATGATCAAATGCGGATCAAGTTCTGCAACCGAAGCATGGAGCGGTTGATGCACCGGCCCGCGATCCGCCGCGGTCGCACGCTGCTGGAGGAGCTCGGCGACCATCAGGTCGCCGAACTGGCCGAGGCAGCTCTCAGCGGGGAGCGGCGCTGTGTCCGTGAAATCGAGCATCAGGCCGTGCTCGAGGCGGGCGCCATGGGCACACGACACTACCTTGTCGAAGCCTCGCCGCTGCCCGCCAAGGCCGAGCGCGGAGTCTGGATCATGGTTGATGATGTGACCGAGCAAACCGTGACCGAGCAGATTCGCCGGGATTTCGTGGCCAATGCTTCACATGAACTGCGCACGCCTCTGACCCTGATCAATGGCTACATTGAGTCGCTGCAGAGCGGGGTTGTCCGTGACGAGGCCGGGCGGACGCGCTGCCTGTCGGTCATGGAGAAGCATGGCAAGCGCATCCTGCGCATCATCGAGGACCTGCTCACCATATCCCGGCTGGAAAACGGAGCCTCGGCTCTCACCCTGGAGACTTTCAATGTCGGCGCCTGCGTCCAGGACGCGCTCGACCACCTGGCCCCGCTGCTGGAGGGGCGGGACATTCGCATTGAGCTCGACTTTCCTCCCGAGGGCGGCAGCCTGCGCGGTGACCGCTTTTACTGGGATCAGGTCTTCGCCAACCTCCTGGAGAATGCCATCAAGGAAAACCCCAACCCAGGTCTGGTCATTCGTGTGCGCGGCGAATGGCGTCCGGACGGGTGTGTGCTCACGGTCAGCGACAACGGCATCGGCATCCCCGCCCACGACCTGCCGTTTGTCTTCAAACGCTTTTACCGCGGCCACAAGCATCACTCGCCCGAAATCAAGGGCACGGGACTGGGCCTGAGCATTGTGCGCCGGTCCGTCGAGGCCCATGGCGGCACGATCGATCTGGCCAGCACCCCGGGTGTGGAAACCCGCTTCACGATCAAGCTGCCCGCGAGTGCAGCCGCCGCTTGAGGAAGTGCCAAGTTGGCTTTGACTTCACGCATACAATCCGCACCTTGTGGCGCCGGTTCGTCCGGCTCCCATGCAAACCACCTCACGTCTGGAACGGCTCTTCTTCTGGCTCTCCGGAGCCGCCACCGACAGTCTGGAAGCCTGCCCCGCCTGGGAGCGGCGCAAATATGTCGCCTTTGGCGCCACAGTGCTCGTACCCTGCGTCTTTGCCTTCATTGCGTGCGCTTATGCGCTGTCGACGCTGACGGAAAGCGTGTGGGTCATCGCCCCTGTCTCGCTGGTCTGGTCCTTCATCATCCTGACCGTTGACCGTGCTCTTTTGGCGACTTATCGCGCTTACCAGAACATCTTCCGCAAACTTGCCCAGTTTGCCCTGCGCCTCGTGGTTGCCACCCTCATGGGTGTCACCATTGCACACCCGCTGACCCTGCTGCTGTTTCGCGACACCGTGTCGGCGGTGATCGAGCAGGAACGCCAGCAGGAAATCGAGGCGGTGCGCCAGTCGAGCACTCAGGCTCGGGCGGCTCTGGAGACCAGGATCGCGCCCCTGGAAGCGCAGATCGCCGCCCAGCGTGAGACGTGGAATGCGACGTTCCGTGCGGATTTCCTCGACAAGCCGGCGGCCGCCGGCGAGGCGCCGCCCAGCGAGGAGGAACTCAAGTCGCGTGCCGAGCGAGAGGGCAAGATCGCCGAGGCGACGGCCGCCGTTCGCCAGCGCCTGGCCGTGCTGGAGGCCGAACTCGCCAAGCAGGCGAGCGATCACCAGAAGATCGTTGCCGAACTGAACCACTGGCAGAGCGAGTTTGAGCGCGAGGTCAACGGTCAGCGCAGCGGCATCATTGGTCTTGGGCCGCGCGCCAAAAGCATTCAGGAGGACCAGCTCGCCTGGCGCCGAGCTGAGTCGGCACGCCTGTCCGGGGTGCTCGAGAGCCTAACCGCCACCCGCACGGCCCTGCTGGCTGAAATGAAGGGCGAGGAGACCAGGGTCAACGCTGCGCTGGATGCCGCGGCCGCCGAGACCGCTGCCCGGCTGAAGGACGAGCAGAACAGGCTCGACGGCCTGCGTCGACAGGTGCAACAGCAACAGGCCGATCAGTTTGTCGGCCAGCAAAACGCCCTGCGTGAAACTCTGAAGGCGCAGATCGACGCGCTGCTGGCCCAGTTGCGCAGCCTGCAGGAGGAGACAGCGCGACTGAGTGCCGACGCCGAGGCGCGCATTACCGGACTGCGCGCCGAACCAAGGCGTGACATCCTGACCCAGACGCTTGCCCTGCACGCCCTGTTTGACCGCGGTGCGGAAGGTGGCCGCTTTGCGCTGATCGCCTATTTGGTGCTTTCGGCCCTGTTCATGCTGGTCGATACGATTCCGCTGGTGGTGAAATTTTTCTCCAAGCCGGGCCCCTACGACACCCTGCTCGATTGCGAAGAGGTGAAGTTCGACCGCGAGCGACTCGCCTTCCTGCGCGGTTTTGATCGGTACATGAAGCAGTTGGTCGACAGCCCTTTCCTGCACGTCACCCAAAACCGTCCACTGGAGCGTGCGCTCATTGAGGGAGTCGATCGCAGCCGCGCCGCAAAGGCTTTTCTGGAACACCTGATGGATCTCGAGCAGGCTTTCCAGGAGAAGATGCGCCTGGAGCATGAGCGCCTCGCCCAAGGGGGCATCGCCGGCAAGGCCGAGATGCTCGAGGAGATGGCCGAGATCTTCTATGGCGACCTGCGCCAGCGCATGGAGGCCTTCTTTCGTGACGACCGACGCACGCCGGTCGGCGTCTGAACTCAGCGGGCTTCGTCGCTGCCGCCCAGGCCGTGGATGAGCGGCTCGACCAGCCGATAGCCGCCGGGCACCTCGGCGCGCACCAGCAGGCCATCGCCGGTGAACCATGCAAGTGCCGTGCCGAGGCCGGGCAGATCGAGACCCAGGCGCAGTCCAGTTCGGCGTTTGCCGGCGAGTTCCATGTCGCCCTCGACGGCGTGCAGAACGGGCGGATGCTGGGTGATTTGACGAGTCAGGTCCGCCGGCAGCAGGGCGACACTCGAGCGCAGCAGGCTTTCGAGGCCCGCGCTGTCGAGAATGATTTGGTCGTTCTGGCGGATGTCGACCTTGGGCAGTTCCTGGCCATGCTGCCAGCCGAGCCGAGCCCGCAGACCTGCCTCCGGTGCGCTGGCATCTAGCTCAAAGGCTCTCCAAGCGCCGCCGTTCGCGAAGGTCATGCTTAGGCGGAAGGAGAGCTCCGCGCTTTCGGTGCCCCTGGTTGGCTGCAGGCTGTGCGGAGTCACCGTGCCGGTGGCAACAAGATGGTGGCGCGCTTCGCCCGCCTGTGTGCGTGGCTGGACGCTGATCATGGCATGGCCGACCGACTCCCCGCCGCGGTAGATCTGCAAGGTAGTGCTGAAGGCGTCGGCCTGCGTCAGAAAACGATCAAAGACTTCTCCCGGCGGGATGGCGCGATGGTTGTTGGCAGGCGGGAAGTAAGTGTCGCGCAGAAGCCAGCCGCTCATCACGGCCCAGAAGCCCCAGAGCAAGGCGGCGGGCAGGCGCGCTGACATGGGAATCAGGCGAGGATGCCCTTGACAAGGTGGCCGGCAACACCAGTCAGCCGCACATCGAGCCCTTGGAATTTCACGGTGAGCCGCTTGTGGTCGATGCCCAGCAGGTGCAGCATCGTTGTGTGCAGATCGTGGACGTGAACAACCTCCTCGACGGCCCGGTAGCCGAGTTCGTCGGTGGCGCCGTGCGAATGGCCAGCCTTGATGCCGCCACCGGCGAGAAAGACGTTGAAGGCGAGGATGTGGTGGTCGCGGCCCGTGCCCTGGCCCATCGGCGTGCGGCCAAATTCGCCGCCCCAGAGCACGAGGGTGTCCTCAAGCAGGCCACGCTGCTTCAGGTCGCGGATCAGGCCGGCGGTGGCGCGGTCGACGTCGAGTGCCGAGGTCTTCATGCCTTCGACAATGCCGCCGTGGTGATCCCAGGCGCGGTGGTAGAGCTGGATCATGCGCACACCGCGCTCGGCGAGGCGGCGGGCCAGCAGGCAGTTGGAGGCAAAACTGCCGTCTCCCGGTTGCTTGACGCCGTAGAGATCGAGGATGTGCTGGGGCTCGCCGCTCATGTCGGTGAGTTCCGGAACGCTGGCCTGCATTTTGAAGGCCATCTCGTATTGTGCGATGCGCGTCTGAATCTCCGGATCCAGTTTCTCAGGGGTTAGCAGGCCGTTGAGGCGCTGGATTTCCTCCACGACCTGGCGCTGGGCACTCTGGCAGACCCCATCGGGGCTGCCGAGATAGTGCACTGGCTGGCCCTTGGCCTGGAACTGGATGCCTTGGAACTTGCTCGGCAAAAGGCCGGCCGACCACTGGCGTGCTGACACCGGCTGCTGGCCGGTTTTGCCGGCCGAGGTGAGGACGACGAAACCCGGCAGGTCGCGAGTGTCGCAGCCAAGTCCATACAGCAGCCAGGAGCCCATGCTGGGGCGGCCCTTGATGATGCTGCCGGTATTCATGAAGGCGTGGGCCGTGTCATGATTGATCTGCTCAGTCTGCATGGAGCGCACCACGCACAGCTCGTCGGCCACTCCGCCCAGATGGGGGAAGATCTCGGCGATCTCCTGGCCGGACTGACCCCAGCGGCGGAAGTTGCAGAAGGCCCCTCGCGCCTTGAGTTCGGCATTCTGCAACTGGGCCAGCTGCTGGCCACGGGTGAAGGATTCCGGAAAAGGCTTGCCGTCGAGTTCTTTGAGACGCGGCTTCCAATCAAAGGTTTCCAAGTGTGACGGGCCACCGGCCATGCACAAAAAAATGACCCGCTTGGCTCGCACCGGTGTGTGCGGTGAGGCAAGCGCCCCTGGAACGCCGGCAAGGCTGCTTCCGGCAAGGGATGCCAGAGCGATGCCGCCAAGGCCATAGGCCGACTGGGTCAGGAAGGCACGGCGATTGACGCTCAGCGCGTGAGCGGAGGGGTCTAACGGGGCCATGTGGGGAATACGTTCGGCGACGCCGACTGTGTTCAATGATGCTCCAGGACGTCGCTGGCGTCGAAGCGCACCTTGGGCAGCCCGGCGTAGCGGTCATCGGGGCTGCGGTAGCCGGCCGGACAGAGAACGGCGGTGGTCTGGCCGCGCTCTTCGAGTCCGAGGGCGGCGTCAAATTTGGCTGCACTGAAGCCCTCCATCGGACAGGTGTCGACACCTTGAAGAGCGGCAGCGAGCATGAATTGCCCGAGCGCCAGATAGGACTGAAGCTTGGCCCATTGCTCGAGGGTTCCCTCGCGCGCTTCCATGCCGCTGCGGAAACTGCAAACCATTGTGCGGAAGGCGGCGAGGGCATCGGCAGTGCCGCCGCGGACCTCCACCATGCGGGCGATGTTGGCGTCGATGTGCGCCTCATCCATCGCCTTTGGCACGGTGAACACAAGCAGGTGAGAGCAATCCGCGACCTGACGCTGGTTGTAGGCGAGCGGCACGAGGGATTCGCGCAAGACCTTGTCACGCACCACCAGGAATTTCCAAGGCTGCAGCCCAAAGGAGGAGGGCGTCAGCACGAGCGATTGCTCCAGCTCACTCCACGTAGCCTCGGGGATTTCCCGGGACGGGTCAAAGACCTTGCATGCGTAGCGCCACTTGAGGGCGTCGAGAACGGGGCTGGCCATGGCGTATCAACGCTCGTCGATCGGCACGACTTTCTGGCCGTAGGGACGTCCGACGTATTCACTCAGCGGGCGGAACAGGCGGTTCTCGCTCCACTGCTCAAGCACGTGCGCCGTCCACCCGCTCATGCGCGCGATGGCGAAGATCGGTGTGAAGAGGTCGGTCGGGATGTCGAGGCTGTAGTAGACGGTCGCCGAATAGAAGTCGACGTTGGCGTTGAGGCCTTTGCGCTCGCGCATGATCTCAGCGATGCGCTCGGACATCTGGATCCACTTCGGCTCGCCGAGCTGGGCGGTGAGCTGAATCGCCATCTCACGCAGGTGTGGCGCACGGGGGTCGAGCACCTTGTACACGCGGTGGCCGATGCCCATGATCTTCTTTTTCTGGGCGAGGGCGTCCTCGACCCATCCGTCGACCTTGTCCGGGCTGCCAATTTCCTCGAGCATGTGGATGACGCCTTCATTGGCGCCGCCGTGAAGCGGGCCCTTGAGAGCGCCGATGGCGGCGCTGATGGCCGAGTACATGTCACTCAGGGTCGAGGCGACCACGCGAGCGGTGAAAGTCGATGCGTTGAAGCCGTGCTCGGCGTGAAGGACGTAGGCGACGTCGAGGGTCTTTTCCGCCTCCTTCGAGGGAACCTCGCCGTTCATCAGGTAGAGGAAGTGGGCTGCCTCACTGAGGTCCTTGCGCACCGGCGGCAGGCTTTTGCCCTGGCGGGCCCGGTGGAAGTAGGCGGCGATGACGCCGATCTGCGAGACCAGGCGGATGCCTGTCGCAAGGTTGTCGCTCATGTCGACATCATGGCGGGCCAGGTCGTAGCAGCCGAGCATGGAAACGGCCGTGCGCATGACGTCGATCGGCCGCGCCTTCTTCGGCGCATGCTGAAGGAAGTCGATCACCCCCTGGGGCAGCTCACGCTCGGCGCGCAGGGCGGTGGTCAGTCGGTCCAGTTCAGCCCGGTTCGGCAGCTTGTTGTAGAACAGCAGGTAGACCACCTCCTCGTAGGAGACCTTGCCGGCAAGCTCGTTGATGTCGTAGCCGCAATAGTAGAGGATGCCCTCCGCGCCGTTCACCTCTCCGAGGCGGGTTTCAGCTGCGACGATGCCTTCGAGACCTTTGGAGACGACTGCCATGGTGGTGGGGGTGGGGGTGCGTGGGTGGGAAGAGAATCCATACGGCGTTTGACGGCCGAGTCATCGACCGAGTTAGCCGCAAGCCGCCGTCGGCTCAAGGCAAAATACGACGCAAAACCGCCCCGGGTCGGCTTTTCCGGCGACGGTCCGTGCCCCGGGCGGTTCGTTTTGGCAGGGAAACGAGCGAACGCGGCGCACGCCCCTTGCATCGTCTTCCCGAACCGGCATCGTGGCCTGTCATGGCTGAAGTCCCCTCCACCCGCGCCCTTGCCCCCGGCAGCATTGCCCCAGAATTCGAACTGCCCGACGCCGCCGGCCGGTTGCAAACGCTCGACGACGTCCGCGGCCCGCAGGGCCTGCTGGTGATGTTCGTCTGCAATCACTGTCCCTTTGTTATCCACCTCGCGCCGGCCCTCGCGGAACTGGCCCATGAACTCGAGGGGCAGGGAATCGGGGTCGTCGCCATCAATTCGAACGATGTCGCCCAATATCCGGCCGATGCGCCGGAGCGCATGGTGGAATTCGCCGGTCAGTACAACTGGAACTTTCCGTACTTGGTGGATGCCAGCCAAGAGGTGGCCCACGCCTACTTCGCTGCCTGCACACCCGACTTCTACCTCTTTGACGGTGCGCTCGGCCTGTTTTACTGTGGCCAGTTCGACGCATCCCGGCCCCGCAATCAGGTGCCGGTGACGGGGGCCGACCTGCGTGCCGCCGTGGCGGGCTTGCTGGCCGGCGAGGATCCGCCCGCCGCCCAGCGGCCCAGCAGCGGTTGCAACATCAAGTGGAAACCCGGCAACGAGCCGGAGCATTTCCGCTGAAACGCGCAACTTGCCGTCGCAGCCGGCGTTACACCCGCTCCATGGTCACTTCCACGCTCCCCGATGTCCTGCTCCAAGCCGCTGGCGATGCCGGCTGCCGGGACACGCCCCGGCTTCGTCACGCGCTGGCGGAGGCGGCCGACCGCCGCCTTCCGCTGATAGAAGCCGTGCTCGATTCCGGCTTGGTCGACGAGGAGGCCTTCTTTGAGAGCCTGGCCGGACTGCTGAAAATGCCCTTTGCCGGCGAGGAGGCCGAGCCCCATGAGGGGCTGCATGCCCGTTTCCCGGCGAAGCTCGCCCTGCGCCACCGCATTTGTCCGACCCATGTCGGCAGTGTTGAGGCCACGTTGCTCACCTACAACCCCTTCGACCTCGGCGCGCGCCAGGCGGTTGGTCAGGAACTCGGCAAGCGGGTGCACTGGCAGGTTGCCAGCCGGCACCGCATCCTCGAGGCCCTGCACCAGGGTTACGGTGTTGGTGCCGAGAACTTTGAGGAGTTGCTCGAGGGCCGGGAGGGCGCCGAGGAAGATGACGATCTCAAGCAGGAGACCACGGTGCTCGACGAGGCCGACGAGGAGGCGACGGTGATGAACTTCGTCAACCAAATCTTCCGCGAGGGCCTGAAGGAGCGCGCGACCGACATCCATGTTGAGCCGCTCGAGCGTGACCTGCGCATCCGCTATCGCATCGACGGCAAGCTGATCGAGGTGCCAGTACCGCCGAACATGCGCCTGCTGCAGAACTCGCTGGTTTCGCGCCTGAAGATCATGGCGCACCTCGACATCGCCGAGCGCCGCCTGCCGCAGGACGGCCGCATCAACCTGGAACTCGACGGCGACCCCATCGACGTCCGTGTCGCCACGATCCCAAGCGTCAACGGCGAGTCGGTCGCGTTGCGTTTGCTGACCCGCAAGAAGTTCGACATGGCGCACCTCGGACTCGACGCCCACACCGAGGGCATCATCCGCCGCCTGTTGGCCCAGCCGAACGGCATCATCCTGGTCACCGGCCCGACCGGTTCGGGCAAGTCCACCACCCTTTACACCTTCCTCAAGGAGCTTAACACCAAGGATCGCCGTATCGTCACCATCGAGGATCCGGTGGAAAACAAACTCGACGGTGTCGTCCAGATCGCCGTCAAGCCGGAGATCGACCTCACTTTCGCCGCCGGCCTGCGCTCCATCCTTCGCGGCGATCCCAATGTCATCATGGTCGGGGAAATGCGCGACCAGGAAACGGTCGAAATCGCCATTCGTGGCGCCCTGACGGGTCACCTGGTCTTCTCGACCCTGCACACCAACGATGCGGTCGGCGGTATTTCGCGCCTGCTCGACATGGGGATTGAACCCTTCATGATCTCGTCCTCGGTGCGCGCCTTTCAGGCCCAGCGGCTCGTCCGCACGCTTTGCCCCCAATGCAAGAAACCGGCGCACTACGAGGACAGCCACCTGCAGTCGGTCGGCTTTCCGCTGGAGTGGAGGGACCGTCTCAGCCAAGCCGTGGGCTGCCGCGCCTGCCGCAACACCGGTTTCAGCGGCCGTCTGGCCATCATGGAGATCTGCCAGATGTCGACCGCCCTTCAGGAAAAGATCAACTCCCGTGCCACCGCCATGGAACTCAAGGCCCAGGCTCTGGCCGATGGCATGGTGCCGATGCGCCAGTACGGTTTCCGAAAGGCCGCCGAGGGGGTCACGACCCTCGAGGAGGTGCTTACCGTGACCGCCGCCGGCGAATAGGCCCACCCACAACGCAGCCACCGATTCCTTTCCCCGACTCCCGGCGATGCCCTCCTTCACTTACACGGCCCTCGATCCCACCGGCCAGACGGTTGCCGGCAGTCTCTCGGTTGGATCGCTTGCGGAGGCGTTTCGCCGCCTCGAAGCCCAGGCGCTGACGCCGGTGCGGGTGAACGAGGAGGCCAAACCGGTCAAGGCGGGAGCCACTGTGGCGGCCGAGCGATCCAATGAACCGGTCAAGCTCAA
>JBIJBO010000023.1:0-34604 GCA_044345215.1 Prosthecobacter sp. | reverse complement strand
AGAACTTCAAGAAGCTTCTGCTCGGTTTCACCGCTGCGGCCGTCCTCGTGGTGGTCTATGGCGTGTTGAACCATCTGAGCACGACGCGCAATGCCGAAGCCGCCGCGGCCTTTGCCTCGGCGAAGACAGTCGAGGATTATGATCTGGTGGTCAGCCGTCATGCCGGCACCGCCGCGGCCGGCAACGCCCTGCTTGCCAAGGCCGACCTGCTCTGGGAAGCGAACAAGAAGGATTCCTCGGTGGAAGCCCTGCAGCAGTTCCTGCGCGAGCATGGCGATCAAGCCTTTGCCGCCCAGGCCCGCCTCGGTCTCGGTTCGAAGCTCGACAGCCTGGGCAAGCGTGCCGAGGCCAAGACGGCTTTTGAACAGGTGATTTCCAGCCATTCCGGCACCGATGAAGCCGCGCTCGCCCAGCTGCGGCTCGGCGACCTGCTCTGGGCCGACGGCAAGGAAGACGAGGCCAAGGCGATGTATGAGTCGCTGCCCTCCCGTCACGCCAAGGCCAGCAGTGAATTGCTCGACCTAGGCGAAGCCCGCCTGAAGTGGATCAGCGCCAAACTGCCGGTGAAGGAAGTCGACGGTCCGCCGAAGCCCAAGCCTGCCGCTCCGACCGCCCCGGCAAACGGGGCTCCGAAAATTCAGATCGGCAGCCCGCTGACCGTGCCCAGCCAGCCCGCGCCGAAAGCCGCGACGCCGGCTCCGAAGGCACCGGCCACGCCGGCTGCCCCGGCACCTGCTGCTCCGAAGCCGACTCCGGCCGCGCCGCAGATGCCTGCACCGGCTCCTGCGGCACCGCAGACGCCTGCTCCGGCCCCTGCAGCTCCGGCTGCTCCGGCTGCTCCGGCTGCTCCGGCTCCTGCGGCACCGAAGGCTCCCTGAGCCAACGTCGGGTGCTGTCTTCATCGCCGCGTGCCTTGGGTGCGCGGCACCTGCCCGCCGCCATTGCGCGGTTCCTTTCCCATGAACCTCGACTGGCTGAATTCTGTCCTGCCCCTGCTGCGCTGCCCTGACACCCATCAGGGACTGCGCTGGGCGACTCCTGAGGAGCTCGCCCGGCTGGGAACAGTTGCGCCTGTCTCGGCGTTGGCGCGTGCCGACGGCAGTCGCCTGTTCTTGATCGACGACGGCATTCCCAACCTGCTGCCGCAGGACCTGGCCGGCGATGCAATCGCTGCTGGCCAAGCGCCGGCTCACGACTAGACTTTTCCCCATCATGATGCTGCGCCCCCTCCTCGCCACCCTCTTCCTGCCCGTGCTGGCCTGCGCGGCCGACCGCGCTGATGTCGTCATCTACGGCGGCACCTCCGGCGGCATCACCGCCGCGATCCAAGCGGCCCGTCAGGGCCGCACGGCCCTGCTCATCGAGCCGACCCAGTTCCTCGGCGGCCTCACCACAGGCGGCCTCGGCGCCACCGACATCGGCAACAAGCGCGCCATCGGCGGTCTCTCTCGCGAGTTCTACCGTCGCATTTTCACCCACTACCAGGACGCGGGCCACTGGAAGCAGGAGACGCGCGAGGCTTACTTTGCCCGCAAGCCGCACGGCAACACCGGCGCCGAGGACACCATGTGGACCTTTGAACCCAAGGTGGCCAGCGCGATCTACGAGGCCATGCTCGCCGAGGTGAAAGACCGGGTCACCGTCGTCCGCGGCGAGCGCCTCGATCTCGCCAAGGGCGTGATCAAGGGGGGCACGAAGATCGTCCGCATCGTCATGGAGAGCGGCCGCGCCTTCGAGGGCGCCATGTTCATCGATGCGACCTACGAGGGCGACCTCTTCGCCAAGGCCGGCGTCAGCTACCATGTCGGCCGCGAGGCGAACAGCGTCCATGGCGAAACGCTCAACGGCGTTCAGGTCGGCCAGAGCCACCACCACCAGTTCAAGTTCAACGTCGATCCTTACCTCAAGCCGGGCGATCCCTCCAGCGGCCTGCTGCCGGGCATCGAAAAGGACCCGGGCGTGGAGTTCAGCGGCGACCGCAAGGTGCAGGCCTACAACTTCCGCATGTGCACGACCGATGACCCGGCGAACAAGCTCGATTGGGAGAAGCCGGCGAACTACGACGAGCGGATGTTTGAGCTGGCCCTGCGCAACGTCGAGGCCGGCGATGAGCGCATCTCCTGGGCGCCGGCCTGGATGCCCAACCGCAAGACCGACACCAACAACAACTTCGCCATCAGCACCGACTTCATCGGCGCCAACTGGGACTATCCCGAGGCCGACCACGCCACGCGCGAGAAGATCTGGAAGGCGCACGAGGACTGGCAGAAGGGCTTGATGTGGACCTACGCCCACCACCCGCGCGTGCCGGAAAAGATCCGCGCCGCCTACCAGAAGTTCGGTCTCGCCAAGGACGAGTTCCTCGACAACGGCAACTGGCCGCGCCAGCTCTATGTGCGCGAGGCCCGGCGCATGATCAGCGACTACGTCATGACCGAGAAGAACTGCCGCCGCCAGGAGGTGATCGAGGACAGCGTCGGCATGGGCGCCTACAACATGGACTCGCACAACATCCAGCGCTACGTCACCGCCGAGGGTTTTGTGCGCAACGAGGGCGACGTCCAGGTGCGCAGCCGACCCTATCCGATCAGCTATCGCAGCATCCGCCCGCGCGCCTCGGAATGCACCAACCTGCTGGTGCCGGTCTGCCTCAGCTCCAGCCACATCGCCTTCGGCAGCATCCGCATGGAGCCTGTGTTCATGGTGCTCGGCCAGAGTGCCGCCAGCGCCGCGGTGCAGGCGATTGAGGAGGGCGTCGCCGTCCAGGACATCGACTATGCCAGACTCAAGGCGCGTCTGCTCGCCGATGCCCAGGTGCTCGACTTCGAGTCGCCGCCCATCCCGGAGGTGGGCTTCCACAAGAAGGCCGACCTGCCCGGCATCATCGTTGACGACAGCGAGGCCAAGCTCACCGGCTTCGACTCCGAGGGGCACACCACCCCGGGTTTCGTCGAGCGCGGCTACCGCCATGACAGCGACAAGGAGAAGGGCGGGCAGCGTGCGCGCTTCGTACCCGAACTCCCCCAGGCAGGTCGCTACCAGGTTTCAATGGCCTACAGCGCGTTGGCCAATCGCGCCACCAACGTGCCGGTCACTGTCCACCATTCCGATGGCGAAACGCAGCTCGTGGTCGATCAGAAGAAGGCACCGGCCGGCAAGCACGGCTTCCATCCGCTCGGCGTCTTCCGCTTCGAGGCCGGCAAGGCCGGCTGGGTCGAGATCGGCAACGCCGGCACCAAGGGCCACGTGATCATCGACGCGGTGCAGTGGCTCGAACCCTGAGGGTCCCGCCATGGCGCGCATTCCCGAGGAAACCCTGCAGCAGGTGCTGGCCGCCACGGACATCGTGGATCTCATCGGCCGCTCGGTGAAGCTGCGTCGCGCCGGAACCAACTTCGTCGGTCTCTGCCCCTTCCACAACGAGAAGTCGCCCTCCTTCAATGTCCGGCCCTCGACCAACACCTACCACTGCTTCGGCTGCGGCGCCGGCGGCAACGCCTTCCGCTTCCTCATGGAGCACGAGGGCCTGACCTTTGTCGAGGCCGTGCGCCGGCTTGCCGACGCCGCCAACATCCGCGTCGAGGAGGAGGTCTGGGATGCCAATGCCGAGCAGGCCGCCAAGCAGCGAGCCCTGCTGCTGCGCGCCCACCAGGAGATTGCCGCCTGGTACCATGAATTGTTGCTGCGCAGCCCTCTCGCCGCGCCGGCGCGCGACTACCTCAAGGGGCGCGGCATCACCTCGGACGTGGCGAAGAACTGGCAGATGGGCTACGCCCCCGTCGCCGGCTCTCTGCTGCGCCAGTGGGCTCAGCGCCACAATTTCAGCCGCGACCTGCTGCTCGAGGCCGGCCTGCTGGCCTGGAGCGAGGACAAGGGGGAGGCCTACCCGCGCTTCCGCCACCGCCTGATGTTCCCGATCCGTAGCGAGAATGGCGAGGTCATCGGCTTCTCAGGCCGTCTGCTCGATGCCGATGCCAAGGCGGCAAAGTACCTCAACTCGCCGGAGACGCCGTTGTTCAACAAGAGCAAGGTGCTGTTCGGTTTCGACAAGGCCCGCCGCGCCATCGCCAAGGCCGGCCAGGCCATCGTCTGCGAGGGCCAGATCGACACGATCATGGTCCACGAGGCGGGTTTCCCCAACGTCGTCGCCGGCCAGGGCACCGCCTTCACCGAACTGCATGCGCGCGCCCTGAAGCGGCTGGCCGACGAGATCGTGCTCTGCTACGACTCCGACAATGCCGGTTACAAGGCCGCCGAGCGCGCCTTCCAGGCGCTGGCGCCCCATGGCCTCATCGTCAAGGTGGCCGCTCTGCCGGCCGGCGAGGATCCGGATTCCTTCATTCGTGCCCGTGGGAAGGAAGCCTTTGCCGAACTGCTCAAGGGCGCCAAGGACTTCGTTGATCACCAGCTCGATGCCGCCGCCTCGCGCCGCAACCTCGGCGAGGTGCGCGAGCGCATCCGCTTTGCCGAGGAGATGGCGGAAAACGTCCGGCTCTTTGAGTCGCCTCTGGCTCGGCAGACCACCGTGCAGCGCGTGGCCCGGCGCCTCGACATCCCGGAGGATGTCATGGCCAAGCTCGTCGCCGATGCCGGCCGGCGCAACACGCCGCGCCGCGACAAGAACGCCGACAGCGCTCCCAAGCGCGACCAGTTGCCCGAACAGAACAAGACCGGGTTGCTGCTCACGCGCATGGCGCTTGCGGATGCGCGGGTGCTCGACTGGCTGCGCGGCAGCGGCCAGGAACAGCTGCTGGCCGAGTTGCCCGGGTTGGACCTGCTGGCCTGTGTCTGGCGCAGCCACTTCGATCCGGTTGAGCCGTCGGCCCTGAATGCCTTCCTCGCCGGGCTCGACCCGACGCTGCAATCGGCCCTGACACGCCTGCTCCACGAGCCGGCCCCGCCGGGGGGCGTCGAGGACGCCCGGCACGCCCTGCTGTCGCTGCAGATTTCCGGCCTGAAGATGCGGCGCCAGCGTTACCAGACCCAGCTCAAGGACCCGGCCATCCGGCCCGAGGACGCCGCCGAGGTTCAACGTGAGATCATCGAGCTGCACCATGAGATTCTGCGCCTTCAGGATGTCATCCGCAGCGCGCCGCCTGCCGCCTGAACCAATGCATTTTCACTGGCGCAAGGCCCGGGTCCGGCGGATTTTAAGGGATGCACCTGCGGTCGCTTCTGTCTTTGGTACCCGGCTTCCTCCTCGCAGTCGCGCCCCTGCGCGCCGCGCCGGAGGTCATCTCGCCGGAGGTCAAGGCCAGCGTCGGCAAGGCGGTGGCCTGGCTGCTCACCCAGCAGCGGCCGGGCGGGTATTTTTCCGCGGAGAAGACCGACAAGGAACCGCGGCCGGGCGACATCCCCAGCCACTCGGCGGCGATGACCGCGCTGACGCTGATGGGATTGGCCTCGGTGGGGCATCTGCCCGGCAATCCCGGCCCCGAGGGAGAGGCGGCGACGCGGGCGCTGAAGTTCATCGTCGACAACGTCGAGCCCGATGAAAACGGCTACCTCGGTCGCACCGACCGCAGCCGCATGTATGGCCACGGCATCATCACCCTCATGCTCACCGAGATGCTCGGCATGGCGCCCGATGAAGACACTGACCGCCGCCTGCGCACGATGACCGAAAAGGCGATCGAGCTCATCCTGCGCGCCCAGCAGACGCCCAAGAGTGAGGCCAACCGCGGCGGCTGGCGCTACGAGCCGAGCAGCAGCGACAGCGACATCTCCGTGTCGGTCTGGCAGTTGATGGCCCTGCGCGCGGCCAAGAACTGCGGCATCGCCGTGCCCAAGGAGGCGGTCGACAACGCGATTGCCTACATCAAGCGCAGCTACCGCGCGGAGCGCGACAGCAACGGCAACTACAAGCAGTCGGAGGCGGCCTTCAGCTACGAGCCCTATGGCGGCCGCCAGACCTTCTCCACCACCGCCGCCGGCCTGCTCTCGCTGCAGGTGGCCGGACAGTACGAAGCGCCCGAGGTGCTGGGGTCTTCGAACTGGCTGCTGAAGTTCCCGCCGGAAGTCAGCGAACCCTGGTTCTTCTATGGCTGCTACTACTACGCCCAGGGCATGTACCAGCGCGGCGGCGACCATGCCGCCACGGCGCGACAGAAGACCGAGCAGATGCTGCTCGGCAGTCAGGCCGCCGACGGAGCCTGGTTGCCGCGCAACGGCAACGAAAAGAGCGCCGGTCCGGTCTATGCCACCGCCCTCGCGTTGCTCAGCCTGAGCGTCTACCACCACTTCCTGCCAATCTACCAGAAGTGACGGCCTGGAGGCGGCCGACAGGCCCTTGCGCTGCAGAACCCTGCGCCCTGCGCGCACCCGACTTTAGACTTTAAACCTTCAACTTGGAACTCCCTCAGGGAAGTTTCGCCTCCATCAGCGAAGTTCGGCAGAGGTTGGCGTAGAGACCGTCGGCGGCGAGCAGTTGCTCGTGGTTGCCCTGTTCGATGAGGCGGCCGCGGTCGAGCACGTAAATGCGGTCGGCGTGGCGGACGGTGCTGAGGCGGTGGGCGATGACGAAGCTGGTGCGGTTCTCCATGAGACGGTCGAGTGCCGCCTGGATCTGGCGCTCGGTTTCGGTGTCGACGCTTGCGGTGGCTTCGTCGAGCAGGAGGATGGGCGGGTTGCGCAGCAGGGCGCGGGCGATGGAGACGCGCTGCTTCTCGCCGACGCTGAGCTTGATGCCGCGTTCACCGACCCGGCTGTCGAGGCCGTGCTCAAGCCGGCGCACAAAGGCGTCGGCATTGGCGCTGGCAAGGGCCTGCCAAAGTTCCTGCTCGGTGGCGTCGCGCTTGCCGATGAGCAGGTTCTCGCGCAGCGTGCCGTTGAAGAGGAAGCTTTCCTGGGTGACGTAGCCGATCTGGCGACGCAGGCTTGCCTTGTGGAGTTCATGGACCGGCTGGCCATCGAGGGTGATGACGCCCTCGTCATACTCGTAGAAGCGGGTGAGCAGGTTGATCAGGGTCGACTTGCCGGCACCGGTGGGGCCGACCAGGGCAATGGTCTCTCCGGGTTTGGCTTCGAGGGTGATGCCGTGCACGGTGGGGATGGAGCCCCCGTAGCTGAAACCGACGTTTTCGTAGCGGACATGGCCGGTGACCAGGCCGGGGTCGCGACCGCCAGTGGTGTCAGACTCCGGTTCGGCATCAAGCACGGCGAAGACGCGTTCGCCGGCGGCGCGACCGCCCTGGAGGATCTGATTGAGCTGGTGGAGTTGTTCGACCGGGTCGTAGAAGAACTTCAGCAGCAGCAGGAAGGCGGCGAGGTCGCCCTTTTCGATGCGGCCCTCCATCAGACCCTGGGCACCCTGCCAGAGGACGATGACCATGCCGACGCTGGTGAGGAAGTGCATGCCCGGGCGGTAGATGGCCCAGATGCGCATGACGTGCAGGGCGGCCTGGCGCAGGGCGCCGCTGGCGGCGTTGAAGCGTGCCTTTTCCTCGGCCTCCATGGCGTAGGCCTTGATTTGGCGCATGCCGGCGACGTTGTCGTGGAGCAGGGAATTCATTGCGCTGCTGGCTCGGCGCACTGCGCGGTGGCGGTCGCGCGAGGTGCGGGTGTAGGCGAGCGCGCCGGCGGCGAGCAAGGGCAGGGGGGCGAGCGCCCACAGGGCCAGCTCGGTGTCGGCGCGGAACATGAAGACACCGACCACGGCGATCTGCAGCACGGCCATCAGGCCCTGCTCGATGCCGTCGATGAGCACGCGCTCGACGGAGGGAATGTCCTCGCCCACCGTGGTCATGATGTCGCCCGTGGGACGGTTGTCGAACCAGCGCAGGGGCAGGGTTTGCAGGCGCTCATAGAGGTCGCTGCGCAGGTCGTAGATGACTTTTTGTTCGAAGGTGTTGTTGAGCAGGATGCGCAGACCGTTGAAGAAGTGCTGGGCGAAGTAGGCGCCGAGGGCGAGCAGGATCACCTGCGGCAGGCGCTGCCACTGTTGCTGAGGCACGATGACATCGAGCACCTCGCGGGTCACCGCCGGGAAGACCACGACCATGAGCGTGCCGGTGATCGCGCAGAACAACTGGGCACCGGCGAGCAGCGGGTAGCGGCGGAGGTAGGCAAAGACGCGGAGGATCGTTTTCAAGGCAGGAGCATACGGGCGATAGCCGGGTTTGGCCGGCGGCGCAACCCAAGGTGGCCCCCGGCGCGCGGCTATTCCTCGTCGCGCGCCTGCTGGCCGACCACACCAAGCAGGAGGCGGAAGCCGACGTCTGACAGGCGTTCGCCGGTGCGCAGTTCGCGGCGGTAGGAGGCGAGCAGTTCCACGCGCTCGCGGGTGCTGTAGGCGGCGCCGCGCACGGCCCCGACGGCGGGATCGTTTTCCCAGGGGTCGGCCACCCATTCCCAGACGTTGCCGGCAAGGTCGAACAGGCCGCGGGTGTCGGCGCGGTAGGTGGCGACCGGAGCCAGCGCCGCCTGGCCGTCGTCGTAGCCGTTGATGGAGGTCTTGCCACTCGGATCGGCGGCCTTGTCAAGCAGGTTGACCGACTTCGCCGGTGGCACGGGCGTGAAGCCCCAGGGGTAAATGCCCTCGATGCCCTGGCTGCGCTCGGCGGGGGTTGAGCCCTTCTCGCGCGGCAGGTAGGCGGCCATGCTCCACTCGTCATCGCGTGGCAGGCGGTATTCCTGATCGGGTTCCAGCAGGCCCTTGGCGCGTTCGCGGTCGGTCAGCCAACGGCAGAACTGCATCGCTTCATCGCGGCTGACGTGGGTGACCGGCAGCTCGGGATTCTGGACGAGTTCACGGCCCTCGACCACAGGCAGGTTGGCGCTGCGGGCAAACTCGGCAAAATCGCGCCGGCGGGTTTCCGTGGCGGCGAGCAGGGCACGGCCCAGAGGCATCATCTTTATGCCGAGGCTGTTTTCCCAGGGCTTGCCGAAGACGACCGAGCCGGTGGCGCGCAGGCGCAGATTGAAGCTCATCGCCTGGCCCTCCTTGAGCGTGCCGCGTGCGTGCTCGCTCTTGTAGCCGGGCAAACGGATCTCGTAGTCGAAGGACCCCGCCTGAACCTTGGGCAACTCGAGCGGCGTGCGGCCGACCCGCAGCTGGCCGTTGAAGACATCGGCGCCCGGGGGCGTGCTGGCCAGGCTGAGGCGACCGTAGGCGACACCGACGATCCGGGTGCGGATGACCTGCCAGTCCGGCCGCGGCATCGCTCCCTCCGGCATGGGCACGCTGGTGGCGGGTCGCCAGGCGTACTCGTGGTTGAGATCGAGCCGGCCGGCCTGGCGGTCGCGACTCGTCATCCAGGCGCAGAACGCATCGGCGTCGGCTGCCGGGATCATCACCAGGTTGAGGATCTTTTTGTCCGGCGTCTGGAAGGGCACGACGCTGAACTCGGCGGCGCGCAGGGTCGATTCCAGGAAGCTTCGGTAGGTGGTGACTTCCACCGGCTGATCGGCGACGTGATGATCCTTGGCGAAGCTGAACCACTGGCCACGGACATTCTGCCAGGGTTTGCCGGGCTGTGGAGGTTCCGGGCGCGGCGGCTCGGGCTTTTCCGGAAGCGGAAGCTGCCAGGCCCATTCGCGCTGGTATTTCGCCGCGGTCAGGCCGGCCCCGGTCAGGAAGGAACCGATCAGGGTGAAGACGGCGGCGCGGGCAAAGCGGCGCGGGAAGCTCTCCGGCTGGCGCACGCCGACCTGTTGCAGGGCTTCGGCAAATTCGGCCGCGGTCTGGAAACGCTCATTGAGATCCGGCGCGCAGGCCTTGCAGATGACGCGGTTGAGATCGACCCAGAACGGCCATTCGTCGTCACCCAAATTCGCCGGGATCTCCGGAAACTCCATGCGATCCTTGCCGCTGCTCATCTCATAGAGCACCTTGCCGAGGCTGTAGATGTCGGCCTGCGGTGTGCCTGGTCCCTCGGGTGGCACAAAGCCCTCGGTGCCGACGAAGGTGCGTTCCCCGAAGGCGGCCACCAGGCCGATGTCGGCCAGTTTGCAGACGCCACCGACGAAGATGATGTTCGAGGGCTTGATGTCGCGGTGGGTGAGGCCGCGGTTGTGCATGTAATAGAGCGCGTCGGCGAGGTAGACACCCGCATCACGGCAGAACACCAGGTCGAGCCGCCCATGGCGCCGCATGTCGGTGCCGAGCGTGCGCGGCACGTAGCTGGCGACATGTTCGATGGCGACCCCGTTTTCGGCATCGTCGGCCAGTTCCATCACGCAGTAGTAAAAGCCGCGCTGCTCGTTCCAGCCCACATGCAGGATGTGGACCAGGCAGGGGTGACCGCGCGAGATCGGTTCGAACTGCTGGATGCCGAGGAACTCGCGGTGGAAGGTGCGCGTCAGCTCAAAGTCCTCGCGCCAGACAATCTTCACCGCGCGGTAGGCTCCGGTGACGCTCTGGGCAAGCCAGACCTCGCCGTAGGCTCCCGAGCCGATCCGCTTGAGCAGGGTGTAGTCCGGGATGAGGATGTCATCGCGGTGCGAGGGGGGGGCGTCACGGCCGCGCGGCGCCTGCGGTGGCGACGGCAGATCCGGCGCCGGGGTCGGCTCGGTGCGGGGCGTGAGCCCCGTCGCGTCGTCCGGCGTCGGGTTGGGGTCGGCAGGCGGCATGCGGGATGACCAGCAGAATAAGCCGTTCCACGGAGGGGCACAACCTTTTCTAGGTGCCTCAGGCGCGGCGTGCGCCGATGCCCAGCAGCAGCCAGCCGAGCATCAGGCTGAGACCCCCGAGGGGCGTCACGGCCCCCAGCCAGAGCATCTGGGTCAGGGCAAGGACGTACAACGAGCCGGAAAACAGCAGGATGCCGAGCAAAAAGCAGCGCCAGGCCCAGGCATGGGCCCGGCCAGCGCCACCGTGCAGGGCCAGCATTGCCAGCAGCAGGGCGTGCGGCAGATGGTAGTGCAGGGCCGTCTGCCAGTGATCGACTTCACCGGCGGCCTTGAGTTGTTCATGCACCGGTCCGTGGGCGCCGAGGGCGCCGAGCAGGACGGCGGAGAAACCGATCAGGGCGGCAAGGCGAAGGCGGAACACGTGCATGCCGCACCCAAGGACGCACCGCCGCCGGTGCAACGCAAAAGTTTGCATGCCGGCCGCTTCCGGTGCAGAAGATCCGGCAACATCCGCCCGCCCGCGGCGTTTGCATCCGCACACCCATGAAAAAGCTTCTTGCTCCCTTCCTTGTGCTTGGCGCCGCCTGTGCCGTCTTCCTGGCCCAGGCCGCCGATCCCGCCCCCAAGCCCCTGCGCGTGCTCATCGTCGCCGGCGGCTGCTGCCACGACTACGAAACCCAGCAGTCCCTGCTCAAGGAGGGCATCGAGAAGCGCCTCAACGCCAAGGTCGACGTCGCCTACAACCCCGACAAGACGACCAAGGCGGTGTTCGAAATCTACAGGGCCAAGGACTGGGCCAAGGACTTTGATGTGGTGATCCATGACGAGTGCTCGGCCGATGTCACCGACCCGGCCTATGTCGGCAATATCCTGGGCGCGCACCGCGATGGCGTGCCGGCGGTGAACCTGCATTGCGCCATGCACAGCTACCGCTGGGGCAACTTCCGCGAACCCGTGCAAAAGGGTGCCGACAACGCCGGCTGGTATGAATTCATCGGCCTGCAGTCGACTGGCCACGGCCCGCAAGAGCCGATCGACATCGCCTTCACCGACAAGACCCACCCGATCACCCGCGGCCTCACCGACTGGACCACGATCAAGGAGGAGCTTTACAACAACATTCAGATGCTCGGTGCCAAGCCTCTCGCGACCGGCCACCAGATCCAACCGCCGAAGGGCAAAAAGGGTCAGCCGCCGCCCGCTGGTGCCCAAGCCGTCAAGGCCGAGGCCGTTGTCGCCTGGACCAACGAATACGGCCCGAACAAGACCCGCGTCTTCAGCACCACCCTTGGTCACAACAACGACACGGTCGCCGATGCCCGCTACCTCGACTTCATCAGCCGCGCCCTCCTCTGGACCACCGGCCGCCTGGCCGAAGACGGCACGCCGGCCGCCGGCGCGATGAAGTGAGGATCGAAGATCGAACAGCAGAGAGGCAATCGGCCTCTGTTCGCCAGGCTGCCAGCTTGGAGTCTGGCATAGGCGGCCACCCGCGCCTCCCTTCCATCAACCCTCCACAATCCTCCATCATCTGCTTCCCCCCTGGCTCAAAACGCCGGTTCGGCGTATGGAAGGAGTCGATGCTCACGTTCTGTCGGCGAGACTCCATGCGCCCCCTTCTTTTGCTTCTGCTTGCCTTGCCCGTAGCCCGGGCCGCCGACCCGCTGCCGGGTCATTCCTCCCACGGTGAGGCCTTCAACGAGGGGCCGCGTCAGGCCGCCGTGCTGATCGAGGGCACGGGTCGGGTCAACTTCCCGGTTCAGACCGCCAAACCCATGGCCCAGCGGTTCTTCAACCAGGGCATGGGCCAGCTCCACGGCTTCTGGTATTATGAAGCCGAACGTTCCTTCCGTCAGGCGGCCGCTCTCGACAAGGACTGCGCCATGGCCTTCTGGGGCATGGCCATGGCCAACGTCAACAATGAGACCCGCGCCAAGCAATTCACCAGCAAGGCGCTCGCCCTCAAGGACAAGGCTTCCGACCGCGATCGGGCCTGGCTGCGGGTGCTGGAGAACTACTACCTCAAGAAGGATGACAAGCGCGACAAAAAGCAGCGCGAGTTCGACTTCATCCGTGACCTTGAGGAGATCGTTCATGCCCGTCCCGACGACGTCGAGGCCAAGGCCTTCCTGGTCTGGAAGGTCTGGCACGCCAAGCGCGAGGCCCCCATCTCCAGCCCGCAGGCGGTCGATGCCCTTCTCGATCAAATCTTTGCCGCCGCGCCCGATCATCCGGCCCACCACTACCGCATCCATCTCTGGGACGACCGCAAGCCCGAGCGCGCCTTGAAATCCGCCGCCCTTTGCGGCCAAGCGTCACCGGGCATCGCCCACATGTGGCACATGCCCGGCCACACCTATTCCAAAGTCAAGCGCTTCGACGATGCCGTCTGGCAGCAGGAGGCCAGCACCCGGGTCGATCACGCCTACATGCGCCGCGAGTTTGTTCTGCCCGACCAGATCCACAACTACGCCCACAACGAGGAGTGGCTGGTGCGCAACTACAACGAGCTCGGTCGCGCCGCCGATGCCATCGCCCTCGCCCGCAGCCTGGTCGCCAACCCGCGCCATCCCAAGTTCAACACCCTCGACAAGTCCGGCACCTCCGCCTCCTACGGCCAACGCCGCCTGCTCGAGACCCTCGAGAAGTGGCAGCTCTGGCCGCAACTGCGCGCCACCGCGGCGGACTTCCTCGAGCCGGCGACCCAGGCCGATGTCGAGGTGCCACGCCTGCGCGCCCTCGGACTGGCCGCCTTCCACCTCGAGGATGCCGCCGGCCTCGACCTAGCCATCGCCGGCCTGGACAAGTTCGACCGTGCCCAAGCGGCCAAGGCGCTTGCCGACAAGAAAGCGGAGAGCAAGCCGGCCGCAAAACCGGAGGCCAAGCCCGCCGTGGCGACTGCTCCCGCCAAGATCGCCACACCAGCGAAGGCCAGCCAGCCTGCCAAGGCCAATGCCCCCGAAGCCAAGAAGGCCGACACCAAGAAGCCCGTGCCAAGTGCCGCCGCCAAGGCCCTCGTCGAACTGCGTGTCTTGCGTGCCGTCAAGAGCAAGCAGACCGAGGCCGCCAAGCAGCTCGAAGCCGCCAAGGATCTGCCCAAGGACCTCGCCGCACGGCTTTGGCTGCGCCTTGGTGACAAGGCCAAGGCCGCCGCGGCCGCAAACAGCCTTGGCAGTGATCTCGCCGCCCTCGCCGCCAAAGCGGATCTGCTCCTCGCCGCGGACCGCAAGGACGACGCGCGCAAGGCCTTCGACGAGGCGCGCAAACTCGCCTTCGCCATGGATCGCGACCTGCCCGCCGCCAAGCGCCTGACCGAGCTCGCCACCAGGAACTTCGGTGTCCAAGGCGACTGGCGTCTGCCGGCGCCGAAGCGCACTGACAGCGGCGTGCGTCCCGCGCTCGACAGCCTCGGTCCCATTCATTGGTCCCCGCCGCAGGCCCCGGCCTGGGAGGCTCTGACCCTCGAGGGCAAGCCCTTCTCCAGCCGCGAGCTGGCCGGTCGCAACCACCTGCTCATCTTCTACCTCGGCTCCGCCTGCACTCACTGCATGGAGCAGGTCAACGCTTTCGCCAAGGTCGCCGCCGACTTTGAGAAAGCCGGCCTCTCCATCACCGCCGTCACCAGCGAGCCCATGTCGCTGGCCGGTCGCCTGGTCGAGCAGATGAGCGACAAAAAGCTGCCGCCCTTTCCGGTGCTTTGCGATCCCTCGCGCGAGGCCTTCAAGGTGTTCCGCGCCCATGACGACTTCGAGGACGAACCCCTGCACGCCGCCGCCCTTGTCGATGCCAAGGGCCGCCTGCGCTGGCTCGACGTCAGCTGGGAGCCCTTCACCGACACCAAGTTCCTGCTTGCCGAGGCGCGCCGCCTGCTCGCCCTCGCCGCCGACTGATCTCTCAGGGCTTCTTCGGGCAATCGCACCCGCCGCCGCAGCCGACACTGCCGCGGCGGCGACCCCGCAGCGCGCGCAGGCCGAAGGCCATCAGCGTGACCACCACCACAGCCAGGGCCGCCCAAGATTGCCAGTCGTCGTTCATGGCGTCATTCAACGGCCGGCGCCGCGGTCTCGCAAGCCCGGGGTCACAAAAGCATCATGTCCGGTCGCAAACGGGCCGTGACCCGGCGCAAAAACCATGGCTGTCAGGCGTACCTTCTCTGCCATGAGATTCACTCCTCTGTTGCTCGTCCCCCTGCTTGTTGCCCGCGTATGGTCCGCCACGCCGGTCACCGAGAAGATCAACATTCTCGACCTGATGAAAAAAGGCCAGGTCGAGTACCACATCAACCCCGACCAGGACTTCGCCGATCCTCCGCAGCAGGTCTTCCAGCTCAAGGGCGAGGAACTCCACATCAGCGGCCGTGGCTACGGCTACATGGTCACCAAGGACAGCTACAAGGACTACCACCTCGTCGTCGACTTCAAGTGGGGTCCGAAGACCTGGGGCAAGCGTGCCGACCGTTCCCGTGACAACGGCATCCTCGTTCACTCGTACGGCCCGCACGGCGCCTACGGCAACACCTGGATGGCCAGCATCGAGGCCCAGATCATCGAGGGTGGCATCGGCGACATCCTCGTCCTCTCGCCCAAGCTGCCAGACGGCACCGAGCTGGTCACCAGCCTCAGCGCCGAGATCGAGATCGACCGCGACAAGGAGAAGCGCTGGAAGAAGGGCGCGCCCATGCAGGTCGTCACCAAGGGTCGCGTCAATTGGGAGAAGCGTCACGAGGACTGGGCCGACAAGCTCAACATCCGCCACCCCGAGGATCCGGATTCGCCGGTCGGCGAATGGAACCGCATGGAAGTCATCGCCAAGGGCGACACCCTCCAGTACTTCGTCAACGGTCGCCTGGTCAACGAAGCCTTCGACTGCAAGCCGGCCGAGGGCCGCATCTGCATCCAGACCGAGGGCGCCGAAATGATCGTCCGTCGCTATGAACTACACCCGCTCGGTGGCTTTACTGAAAAGTGGTCGGCCATACAGGCCAGTGGCGGCACCGACATCAGTGTCCGCCAGGGCCAGGACAAGCCCCTGACCCCGGAGGAATCCCTCGCCCAGATCCGCCTCGATGGAGCCTATGAAGCGCAGCTTGTCGCCGCCGAACCGCTCGTCCTCGACCCCGTCGAGGTCACCTGGGACGCCCAGGGACGGATGTTCGTCGCGGAAATGCGCGACTACCCGCTCGGCCCGCCCAAGGCGGGCGAGCCCTGGATGTCGCGCGTCTCCCGGCTCATCGATGACAATGGCGACGGCCGCATGGATCGCAGCCTCGTCTTTGCCGATCATCTCGACAACGTTCAGGGCCTGCTGCCCTACGACGGCGGCCTCATCGCCACCACCCGCACCCAGGTCCTCTTCCTCAAGGACAGCGATGGCGACGGCAAGGCGGACATCAACCGTCCGCTCATCAAGGGCTTCAACCCGCGTCACAGTCAGCTTCAAGTCAGTGCCCCGCGTTGGGGCCCTGACGGCTGCGTGCACTTCAACAACGGCCTCGATGCCAGGGAAATCTACCCCGCCGACGCCCCCGACAAGGTCGTCGGCATTCCCGGGGCCAACTTCAAGTGGGATCCCAGGACCGGCGCCATCAGCCCCACCGGCGGCAAAGGCCAGTATGGCGGCGCCTTCGACGACTACGGTCACCACTTCTACTGCTCCAACCGCAACCCCCTTATGTTCACCGTCATGCCCTGGGACGCCATGCAGCGCAACCCGCACGCCGGCATCACCCAGGTGCATGAAGACATCGCCCCGCCCGGCGCCGACACCCGCGTTTTCCCGCTCAAGATCACCCACACCACGGCAGACGCCCACGCCGGCACCAACACCGCCTGCTCCGGCCTGGGCGTCTACCGTGGCGATCTGATGCCGGAGCTGCGCAACAACGTCTTCGTGCCCGATCCCACCGGCCAGCTCGTCACCCGCTACAAGGTCGAACCCAACGGCGCCAGCCTCAAGGCCACCCGCGTCGGCGAGCGCACCGAGTTCTTCCGCAGCGGCGATGAATGGAGCCGCCCCGTCAACATCACCACCGGCCCGGACGGCGCCCTGTACGTCTGCGACATCTACCGTCGCTGGATCGACCACGCCCGCTTCTTCCCCGAGGAGTTCGTCAAGGCCAACGACATGCGCCAGGGCGAACAGCAGGGACGCATCTGGCGCATCGTGCCCAAGGGTACGAAGACCCTCGCCGCCAAGGTGCCGGGTCGCTACCACGCCATCCCCGAAGCTGGCTGGGGTGATCGCCCCGCCGAGCACGCCGCCCGCGCCACCTTTCTGCAAGTGCCGACCCTGACCGAGGCCAAAGCCCTTGCCGCCGTGCTCACCGAGCATGCCGACGATCCCTGGATGGCGAAGATGGTCGCCTCCGCCTCCGCCGGCCAGATGGGCCGCGTCATCAGCCTCGCCGGTGAGAGCTTCTTCAGCCGCTACTCCGAGACCCGTGTCGCCACCCTGCGCACCTTTGCCGCCGGCGCCCTCGCCGAGGCCAAGGCCGATGACATTGCCGCCCTGCTGACCCTGCTCGACCGTCAGCCCGGCCAGTTGCTCTGGTGGAAGCCCGCCCTGCTCCAGGGCCTGGCCAAGCTGCCCAAGGGGCATGAACAGGCCGCCAAGGAAATTGCCGCCCTGCAGAGTGGCATCGACGCCGTCCTCGCCAACGCCAGCGCCCCGCTCGAACGGCGCCTCGCCGTCCTGCCCCTGCTCGCCCAGCGCAAGTGGGAAGCTGTCCAGTCCGTGCTGAAGTCCCTCTTCACCACCGCCCAACCCGTCGAGCTCACCACCGCCGCCCTCGCCGTCCTCAAGCGTTATCCCGCCACCACCACCGCCCCGCTCATTTACGACCTCCTCCCCCAGGCCGGCCCGGCGCTGAAGCGTGACCTCGTGCCCGTCCTCACCGCCAACGCCACCACCGCTCTCGCTCTCTTCAAGCGCATGGAGAAGGGCGAATTCCCCACCGCCTGGGTCGATGTCGAAACCCGCTGGCGCTACCAGCGCGGCACCGGTGAAATGACCGACCTCGCCAAGAAAATCTTCGGCCAGGCCAGCGGCAACCGCGCCGCCGTCGTCAGCGATTACCTTGCCGCCACCACCCGCAAGGGCGACCCTGAAAAAGGTCGCCAGGTCTTCGCCATGGTCTGCGTCACCTGCCACAAGCATGGTGCCCTCGGCGTCGATGTCGGCCCGCCCCTCTCCGACGTCAAGGTCAAGCCCCCGGAGGCCCTCCTCTCCGACATCCTCGATCCCAACCGCATGTTCGAGGCCCGCTGGAGCGCCTACCAGATCGACACCCAGGACGGCCGCACCCTCAGTGGCCTCATCCAGAGCGAAACCACCGACCACGTCGTCCTCGTCATGATGGGCGGCGCCAGCGAGACCCTGCCACGCAGCGCCATCAAGGCGATGAAGTCCCTCGATCGCACCCTCATGCCCGACGGCCTCGAAGCCGCCATCAACCAAGGCCAGATGGCCGACCTCCTTGCCTTCCTCAGCGGCAAGTGAGTCGGAAGCCGAGTTCCAAGTTGAAGGTTTCAAGTTGGCCCGGACGGCAGGGAGCCGCTGCGTCGCCGCCGTGCCGTTTTCATCAACGATCCGCCATCAACTTTCTCCCTCCTTCCGGACCTTCGTCCTTGGCGACTCCCAGATGCGTTCGGGGTCGTGGGCGGGGTTGGGTTCGGGGAGTTGGGCGTTGACCTGGGTGAGCCAGGATTGCAACTGCTGGTGGAGGGCGGTGGCGATGTCTGCTTCGGCCTCGGCGAGGTTGACGGCTTCGCCGGGATCGCGGCGGAGGTTGTAGAGTTCGAGGCGGTTGTCCTCATGATGGAGCATGAGCTTCCAGTCGCCTGCACGCAGGGCGCTGTAGGGGCTGGCGCCGCCGGGATGATAGTGCGGATAGTGCCAGTAAATGGCATCGCGGGCGAGGATGTCTTTCTGAGTGAGCAGGGGCATCAGCGAGACGCCGTCGAAGACGATCTCGGCCCCGGGGGTGATGCCGGTGGCGGCGAGGACGGTGGGTGCGAGGTCGTGGCTGATGACTGGGGTGTCGCAGGCGCTGCCGGGCTCGATGACTCCGGGCCAGGCGATGAGGAGGGGGACGCGCATGCCGCCTTCGTAGGCGCTGCCCTTGCCGAGGCGCAGGGGGCTGTTGTCGGTGGGACCGCGGCGCCAGCCCTGGGGGCCGACGAGGTGGCTGAGGCCGCCGTTGTCGCTGGTGAAGATGAAGAGGGTGTTGTCGGTGAGGCCGAGTTCCTGGAGCACGGCGCGCAGGCGTCCGACGCTGTCGTCGACGCTTTCGACGAGGGCGGCATAGGCGGGGTCGTGATGGTGGCCGGCAGGACCCTTGGCGCGGTACTTGGCGATGACGTTGGCCTTGGCTTGGATGGGGGTGTGGACGGCGTAGTGGGGCAGGTAAACGAAGAAGGGCTTGTCCTTGTGCTCGCGGATGAAGCCGACGGTTTCCTCGGTGAGGCGATCGGTGAGGAACTCGCCCTCGGGTCCGTCCTTGAGGGTGGGGATCTTGTAGGGGGAGAAGTAGCTGGGCGGTTGGCCGGCCTCGTAGCCGCCGAGGTTGCGATCAAAGCCGTGGGCCTCGGGGGCGTCGGGACCGAGGTGCCATTTGCCGATGCTGGCGGTGGCGTAACCCCTGACTTTGAGGTGCTCGGCGAGGGTGGTTTCCTCCTTTGGCAGCGCCTGGGTCCAGTCGGGGATCTTCAGTCGGGCGAACGGCCGTTGATGGCCGGCAATCCAGTCGGTGAGATGCAGGCGGGCAGGGGACTTGCCGGTGAGGACAGCGGCCCGGGTGGGCGAGCAGACGGTGCAGGCGGCGTAGGCGCTGGTGAAGCGCATGCCGTCGCGGGCGAGTTGGTCGAGGTGGGGCGTCTCGTGAAACTTGCTGCCCTGGGTGGCGAGATCGGTCCAGCCGAGGTCGTCGATGAGCAGGAGCACGACGTTCGGCGGCCGGTCCTGGGCAAGGGTTGAACCGGCTAGCAGGAGCAGGGCGGACAGCAGCAGGCGGGGCATGGCGGCATTTCAGCCGTCGCCGGGGCGGTCGTCAAGACATGGCGGGCGTGGGTCGCGGGATAAAAGCCGGTCTGTGGTGGCGTTGATGTTCGCGCATGCCCCCCGGATTTCAGAACCTTCAGCAGACCACCCGCCGGCACTTCTTCAGCCAGGGCGGCCTGGGGTTGGGCTCGCTGGCTCTGGCCTCGCTCATGGCGGACTCGCGCCTGCAGGCGGCGCCCGCGCCCGGACCAGGGGTGACGCGCCGTGGCGTGCATGTGCCGCGGGCGAAGAACGTGATCTTCCTGTTCATGGCCGGCGGTCCCTCGCAGCTGGAGATGTTCGATCACAAGCCGCGGTTGCAGCAGTTGAACGGTCAGCCGATCCCGCCGAGCTACATTGAGGGCAAGCGCTTTGCCTTCATGGACAGCAGTCACAAGGTGAACCTGCTGGCCTCACGGCGGCAGTTTCGCCAGCATGGCGAGAGCGGGGCCTGGGTGAGCGACCTGCTGCCCTGCACGGCAGGCATTGTCGATGACATCACCGTGGTCAAGACCTGCAAGACGGAGCTGTTCAACCATGCGCCGGCGAAGCTGTTCATGAACACCGGCAGCGGCCAGTTTGGCCGGCCGTCGATGGGTTCCTGGGTGACCTACGGCATCGGCAGCGAGTCCTCCGATCTGCCGGGCTTTGTCGTCCTGCAAAGTGGTCCACGTGGACCGCGCGGCGGGGCGGTGAATTGGGGCAGCGGTTTCCTGCCGACGACCTACCAGGGTGTGCCGCTGCGCAGCCAGGGCGAGCCCATCCTGAACCTGAGCACACCGGCCAGTGTCGATGCCCACAGCCAGCGCCGGGTGATCGATGCGGTGCGCGACCTCAACCTCAAGCGGTTGGTGGCGACCGGTGACGATGAAATCCAGACGCGCTTGAATGCGTATGAGATGGCCTATCGCATGCAGACGAGTGCGCCGGATTTGATCGACATCTCCGGGGAATCGAAGGCGACGCTTGATCTCTACGGCATCAAGGATGCGAATGAATCCAGCTACGCGCGCAACTGCCTGCTGGCGCGTCGCCTGGTGGAGCGCGGGGTGCGGTTTGTTCAGCTGTACGACACCAACTGGGATCACCACGGCGGACCGACCGAGACCCTGGAGACACATCTGCCCGACAAGTGCCGCGACATTGACCGGGCCTCGGCCGCGCTGATTCGCGACCTCAAGGCGCGCGGCCTGCTCGACGAGACTCTGGTGATCTGGGGGGGCGAGTTCGGGCGCACGCCGATGGGCGAGGTGCGCGAGTTTACGGGGCGCAACCATCACATCGACGCCTTCACCATGTGGTTCGCCGGTGGTGGCATCAAGGCCGGGCAGGTCTATGGCCAGACCGATGAGCTGGGGTTCGATGCCGTCGAGGACCGTGCTCATGTCCATGATCTTCATGCGACGATCCTGCACCTGCTCGGCTTGGATCACGAGAAGCTGACCTTCAAGTTCCAGGGGCGCGACTTCCGTCTCACCGATGTCCACGGCCGCATCCTCAACGGCATGCTGGCCTGAGGCTTGCAACACTGCGGCCGTGTCGGCGTTGTCTGCGTTCGTGAAACGTCTGCTCCTTTCCTGCCTGCTCGCCGTCGCGGCCCCGATGATCGCCGCGCCACCGCATGTGGTGTACCTCATCGCCGATGATCAGGCCTGGCGCGATTTCGGCTTCATGGGCAGCCCGGAGGCGCTGACGCCGCATCTCGACCGGCTGGCTGCGCGCTCGGCGCGGTTCACCCACGGCTACGTGCCCACCAGCCTGTGCAGTCCTTCGCTGGCCACCCTGTTGACGGGTCGTTACCCGCACCAGAGCGGCCTGCATTACAACCATCCGCCCCCCGGCAACAGTGCCTTCAACCGGATGCGTTCGCGTGCCGAGTATGACAAGGCGCGCTCGCCGGCCTTTGCGCGGATCCGCACGCAGCCGAGTCTGCCGCGTCTGCTCGGGGCGCGTGGCTATCGCTCGCTGCAGACCGGCAAGTTTTGGGAGGGACACTTCTCCAATGCCGGGTTCACCGAGGGCATGACGGTGTTCGAACCGGCGCCCGGCCAGGACTATGGCGGCAACCGCGTGCTCGCCGACGGTGACCTGGCCGCCCATGGCAACGGCGATCACGGGCTGAAGATTGGCCGGGAGACGCTGCAGCCGATCGCCGACTTCCTGGACCGTCATGCGGCGCAGGCGCCGACCTTTGTCTGGTATGCGCCCTACCTGCCGCATCAGCCGCACGATGCACCTCGTAAGTTCTTTGAACTGCATGAGGGGCGCGGCTTGCCGGCGCATCGCATCCCCTATCTGGCCTCGATCAGCCAGTTTGATGCGACTGTGGGTGAGCTGATGGCGCTGTATGAGCAGCGCGGACTGGCCGGCAAGACCCTGTTTGTCTTCGTCTGTGACAACGGCTGGACACCGGACAGCGTGCCCGACAAGAAACATCCGGGCGAGTTCATGCTGAACAAGCGCAGCAAGTATTCACCCTTCGAGGACGGCCTGCGCACGCCGATCCTGCTGCGCTGGGATGGTGTGATCGCGCCGGCGACCCATGAGACGCCCGTGAGCAGTGTGGATCTGCTGCCGACCGTGCTGGAGGCAGTGGGTGGCACGGGGCCGGACGGGCCGGGGCGCAGCCTGCTCGCCGCCGCCCGGGGGCAGGGGACGCTGGCCGAGCAAGCAGTGTTTGGCGAGATCTATCCCGGTGATGCCAGCGTGCTGGGGCAACCGGCACGCGACATCGCCTGCCGCTGGGTGCGGCTGGGTCGCCACAAGCTTATCGTGCCGCATGGGCAGGGCCAGCCACGACCCTGGAAGCCGGACCTGCGTGTGCCGGTGCTTTTTGATGTCGTGGCCGACCCCGGCGAAACGCGGGATCTCGCGGCCGATCCCGCCTTCGCCGCCACGGTTCGCGACCTGCGGGAAAGGCTCGACGCCTGGTGGACCCCGGGTCAGAATGATCTTTTGCCCACCGTCTTACCGCCCTGACCCCACGTCATGAAATCGCTGTCTTCTCTCCTCCTTGCCCTCGCCCTGCCGGCCGCTGCAGAAATGGTGGGGCCGTGGAACCTCGACGCCCTCAAGCAGGTGCCTGAGATGCGCTGGATCCAGCGCGATCAGCCGGTGCATGCGCTGTTCTACCGCGGCGAGGAGTATCAGGGCAAGGCGACCGAGGTCTTTGCCTTTTACGCCTCGCCCGCGACCCTTGGCGAGGCTGCACCCGGTCAAAAATTTCCGGGTGTGGTGCTCATTCATGGCGGCGGTGGCACCGCCTTTGCCGACTGGGCCTGGCTGTGGGCGAAGCGCGGTTATGCCGCCATCGCCATGGACCTGGGCGGGCATCGCCCACCCGATCCCACCTATGACCCGAAGACCGGCGCGCCGAAGGGGCATCAGAGCGATGCCAAGCAGCGCACGCGTCTGGAGAACGGCGGGCCGAACCAGGGCCATGGCGAGAAGTTTGACAGCATCGGCGGCAGTCACCTCGACGACTGGCCCTACCATGCGGCGGCCAATGTCATCCGCGCCCACTCCCTGCTGCGCTCCATGGCGGAGGTCGATGCCGAGCGCACGGCGGTGACCGGCATCAGTTGGGGTGGGTACACGACCTGCCTGGTGGCTTCCCTGGATGACCGCTTCAAGGCGGCGGTGCCGGTCTATGGCTGCGGGTTCCTGCACGAAGGCGAATCGGTGCAGAAGCCGAGCATCGACAAGCTCGGCGCGCGGGCCGCCGACTGGGTGCGCGACTATGATCCGGGCAGCCTCTTGCCGCGCTGCCGCGTGCCGATCTTCTTTGTCAACGGCACGAACGATGTCCATTACGTGCTCGACAGCTATCAGAAGAGCTTTGATGTGGTGAACGGCGAGAAGCAGATGCGCATTGAGGTCAAGATGGGGCACAGTCATCCGGCCGGCTGGGCGCCACAGGAGATCGGCCTGTTCATTGATGCCAAGTGTCGCGGGGGCGAGGCCCTGCCGGTGCCGGGGGTGCCGGTGCGTGACGGCCAGCGGGTGAGGGTGGCCTTCACCAGTGTGCGTCCGGTCAAGCGCGCGCAGCTGCATTACACCACCGAGGGTGGTTTGCGTTCGAAGCGCACCTGGCAGAGCGTCGAGGCCGAGGTCGGCGATGGCGTGGTGAGTGCGCCCGCGCCGCCGGCCGGCGCCAACACCTGGATCGTCAGCCTCACCGATGATCGCGGCGCCATGGTGACCACGCCGGTGCAGTTTCAGTAAGTCCGGCAGCCGGGAGGTGTCGGACGGGGCCGGCGATCGGTCGGATCAGTCGGATCCGGCCGATGCGTCAGAAGCCAGGTCAAGACCGCTTGAAGAACGCCCCAATGGCGCCCTGCATGGCGGCATTGAGGGCTTCCTGGATCTGCGCGGGGCCGGGGTGCTCGGCATCGATGACGCCGTTGGGGGTGAGCTTGTCGATCACCTGCGGCAGGAACTGCGAGAGCAGGGGCAGGAGCATCTGCGGCTGGAAACCGAGGCGACCGGCGAGCTGGCGCAGTGCTTCCTCGCCGAGGGCCTGCTGGAGTTGACCGGGCTGGACGCCGCTGTTGCCGTTGACGCTGACCCAGGAGGCGAAGAGTTCGCCCAAGCCCGCCTGTTCAAAGCGCTGCTGCAGGCCCTGCAGGCCGCCGGCTTCCTGGAGCAGGCTGGACAGCATTTCGGCCGGATTGCCCAGTGCTCCACCGAGTGCCTGTTTGGCGAGTGTATCAAAAAGTCCCATGCCCGACAGTTCGTCGGGATGCCGGCAAGTCAAATGCCGGCTCAGGCGGCCGGTTGATCGTCGAAGCGGCGCGGCCGGATCGACAGCATGAGCAGGACGGCGACGGCGGCGGCGGCGCCAAAGACGCCAAAGGTGACGTTGAGCGGCACGCCCTTGTCGCGCAGGATGCCAAAGCCCCAGTCGGCGAAACCGCCGCAGCTGATGCTGACCAGGTTCATCACGCCATAGCCGGTGGCTCGCAGCTCGGGCCGGGTGATCTGGCAGAGGATGGGCATGTTGTTGCAGTCGAAGAAGCCCCAGCCGACGCCGAACAGGGCAAGGAAGGTGACGGCCATGACGAGGGATCCGGCGTTGCCGACACCGAAAAGGGCGGGGATGGTCAGGGTCAGGCCGATGGCGCTGACGAAGATGCGGCCGCGGGCGGTGTGGCCCATCCATTTGTCGGCCAGCCAACCGCCGAGCACGGCGGCGCCGAGGGAGGCGAGGTTGACATAGAGAGTGGCGGAGACGCCGGCCTTGCCCTGGCCGATGTCGAACTTTTCCTTGAGGATGGCCGGCATCCAGTCCTTGACCACCCAGGCCGGGATGGCGGGCAGGGTGAAGCAGATGACGAGGAATAGGAAGTAACGGTTGCCGAGCAGTTCACGCAGGGCGCCGCCAACGGAGACCGCAGGGGACAGGGCGGTGTCGGCGCGTCGCGGGGCGTTTTGCAAAAGGAAGAACAGCGGCACGGCATAGAACACGCCGGCCACGCCACAGACATCGAAGGCCCAGCGCCAGCCGAGGTCCGGATCATCGGCCACATGGCCGCTGAAGCCACCAAGCATGACGCCGATGTAGATGGCCATCTGGTGCAAGCCGACCGCGCGCGAGCGGGTGCAGCCGACATGGTAATCGGCGATGAGCGCCAGCGCCGCCGGGATGTAGCAGGCCTCGCTGATGCCCATGAGGGCGCGGGTGACGAGCAGTTGATCAAAGGTCGTGCAGTGGCCGGTGGTCCAGGTCACGGCCGACCAGACAAAGAGGCTGACGACGATGACGTGCTTCTTGCTGAGGCGGTCGGCCAGGTAGCCGCCGACCGGGCTGAGGAAGGCGTAGACCCACTTGAAGACCGCGGGCAGGAAACCCCAGTTCGCCTCGCTGCCAATGCTCGGGATGTCGACCATGACCGAGGACTTCATGGCGGCCAGCATCTGCCGGTCGAGGTAGTTGAGCAGGGCCACCGGCAGCAGCAGGAACACGGCAATCCAGGCGGTGCGCGAAAGGGTGGAGGGGGCGTCGGTCATGGTCGGCCCGCAGTTTTAGCAGCCGACCGCGCCGGGGCAAAGACCAATCCATGACCAGGCTTGACCTGGGGATGTCCCGGGATGCCCACGCAAGTTCGCCGTGTGGGTGACCGTAGAAAAGCCGCGTGTCGCCTGATTTCCCTCCGATCTCCCGTCGTGAAGCCCTCCTGCGCATGGGGGGCGGCCTGGGCGGGCTGGGTTTGGCGGCGGCCATCGGCACGCCGATGACGCACTTTGTGCCAAGGGCCAAGCGGGTGATTCACCTCTTCATGAATGGCGGGCCGTTCGGGCCCGACTTCTTCGATCCGAAGCCGGCGCTGACGAAGTACTCCGGCCAGCGTCCGGAAGGGGCCGACCTGCGCACGGAGCGACCGACCGGCGGTCTGCTGGCCTCGCCCTATGCCTATCGACCGGCCGGGCGCAGCGGGCTGCCGGTCAGCGAGTTGCTGCCGCATTTGTCGCGGCATGCCGATGAACTCTGCGTGCTGCGCTCCTGCCACACCGACAACCCGAACCACGGGCCTGCGCTGCTACTGATGAACAATGGCACGATGACCGAGCGTGTGCCGAGCATGGGTTCCTGGCTGAGCTACGGCCTCGGCAACGAGAACGCCAACCTGCCGTCCTACGTGGTGCTCTGCCCGGGGCGGCCGGTGCGCTTTTCGATCCTCTGGACCAGTGCCTTTCTGCCGGCGGAACATCAGGGGGTGTACATCAATCACTCGAACCTCGACCCGCGCCAGATGATCCCCTGGCTGCACAACGCGCGCACCCCGGCCGTCCGCCAGCGTCGCCAGCTCGATCTGATCCAGGAACTCAATGAGGCCCACCTCGCCGCACGTGGTGGGGCTGACACCGTGCTGAATGGTCGCATCCGGGCGATGGAGACCGCCTACCGCATGCAGTCGGCCGCGACCGATGCCTTCGATGTCCATCGCGAGCCGGAGCGTGTGCGCGAGATGTACGGCAAGAGCCACTTTTCCAACGGCTGCCTGATGGCGCGTCGCCTGGTCGAACGCGGCGTGCGTTTCGTGCAGGTCTACTATGGCAATGGCCAGCCCTGGGACACGCATTCCAAGCACGATGAACAGACGCGCCGGCTTGCGGCCGACATCGACCGCCCGATCGCCGCGCTGATCGGCGACCTCAAGCAGCGCGGGCTGCTTGACGACACCCTGATCGTGTGGGGCGGTGAGTTCGGGCGCACGCCGGTGAGTGAAAACGGCAATGGTCGCGACCACAACCCGCATGGCTTCTGCATGTTCTTTGCCGGCGGCGGCGTGCGAGGCGGCACGGCCTATGGCGAGAGCGATGACTTCGGCTTCAAGGCGGCGGTCGATCGCATGCACATCCACGACATCCATGCGACGATCCTGCATCTCCTGGGCATGGATCACGAGCGTGTGACCTACCGCTACGCCGGCCGTGATTACCGGCTCACCGATGTCCACGGCCGTGTGCCGCGCGCCATCCTGGGCTAGCATTTCCCCGTTGCCGGCGCGTCGCCGGCGGGGCATAGAGGGGCATGCTCGAATCCCTGAAAATGGAAGTCTGCGAGGCCAATCGTGCCCTGCCCGGCAGCGGTCTGGTGCGTTTGACCTGGGGCAATGTCAGCGGCATCGACCGCGCCTCGGGCCTGTGGGTCATCAAGCCGAGTGGGGTGGATTACGCGGACCTGACCCCAGAGACGATGGTCGTGCTCGATCTGGAGGGCCGGGTGGTGGAGGGGCAGCTGCGGCCGTCGTCGGACACGCGCACCCACCTGCATTTGTACCGCGAGTTTGCATGCATCGGCGGCATTACCCACACCCACAGTCCTTGTGCCACCGCCTTTGCCCAGGCCGGGTGCGGGCTGCCCTGCTTTGGCACGACGCATGCCGATCACTTTTACGGCACGGTGCCGCTGGTGCGCGCGCTCACCCCGGAGGAGGTGGCGCAGGACTATGAGCACTTCACCGGCGTGGCCATCGCCGAGCGCCTGCGCGAGTTGGTCCTGGATCCGCTCGCCATGCCGGCCGTGCTGCAGCTGCATCACGCGCCCTTCACCTTTGGCAAGAATGCGGCCGATTCCCTGGCCAACAGCGTTGCCCTGGAAATGTGCGCGCAGATGGCGCTGTCCGCGCTGGCTCTGAATCCGGGGCTGGGGCCGATGCCGCAGCACCTGCTCGACAAGCATCACCTGCGCAAGCATGGGCCTGGTGCATATTACGGGCAGAAGTGACGTCGTTTTCGCTTGCATGTCGCTCACTGCGCTTAACGTGCCTGGCGTTACATGGAGCTTTTCCGCCACCCCTGCGGTTTGTTTTATTCGCGCCAGTTCGCCGAGTTCCTGCGCCAGAAGCAGGAGGCGGAGGCGTCGGAACACCCTGGTGAATTGCTCTCGATTGAGTATGTGCGCTGTCGCGAGGGCGAGGAAGCCGGTCATTCCTGGCTGCGCCTGGCTTGGGTCAGTCTGTTCAGCCAGCATGCCGCGCACAGCCTGGACATCGGTCCGACCCGCGTGGCCCTGCATCGCCAGACCCGACGGGGCCTTGCCAACCGATTGCTGCACTACGCCGATGGCCGGGTTCTGGTGAAGCATTGAGGGCGCGTTGGCTCCAACGTGGGCCTGTGTCTGCGGGATCGACCCTCGCCTTCTGGCGAAGGCGCCTGCGGGATTCCTCTTCCAATTGCTCTCTGCATGAATTCTTCTGCTTTTGCTGCAAGCACTGCAGGTGAAACGCGTATTTTTGTCGCACGCATCTCTATGAAAGTACTCCTCCCACTCGGCCTGCTGAGCGTCGTTCCGGGCCTGTTCGGCGCGGCCGGCAAGGCGGAATTCAACCGCGACATCCGGCCGATCCTTGCCGACGCCTGCTTTCACTGCCACGGCCCGGATCCGGGCACGCGCAAGGCCGGGCTGCGCCTCGACACGGAGGCGGGGTTTTTCACGGCCAAGGAAGGGGAGTCGCCGACTGTCATCAAGGGCAAGCCCGACGACAGTCCGCTGTTCCAGCGCCTGATCACGAAGGATGAGGATGACCTCATGCCGCCGCCGGAGTCGCACAAGGAGCTGAAACCGGAACAGATCGCCATGATCCGTGACTGGATTGAGCAGGGTGCGCCCTGGCAGGCGCACTGGTCGCTCATTCCTCCGCAGCGACCGGCTGTACCAGAGGTTCGTCATTCGGCATTTGCCATCCGCAATTCGCTGGACGCCTTTGTTCTCGCCCGTCTGCAGGAGCTCGGTCTCAAGCCTGCGCCCGAGGCCGATGCCCATACCCTCGTGCGCCGCCTGTCCCTCGATCTCACCGGCCTGCCGCCGAGTCCGGACCTGATCCGCCGCCACGTCCAGCCCGGTCAGAAGTCGCTCAGTGACGCCCAGTACAACACGCTGGTCGATGAACTGCTGAAGAGCCCGGCCTATGGCGAGCACCGCGCCCGCTACTGGCTCGATGCTGCCCGTTATGCCGACACTCACGGTCTGCACTTTGACAAGTACCGCGAGATCTGGCCCTACCGTGACTGGGTCATCGGCGCCTTCAACCGCAACCAGCCGTTTGACCAGTTCACGATCGAGCAGATTGCCGGCGACCTGCTTCCCAAGCCGAGCGAGAGCCAGCTGATCGCCACCGGCTTCCAGCGCTGCAACATCACCACCAACGAGGGGGGCACGATCGACGAAGAAAACCTTGCCAACTACGCGGCCGACCGCGTTCAGACACTTGGCTGGGTGTACTTCGGCCTGACGACGAACTGCTCGCAGTGCCACGATCACAAGTTCGACCCGATCTCGCAGCGCGATTACTACTCGCTGGCCGCCTTCTTCCGCAACACGACCCAAAAGCCCAAGGACGGCAACGTCAAGGACGGCCTCGGGCCGGTCCTGGTGCTGCCCGCGGAGCGGGATCGCCCGCGTTGGCAGTCCCTGCCGGCGGAAATTGCCGCGGCCAAGGCAAAGCTGGAGGAGAATCGCAAGCTGGCGCGGCCGGAGTTCGACACCTGGCTGTCTTCGGCCAAGCCGGAAGATCTGGATCGCGACATGCCGGCGCAGGGGCAGATTGCCCACGTGCCGCTCAACGAGGGTGCGGGCAGCGAGGTAACCGGCGTTTGTGGCTCCGCCAAGACCTTCAAGGCCACTGGTCAGGTGAGCTGGAAAACCGATGGCAAGATCGGTCCGGCGCCGGTGATGAAGCCGGGCGGCACCTTTGATCTCGGCGAGGTGGCTGACTTTGAGAAGGACAAGCCCTTCAGCTACGGCGCCTGGGTGCGTGCGGGCCGACTCGGCGTCGGTGGTGGCATCCTTGCCCGCATGGACGAGAAGGCCGGCTATCGCGGCTGGGACCTCTGGCAGAACGACCGCTTTTACGCGGTCCATCTCATTCACCGCTGGCCCGATGACGCTCTCAAGGTCAGTACCGCCAAGCCGAGTGTCCGGCCGGGCGTCTGGCAGCATGTCTTCGTCACCTATGACGGCAGCGGCAAGGCGCAGGGCGTGAAAATCTACGTCGATGGTGAATCGCTGCCGTTGAAGATCGAGGCGAACGCGCTCAAAAACAGCATTCGCACTGCCACGCCCACCCGCATTGGCCAGCGAAGCCACGTCCAGGTCTTCCATGATGGCGGCGTTCAGGACGTGCGCCTCTTCGATCGCCTGCTGCGCCCCGTGGAAATTCAGACCCTTGCCAAGGTTGGTCCGCTGCGCGAGATGCTCGCCTCGGCCAAGCGCGGTCCGAAGCAGGTCGATGCCCTGTTTGGTCATTTCCTCGCCACCCGCCACGATGGCTGGAAGGCGGCCGACAAGACCCACCAGGCGCTCGAGGCCGAGCGTGCCGCCATCTTGGCGCGCAGTCCACTGACCCACATCCAGGAGGAGCGCATGGATCAGGCCCCGATGGCCAACATTCTCATGCGTGGCCAGTACGACCAGGTCGGCGAACCGGTGCCGGCCGACGTGCCCGCCGCGCTTGGCAAGCTGCCGGAGGGCGCGCCGCGCAACCGCCTGGGTCTCGCCCAGTGGCTGGTCAGCGAGGGCAACCCGCTCACCGCCCGCGTCACGGTCAACCGTTTCTGGCAGGAGTTCTTTGGCCAGGGCCTGGTCAAGACCAGCGAGGACTTCGGCATCATGGGCATGCCGCCCACCCATCCGGAACTGCTCGACTGGCTGGCGGTCGAGTTCCGCGAGGGCGGCTGGGACGTGAAGCGCCTGATCAAGTTGATCGTCACTTCCAGCACCTACCGCCAGTCGGCGCAGGTGACGCCGGACAAGTTGGCGAAGGATCGCGAGAATGGCCTGCTCAGCCGCGGCCCGCGCTTCCGCATGGATGCTGAGATGATCCGCGACTACGCCCTCGCCGCCAGCACCTCGCTGTCCCCGCGCATGGGCGGTCCGGGCACCTATCCCTACCAGCCGGAAAACATCTGGGAAGTGGTGGGCATGGGCACGGAGAAGTACGCCCAGGACAAGGGCGAGAATCTCTATCGCCGCACGGTGTACAACTTCTGGAAGCGCATGGCGCCGCCGGCGAGCATGGATGTTTTCAACGCCCCTAGCCGCGAGATGAGCTGCGTGCGCCGCGACCGCACGAATACGCCACTGCAGGCGCTGGTGGTGATGAACGACACCCAGTTTGTCGAGGCCTCGCGCAATCTCGCCCAGCGCGTGCTCGCCTCCGCTCAGGCTGATGAGGCCCGCCTGGACGAACTCGCCCTGCGCCTGCTCTGCCGCCCGCTCAAGCCGGTCGAGCGCAGCGTGCTCGCCAACAGCCTCGCCGACCTGAAGAAGCACTATGCCGCTCAACCCAATGACGCCGCGGCCCTGGTCGCCGTTGGCGAAACCAAGCCGGATCCCAAGCTTCCCGCACCCGAACTCGCCGCATGGACGATGGTCTGCAACCAAGTCCTCAATCTCGATGAAGTGTTGAACAAGTAACCCAAGAGTTTAAAGTTTAAGGTTTAAAGTTGGAATTTGAAGTTGAATCCAGAGGTCGTGGCCACCTTTCGACAGTTCGAAGACATTCTCGCTTGGCAGAAAGCCCGGGAGCTTGTCGCTCGCCACTATCAGGTGTCCATGGCCGGGGATTTCTCCAGGGACTTTGCCATGAAAGATCAGATGCGGCGGGCCAGCCTGTCGATTCCCTCGAACATCGCCGAGGGCTTTGAACGCGGGGGACGCAAGGAGTTCATCCTCTTCCTCGGTCATGCCAAAGGTTCCTGCGGCGAACTGCGCTCTCAACTTTACCACGCTTTGGACCAAGCCTACCTCGACGAACCGACTTGGAGGGAACTCCACGACGCCTGCCTCGAAATCAGCCGATTGCTCGATGGGCTGATGCAATACCTCCAACAAACCGAGATCCGCGGCCGCAAATACACCCCTGCTGCCGGCCAACTTTAAACCTTAAACTTTAAACATGAAACTCTTGAACGATTGGCAAACCTTTGAAACCCGGCGCCGGTTTTTTGCGCGGGGTCGCAATGTCCTTGGTTACGCCGCACTGAGTTCACTGCTCGGTGAGAGCTTCGCCGGCACAGGCCAGGTGACCACGCACTTTCCGGCCAAGGCGAAGCGCGTGATTTACCTGCACATGGTCGGCGGTCCCTCGCAGATGGACCTGTTCGACTACAAGCCGGAGATGCAGAAGTGGTATGACAAGGATCTGCCCGGCAGCATTCGCCAGGGCCAGCGCCTGACGACCATGACCAGCGGCCAGGCGCGCTTTCCGATCGCGCCGTCGAAGTTCCGCTTCGAGCAACGCGGCCAGTGCGGCATGTGGATGAATGCCGACCTGCTGCCGCACCTGGGCAGGGTGGCCGATGACATTTGCTGGATGCGCTCGCTGAACACCCAGGCGATCAACCATGAGCCGGCGATCTGCGCGATGCAGACCGGCAACCAAGTGACCGGGCGGCCCTGCATCGGTTCCTGGGCATCTTACGGTCTGGGCTCGCTGAACCAGAACCTGCCGGGGTTTGTCGTCCTCATCGCCACGCCGAGCAATCGCGAGCAGGAGCAGGCCATTTCCCCGCGCCTGTGGTCGAGCGGCTACCTGCCGGGTGAACACGCCGGGGTGTCGTTCCGCAGCAAGGGCGATCCCATTCTGTTCATCAACAACCCGCCCGGCGTTGACGACCGCGTGCGCCGGCGCATGCTCGACGGCGTGCAGGCGCTCAACGAGATCAACTACCGCGAGGTGGGCGATCCCGAGACACACACGCGCATCCAGCAGTATGAGATGGCCTTCCGCATGCAGGCGAGCGTGCCGGAACTGACCGATCTCGGCAATGAGCCCGAACACACCTTCAAGCTCTATGGCGAGGAGGCGCGCAAGCCCGGCAGCTTCGCCAACAGCGTGCTGATGGCGCGCCGCCTCGCCGAGCGCGGCGTCCGCTTCACGCAGATTTACCACAACAACTGGGACCATCACTCGAACGTCGGCGGTCGCATGCCCAGCCAGTGCCGGGACATCGATCAGCCCTGTGCGGCGCTCATCCAGGACCTCAAGCAGCGCGGCATGTTTGAGGACACCCTCATCATCTGGGGTGGTGAATTCGGCCGCACCATCTACAGCCAGGGCGGCCTGACGAAGGAGAACTACGGCCGCGACCACCACCCACGCTGCTTCACGATGTGGATGGCCGGCGGCGGTGCCAAGGGCGGGGCGATCCACGGTGAGACCGACGACTTCAGCTATAACATCGTCAAGGACCCGCTGCCCATCAGCGACTTCCATGCCACGGTGCTGCACCTGCTCGGCTACCAACACGAGCGCTTCACCTACAAGTACCAGGGCTTGGATCAGCGCCTTACCGGGGTCGAGCCGGCCAAGGTGGTGAAGGCCCTGGTGGCGTGAGAAAGCGTGGCGCGTGTGGCCCAACTCCTGGCTTCAAGCCCTGCGCTTCTTTCGGTGCCTGCACCTCATAGCAACCCCAATTGCCGGTCTTCACTGACTGGGGCTGGGGCGGCGAAGGTGGCGCGGGGGCGGGCGACCTCAATGCTCGTGGTGCAGGTTCGGCGTTCGGCGCACAGCACGCGCGTGTCGGCAACGCCGGCGCGCAGCAACGACTCGCGGATGCGGCTTGCCGCGCGCGCCGGATCGTTGCAGTCGTCGCTCAGGTGGCCGAGCACGACATGGTGCAGGCCGGGGTGGGCCAGGCTTTCGACCAGCTCTGCAGCCTGGTCATTGGAGAGGTGGCCGTGGCGCGACATGATGCGCTGCTTGGTCGCCCAGGGCCGCTTGGTGTCGGCCTCGAGCAGCTGGGTGTCGTAGTTGGCCTCGACAAACAGGCTGTCGGAGCCGCGCAGGCGATCCTTGATCAGGTTGGTGACGAAACCGACGTCGCTGAGCACGCCCAGGCGTGAATCGGCGTCGGCAATGACAAAGCCGACCGGATCGACGGCGTCATGCGGGACGGGGAAGGATTCGATGACGAGGTCCTGAATTTCAAAACTGCTGCCGGTTTGCATGAGCCGCCAACGGGGCGTGCCACGGAACTTCAGGCTGCCGAGCAGGTGTTCCTGGGTGAGTGCGGTGCAGTAGAGGGGCACGCTGAGCCGACCACTGAGCACCTCCAAGCCGGCGGTGTGATCCTGGTGTTCGTGGGTCAGCAGGATGCCGTTGAGCGAGGAGGGGGCAATGCCGGCCGCCTCAAGGCGCAGGCAGATCTGCTTGGCGCTCAGGCCGGCGTCGATGAGCAGGGTCGTGCGGCCGGTCGAGACGACCGCGCAATTGCCCGAGCTGCCGCTGCCGAGGACCGTGAGACGCACCATGTGCTTGGCATTAGCGGAGGGCGCGCGCCTGGCAAGTCCGCAACTGCGGTTTTTACCGGCTTAGCCACCAGGCAATCCACGAAGTCAGGGCAGGTAGCTGTTGTCCCAGCGCTGGCGGGCTGATTTCACCAGATGGCGGAGTTCGCTGACAAAGTCGGTGCGGCTGTGCAGGTGTTCCTGATGTTCGATGTGACGGCTCAGCTTGGGGCGTTCCCCGGCAGCCGCGCTGAAGGCAAGGTAG
>JBIJBO010000255.1:0-3281 GCA_044345215.1 Prosthecobacter sp. | reverse complement strand
AAGCAAAAATTCAAATGATCCAGACCCAGCGCATAGGTTAAACCCATGCCGGATACCACTTCAAAGCGCCAACCCCGCAGCGGCCCCCGCAGGACACGGCGGACAGTGGCTTGCGGATAAAGCTTACGGATCAAGTACTGCGGCAAATCCATGGCGCACTGTTCTATCGAGCAATCCACGTCAAGGCAGGCTCTCGCTCACGCGGCACGAAGTAGGTGTTGGCAAGACAGGCGTTGATAACGACACCAGTGGCAGGATCCACGGCGAGATAGTCGGCACGGGCGAATCGCGCATAAACATCGGCAGCGGTGTTATCACCCACTTCGATGTAGAATAGAGGACGCACCTCGTTTAACAGACCTTCTGCGCCGCAGAGAGCCATCCACTCCGCCCCCTCAATGTCGATTTTGACGAAATCAGGAGCCGGCTGGCTCTCCAAGAGCGAATCCAGAGTCAGCGTCGGCACGAACTGGCGCATTCGGACACCGCCCATCTGTGTGCGACCACCGGCTACCTCCAGCGCATTGGAGGCACGACCGCCCTCAGCAATCAAAAAGGACATCACCCCACATTTCTCGGCTGCTGCCGCCGGTATGATGCGAACGTCACAGCCCTCGTAGACCGGCAACAGACGGGTGCGATAGAGCAGCCCGGCAAGCCAGATGTCCGGCTCAACTGCCACCACGGTGCCCTTGCTTGCCAGCAAGGCACTGGCGAAGCTGAACACACCGACGTTGGCTCCAATGTCCCAGACCACGGATCTTTCTGTCAGATGCGTGCGGGCCATCTGAATCAACTCTAAGTCCTCTGCCTGGATGCCAGGCTTCAAGTACTTCAACTGTGCTTCCGGTGCGACATAAAGCGGCACTGAAACTCCATCAGCCCTCAGGTTTCGTCGAAACACCCATCCACGGCACACTCTTCGCAGCAGCTTGCGCAACATAACGAGGGACAGCAAATGATTGAAACCCTCAGGCCGAGTGATACACCCGGCTCAGCGCCACGGCGACCTGCTGGCGGAACCTGCGCCAGCGCAGTTCGTCCTCGGTCCAAGAATGGACCGGGCCGTCGGCGTAGTGCCAGAAGCGGCGGTGGGCGTTGCCGACACCGCGGCCATGGCGGAACAACTCCCAGAGGTCGTTGCGTCGCCAGGGTTTGGGGGTATCCACCGCGTGCCAAAGCACATTCATGCCGGGCGAGAACCCCATGCCCTCGGGACCGAGGCTGCTGATGCGCTCGGGATGCGCCAGAGCGGCGACATTCAGCATGTCCTGGTCAGTGCCGAAAAACGCATCGAGACGGGTACCGGGCTTGAGCTGCTCGAGCGGCACGCCCACCGATGGCAGGGCTTGAAGCGCTGACTTCCAGGTTTCCAGCAGGGCACGGTCTTCGTGGCGGACCCCGATGAAGCCGGAGTTGAAGCCACAGGACATCGCCGGATCGAGTTCAAGGCCGAGTCGCTCGCGGGCGAAAACCGTCCAGGCGCGGCGCAGGTAGTGGTGCGGGGCGAGCTTGGCGAAGCAGTTGTCCTCGCAGACCGCCACCCCCTGCCCCACCCAGCGCTCGAAAAAGGTCCAGGGCACATCGACGACGAGGTCGGGATCGGCATACCAAACCGTGCTGGCCAGCGGTTCGAGACGGTCGAACAGATCAAGCAGGAACCGCGGTTTGACATGGGCCAGCAGCCAGGGCGTGTCGAGAGTCTCCAAGCGCACGCGCACCGCGCCGACCCGCCAGCCGCCGTCGGGATGACGTTCCAGCGAATCCAACCAGGGCGGCGGAGTGCCGCGCCAGCCGATGGCGAAGACGCCGGTGAAGCCGTTGCGCACCAGCGAATTCAGCAGCGCGGCAACCCCGTGATGGTAGTCGCCCTCGCCGAGGGTGCAAAAAACATGGGGGGAGGTCATGGCGGCTCAGATTCCAAACCAGCGCAAAGCTTCAAACGGCGGTCAAGGCAGAGCGATCGCGCGTCCACCACACATTATTTTCCACAGGACGCTCGCCGAAGGCCAGCGGTGAGCCCTCAACATCAAAAGGCTCATAGCCCTTGGACTTGAGCAAATGCCAAACCTTTTGAAACCGACTTTCATCGGAAATCGCCGGTTCCTGCTCCAAGATCAGATGCCGGGGGCAGCCGTCTGACTCGAAGTCGATCCCGCGCAGCACTTCAAACTCATGACCTTCCGCATCCATCTTCACCAGGTCCACCCGTTGCATGCCGGCTGCTGTGAGAACCTGTTGAAAGGTGGCTGAATGGACCCCAATGCCGCCGCTGACTGGGTCGGCGACAACCTTGCCGGTGCCGAAATTGCCCGGCACGGGTGGATCCAGGCAAATCAGTGCCGAACGATCTGACAGCGCCACCGCCATCACCTGAACTTCCTGGTCCGGATTCATCGCTCGATGTTCCATGAGTCTGGAAACTGCTTGCGGCAACGGATCAACCGCGATGCATTTGACTCCGGGAATCGAGCCCAAGGTGAACGTGTACAAACCAAAATTCGCGCCGACATCCACAAAAATACCTCCATCGGCCAACAATCTGGCACAAAGCCTCAGGGAGGAAGGCTCGAATTCACCCTTGGTGAGGATCATTTCACCAATGTAATCGATGGGATCCACGACAAGACGTACGCCTTTCCGATTCACGAGTGGAATGCGTCCGCGAAACAGCATCGACGACAGCACGATCAAAAGTCGTGTTCGTCCACGAACACGCGGCAAGTGTCGAATCAAAAAGCCATAGCATCGGCCAACAAAGCCCGCACAACGCCAGACCGTTCGAAGATCAAGGATTGCCAACTGCGACATGATTACAGGACGCTGCCACTGCAGCAATAAAAGTTAAAACCGCAAATCAGTCACCACGAATTTCACGCCACCCATGGCAGCGGCACGAATTGACCCTCGCGACAGAACCCGACCATGAGTGTGGTGCCGTCGATCAGGCGAAGCGGCCAGCCCAGGCCTTTGATCTGCTGGCGAAGATAGGGTGCCACGCCGTAAAGCGTGGCATCGTGCCAGACGACCCAGCCACCGGTCGACTTGACCAGACGACGAGCAATTTCAGTGTCGCTCTCCGCATAGGCGCGTGTGTGCGAACCATCGATGAAGACCAGATCCATCCGGCCTTCGAACGGGCCAAAATCAAAGGTGACGGAATCGCCGAAGATCTGTTCGATGCGCGCCGCCTCGGGCGTGGCAAGGAAACGCTGACCGCTCACCACCTTGACATTAAGCACACTGTCGCCCGTGCGCTCACCTGCCTCGTTGGCATCCTG
>JBIJBO010000126.1:0-10927 GCA_044345215.1 Prosthecobacter sp. | reverse complement strand
AGATCCATGATGCGGCCGAGCGACAGTGGCGACAGGCCGAGAATCCACAGGCGCTGGCCTTCCAGGCTGATCTGCGGAAAGACAAAGCGGGTGGTCAGGGTGGAAAGAGCCAGGCAGCAGACCAGCAGGTTGAGGTGGCTGATCACGGTCACCCAGAAGGTGCTCTGCAGGTTGTGGCCGAGGCGCTGCAGGTTGAGGGTGTAGATGAACAGGAGGCTGAAGATGACGAGGCACTGTCCCCACTGCGCGGGTTCACGCAGGAACGTCCGCACATCCTTGGCGAGCAGGGCGCGCTCCGAGCGGCCGGCTCGGGTTGGTTGCTCAGGGACAGGGCGGCGGAACCAGGGCTTGGCGGCGGCATTGCCGCGGAACCAGGGGCCGGCAGTCATGACCCGGTGCCAGGCGGTGTAGAAGTGGTGGGTGCCGAAGCGGGCGGTCAGGTGCAGCGCCAGCAGGGCATGGGCAAGCAGCAGCAGCAGGTGGAAAAGGGCGCTGCCTGGCGTGCCGCGACCGGCCGCGGCAAACAGCACCTCGGCGACCCAGGAGCTTGGCAGCAGGGGGTGGATGAAGATTTCCGAGTGGCGCATCACGCCCTGCAGGCTCTCCAGGAGGTCGCGCTTGGCGGGGTCTTCTCCGGCAGTCAGCCAAGGTCGCAGCACGAGAAAGGCCGGTACCAGGCCGAGCACGGCCGCCGCTTTCCACCAGGATCGGCGCACATGGCTGACGAGCAACAGCAGCAGCCAGGTTGACAGGCAGGCGGCAAGCCCGACGAGGCAGAGCAGGGCGGGCAGGCCGGCGAGGTAGAAGACGGGACCGGCCTTGAACACCCGGCCGAGCGCGGCCAGCACAGGCGCACTCAGCACGAGCAGGCCCCAACTCGCCAGCAGCATGCCCTCAAGCGTTTTCCAGAGCACCAGACTGCTCCAGGGCAGGGGAAGGGCCACCTGCCAGTCCATGCCGACGCGACGAAACAGGCCCATGCCCGTGATGGCGGCGTTTGACACCACCAGCATGACGAAGAAAAAGAAGAAGAGCAGGTGCACCAAGCGCTCGACGAGCAGCTCGCCGAAGAGGGGCATGGCGGCCACAAACTGCAGGCCCTGCGAAACCAGCACGTAGGTGGCTGCGCAGTAGACCGCCAGGAACACGCCGATGGTGGCCACCAGCAGCCGGTTGTCCTGCAGCGCCTCCCTGGCCCGCTGACGCACCATGCGCGCATGGGCGCGGGCGAGCAGCAGGGTGGCGGTGGCGGTGGTCATGGATCATCGGGGGAACGCCCCGGACCCGACCGTGGGTCGGCTACTTTTTGGCCTCGCCACCGCCAGCGTTGGCGAGGGCCTGCATTTCGGGAGGCAGGAAGGCCTTGAAGCGGCCCTTGTCGATGGCCTTCATGTAGGCCTCCATCGGCGAGACAAAGCCGTCGCGCAGCTTGCCCCAGATCGAGTCGTCCATGAACTGCATGCCCTCGGCCTTGCCTCCGATGATGACGTCGTACAGCTTCTGGGTGGCGCCCTCGCGGATGATGGCGCCTACGGCGGGCGTTGACACCATGATCTCGTTGACGGCGACGCGGCCCTTGCCGTCAGCCTTCTTCATGAGCAGCTGGGCGACAACGCCCTTGAGCGAGGCGGCGAGCATGGTGCGCACCTGGCTCTGTTGGTCGGCGGGGAAGACGTCGATGATACGGTCGACGGTTTTGCGGGCGTTGTTGGTGTGCAGCGTGCCGAACACGAGCAGGCCGGTCTCGGCGGCGGTCAGGGCCAGCGAGATGGTCTCCAAGTCGCGCATTTCGCCGACCAGCGCGATGTCGGCGTCCTGACGCAGCGCGGCGCGCAGGCCGTCGGCAAAGGAGGGCGTCTGGATCGGCACCTCACGCTGGGTGATGATGCTCTTCTTGTTGCGGTGCACGAACTCGATCGGTTCCTCGATCGTGATGATGTGGCGGCGGAAGTTCGAGTTGATGTAGTCAAGCAGGGCGGCCAGCGTGGTCGATTTGCCGGAGCCGGTCGGACCGGTGACCAGCACGAGTCCGCTGCGCAGGTGGCCGAACTCCTTGACCACCGGCGGAATGCCGAGGCTTTCCAGGCTGGCAATCTTGGTCGGGATGATGCGGAAGACGGCGGCGTAGCCGTTCTGCTGCTTCAGGTAGTTGCAGCGGAAGCGGTGCTCGGCGTCCATCTCGTAGGCGAAGTCGAGGTCGCCCTTTTCCTCGTAGCGCTCCCAGGCGCGCGGTTCGCAGATCTCGCGCATCATGGTTTCCATGGAGGCGGCGGTGAGCAGTTCCTCGGCGATCGGGCGGATCGAGCCGTGGACGCGGATCTTCGGCGGCTGGCCCTGGCTGAGGTGCAGGTCGGAGCCGCCGAGTTGGATGAGCTGTTCGAAGAATTGGTCGATGATGGGCATGGCGTGCGGGGGCCGGTCTGGGGGTTGCGAAGGGTTGGGCTCAGCTCTGGAAGAAGGCGCGCATGAGCTGCTTGTCCTCGGCGCGCGACTCGCATTCCTCGCGGCTGATGAGGCCCTTGGTGTAGAGGTTGCGCAGGGAGTCGTCCATGGTGATCATGCCGACGTTCTTGCCGGTCTGCATGACGCCGTTGAGCATGAAAGTCTTGCCGTCGCGGATGCAGGCGGCAACGGCGGGGGTGTTGACCAGAAGCTCCAGGGCCATGGCGCGGCCGTTGCCGTCGGTCCTGGGAACCAGCTGCTGGGAAATGATGCCGCGCAGCGATTCCGACACCATGATGCGGATCTGGTCGCGCTGGTCGGAGGGGAAGACGTCGAGCACGCGGTCGAGCGTGCGTGCCGAGTTGCCGGTGTGCAGGGTGCCGAGCACCAAGTGACCGGTTTCGGCGGCGGTGATGGCCAGTGAGATGGTTTCCAGGTCGCGCATTTCACCGACCATGATGACGTCCGGGTCTTCACGCAGGGCACCGCGGAGAGCGGCGGCGAAGGAGTCGGTGTGGGTGCCGACTTCGCGCTGGTTGACGTGGCAACCCTTGGGCTCGATGACGTACTCGATCGGATCCTCCAGAGTGATGATGTGGTCCTGGCGTTCCTTGTTGATCTCGTCGACTAGGGCGGCCAGTGTCGTCGATTTGCCGCATCCGACCGGGCCCGTGACCAGAACCAGGCCGTTGTGGTAGCGGATCAGGGTGCGCACCATGTCAGGCAGGCCGAGTTCATCGACCGAGCGGATGTTCGTGGTGATGATGCGGAAGGTGATGTCAATGCCCAGGCGCTGCTGGACGACGGAGGCGCGGAAGCGGCCGAACTCCGGTGAGTAGGCGAAGTCGACGTCGCCCTTGGTTTCGAGCTGGCGGATTTGTGCTTCGGTCAGGAAACTGTAGGCGAGCCGGCGGGTGTCATCGGGCGTGAGGGCCGCTGAATTGTTCCAGATCGGCATGAGATTGCCGTAGCGGCGCCAGATCGGCTGACTGGCGGTGGCCAGGTGCAGGTCGGAGGCGTCATACTGCATGCAGAAGCGCAGATAATCGTCCACGTGGCCCAGCACGGGCACGAGGTCTTGGGCAGGAGCGGCTTGGTCGGACATGGAAGAGGCGGTATCAGGGCCCGGGCTGGTTGCCCGGGTGCCGGTGAGGGGTTGGGGTGAGAAGGGTTTGGAGCAATTGAAAACCTTGGCTCACGGCGGCTTGCCGGAGCACGGCAAGTGCCGGCGTGAGAATTTGCGAAATTAGGCTGCTTTTTGTAGCGGAAGCGCCGGCGATGTCACGCCGAATCTTGTCCTCCGCTGGTCGTGTCAGGCGACGCATCAGCAGCAGCCCCGACAGGGCTGCGCCGGCGGTCCACAGCCAGCGATGCCGCTCCACCGAGCGGCGCAGCAATTGCTCCGGGCGCCATTCCGCGGCGGCGCTCTCAAGCCGGTCGCCCAACTCCGCGCGCGCCCGGTCCAATTCCGCCACCAGTTCGGCCTTGGTTTTCATGATTCCGGAGTGTTGCCACGCAGCCAGGCGCGGTCCTTGTCGAATTGTCGAAAGGTTTCCTCAAGCACGGCCAGGCGGCGCAGGCGCCTGCGCAGAATGACGAGTGCCAGCAGGCCGGCAGCGAGGTGCATTGCCGCCAGCGCAAAGGCCATCTGCGGCCAGGGGCGTGCGAGTGCGCCGGCCAGCCACCAGACCAGAGCGGGCAGGGAGACCAGCCAGCCCGCGAGAAGACAGCAGCCACAGGCGACGGCCAATACCAGCAGGACGGCGAACTGGCCTCCGGCTTCACGGGCTTCCATCTGCAACAGGCGTCCGCGCGCCTCGGCGTAGCGGGCGAGGGCCGCCAGCAGGGCCTTTGTGCTTGAGGGTTGAGGATCCATGGGGCGGGTCTCCGGCTCAGCGCTTGAGCAGCAGGCCGACGAGCAGGCCGACGCCGAAGGCGGTCAAAAGCGCCTGGCGGGGCTTCTCGCGCGCCAACTTTTCGGCTTCCGCCATGAGTTCCTCGTATTGAACCCGGGCCTGGCCCAGGGTTTCGCTGGCGATTTCACGGAATTCGTCGGCGCGGCCTCCCAAGTCATGCACGCGCTGGCCGGCAGCCGCCTTCAGTCGCCCGGCTTGGGCTTCGGCGGCGTCGCGCAGTTCGTCGGCCTTCTGGGCCGCAGCGGCGCGGAGTTCCTCGGCGGCACGCAGGGCGCTGGTTTTCGCCGCCTGCAGCGGGTCGATTTCGGGAGAAACGGCGGCGGAGCCGTGGGGGAGGGAGGTTTCGTTCATCGCGGAGCCCTTTTATCGCGAACAGCCCGGTGTGGCGACAAAAAAAGCAACCCGATTGCGAATGACTGACACTTCGGCAAAGGCGGCAAAAATTCAAAAAAAGCTGCAAAAACATCTTGCCAATGTCTGGTTATCGGCCATTTTGCGTGCTCCCCGGCCCAGGCGTCTCTTCGGAGCGCTAGCCCAGCCAGCCGCGCATGCGGCCCTGACTATCGGAGCAGTGAACCGGAAAAACACTGTGCGAACCCTTTCACGAGGTGGATGCACTGTCTTTTCCGGCCTGCCTGACACGGCCCCCAGACCGGAACGAATTCAACAGACCATGCCCACCATCAATCAACTCGTCAGACACGGCCGCAAGGACAAGTCGGTGAAGTCGAAGTCGCCCGCACTTACCAAGTGCCCGCAGCGCCGCGGCGTCTGCCTTCAGGTCATGACGCGCACGCCCAAGAAGCCGAACTCCGCTCTCCGCAAGGTCGCCAAGGTGCGCCTGACCAACGGTTTCGAGGTGATCGCCTACATTGGCGGTGAAGGGCACAACCTTCAGGAACACTCGATTGTTCTGGTTCGCGGTGGCCGCGTGAAGGACCTTCCGGGTGTTCGCTACCACATCGTTCGCGGCACCCTGGACTGCCTGGGTGTCGACAAGCGTCGCCGCGGCCGTTCGAAATACGGTGCCAAGCGTCCGAAGCCCGGTGCCGCCGCCGCGCCCACCAAGGGCAAGAAGTAAGCCCCCGTTTTTTTCACTCCCCTGACCCCATCCCATCATGGCCCGCAGAAAAAGAGTCTACGACAAGCCCGTCCACAAAGACGCCCGCTATGACAGCGAGCTGGTGGCGCACCTGATTGCCCGTGTCATGCAGTGCGGCAAGAAGTCGCTCGCCGAGCGCATCGTGTACGCCGCCATCGACCAGCTGAACGAGAAGGCCGACTCGGTCGATCCTCTCGAGCTGTTCAACCGCGCCATCGAGAATGCCAAGCCGAAGGTTGAGGTCAAGGCCCGCCGTGTCGGTGGCGCCACCTACCAGGTGCCGCTCGAGGTCGCTCCGGCCCGCTCCGAGTCGCTCGCCATGCGCTGGATCGTCGGCTATGCCCGCGGTCGCAAGGGGCAGCCGATGCACCGTGCCCTCGCCAACGAACTGAAGGAAGCCTCGCAGGGGCAGGGCAGCGCTGTCCGCAAGCGCGACGATGTCCACAAGCAGGCCCAGGCCAACCGCGCCTTCGCCCACTTCCGATTCTGATTTTTCGTTAACGCAGTCTCGCCACCCTTCCTCTTCCGTTCATGTCGAATCACAACTCCCCCAACCGCGAATTCCCCCTGGAGCGCACCCGCAACATCGGGATCTGCGCTCACATTGACGCGGGCAAGACGACCACGACCGAGCGTATTCTGTTCTACACTGGCATGATCCACAAGATCGGCGAGGTGCACGACGGCGGCGCCACGACGGACTGGATGGAACAGGAGCAGGAACGCGGAATCACCATCACTTCGGCGGCCGTCACCACGAAGTGGAAGCAGCTCAAGGAGCCCGGTGTCTACAAGAGCCGCGAGCTCGAGGAGTTCCGTCTGAACATCATCGACACCCCCGGCCACGTGGACTTCACCGCCGAAGTGGAGCGCTCCCTGCGCGTGCTCGACGGCGCCATCTTCGTGCTCTGTGGCGTTGCCGGCGTGCAGCCGCAGTCGGAGACGGTTTATCGCCAGGCGGAGAAGTACGGCGTTCCGCGCATCGCCTTCGTCAACAAGATGGACCGCACCGGCGCCAACTTCGAAAATGTCGTCAAGGAAGTCCGCGAGAAGCTTGGCGCCCCTGCCTATCCGATCCTTATCCCGATCGGTGCCGAGGACAATCTCTCCGGCCAGATTGACGTCGTTAACCAGAAGGCGATCATCTATTCCGACAGCGACAAGTGGGGTTCCACCTACGCGGTTCGCGATCTTGAGGGCGCCGAGGTTGAAAAAGCCAAGGCGGCCTACGCTGAACTGCTCGACGCCGTCTGCAGCGCCGATGATGAGCTGGGCATGATGTTCCTTGAGGAGCAGCCCATTGGCCCGGCGGAACTGAAGGCCGGCCTCCGCCGCGCTGTCATCGCCAACAAGATCATCCCGATGGCCGGCGGATCCGCGTTCAAGAACAAGGGCGTGCAGTATCTGATCGATGCCGTCATCGACTACCTGCCGGGACCGCTCGACATCACCCCGCAGGAGGGTGAATCGATCGACGACCCCGAAGTCAAGATCACGGCCGAGCCGAACGACGCGGGCAAGTTCATTGCCCTTGCCTTCAAGCTGTGGTCCGACAAATTTGGCCGTCTCGTTTTCTTCCGCGTCTATTCCGGTTGCGTCAAGAAGGGTGACACCATTTACAACCCGCGCACCCGCAAATCCGAGCGCGTTGGCCGTCTGATTCAGATCCAGGCCAACGTTCACAAGGACATCGACGCCTGCTACTCGGGTGACATCGCCGCCCTTGTTGGCGTCAAGGATGTCCGCACCGGTGACACGCTCTGCCACGAGGACCTGGATGTCCAGCTTGAGCCTCCGACCTTCCCGGAGCCGGTCATTTCGATGGCCGTCGAGCCCAAGACCAAGGGCGACCAGGAGAAGATGGCCAATGCCCTTCAGCGCCTCTCGGAAGAAGATCCGACCTTCTTTGTCAAGACCGACGAGGAAACCGGCCAGACCATCATTGCCGGCATGGGCGAGCTTCACCTCGAAATTCTCTGCGACCGCCTCAAGCGCGAGCACAAGGTTGAAACCAACACCGGCAAGCCGCAGATCGCCTACCGCGAGACCCTCACCCGCGAGGCCGACGGTGAAGGCAAGCTTGTCAAGCAGTCCGGGGGCCGCGGCCAATACGGCCACGTCGTCCTGAAGGTCTTCCCGGCCGAAAAGGGCAAGGGCGTCACCGTCGAAAACAAGGTCGTCGGCGGCACCATCCCGAAGGAATACATCAACGCCTGCAAATCCGGCTGCATGGAGGCCGTGCTCAACGGCATCATCGCCGGCTACCCGGTGATCGACATGCACATCGACCTGCTCGATGGCTCCAGCCACGAAGTCGACTCCAACGAAAACGCCTTCAAGATGGCCGCCATCTTTGCCGTGAAGGACGCGCTGAAGAAGGCCAAGTGCATCCTGCTTGAGCCGATCATGGCCGTGGAATGCTCCACACCCGAAGATTATCAGGGTGACATCATGGGCGACCTCAATCGTCGCCGCGGCAAAATTCTCGGCATGGAAAACCGCGGCAACACCGCCGTGCTGCGCGCTGAAGTGCCGCTGGCCGAAATGTTCGGTTACTCCACCGCGATCCGCACGCTCTCCTCGGGCCGCGCCTCCTACTCCATGCAGCCATCGCACTTTGAACAGGTCCCGCAGCAGATCGTCGACCAGATCGTCGAGCAGCGCGGCGGCGGCAAGAACTAACCCCAGCAGAACCTTCAACGTCGGAACACCGTCATGAACAACCAGCGAATCAGAATCCGCCTGCGCGCCTACGACTACCGCGTGCTCGACAAAAGCACCGCCGACATCGTCGAAACCGCCAAGCGCACCGGCGCCCGCGTGGCCGGCCCCATCCCGCTTCCGACCCGCATCGAGAAGTTCACCGTCAACCGTTCGCCGCACGTCGACAAGAAGTCGATGGACCAGTTCGAGATCCGCACTCACAAGCGCCTGCTTGACATCGTCGATCCGACCTCGCGCACGGTGGACGAGCTGAAGAAGCTCAACCTGCCCTCCGGCGTGGACATCACCATCCGCATCTAGTCCGCGCAACACGGCTGAACAACGCACACACAGGAGACTCTGAATATGGCTCTAGGATTGATTGGAAAAAAGCTTGGCATGACCAAGGTCTACACCGACAAGGGTGTCGCCGTCGCCGTCACCGTGGTTGACGTGAGCGGCAACAGCGTGATCCAGGTGAAGCAGGCCGCCGGCAAGGACGGCTACAGCGCGGTGCAGGTCGGCTACGGCGACCAGAAGGAATTCCGCGTCAACAAGCCGGCCATGGGCCACTTCAAAAAGCACGGCGTCAGCCCGAAGCGCCACATCAAGGAATTCCGCCTGCCGGGCGACGAACAGCTTCCCGCGGCCGACGCCAAGCTCGACGCGAGCCTCTTCAGCGCCGGCCAGTGGGTCGACGTGATCGGCACCACCAAGGGCAAGGGCTTCCAGGGCGTCATGAAGCGCTGGAATTTCAGCGGCCAACCGGCCACCCACGGTCACATGATGCATCGCCGGCCTGGCTCCATCGGCTGCCGCCTCACCCCCGGCCTCGTCTGGAAAAACCAGAAGATGCCCGGCCATGACGGCGTTGAGCGTGTCACCACCCAGAATCTCAAGGTCGTTCAGAGCCGTCCCGAAGAGGGCATCCTGCTCATCAGCGGCGCCATCCCCGGCAACAAGGGCAGCATCGTCGTGGTGCGCCCCGCCAAGAAAAAGGCCGCTCCGGCCAAGTAATCCCCCAGGAGGTATCGAAACATGCCAGCAAACGTTCTCTCCCCCGAAGGCGCCCGCCAGGCCAGCCTGAATCTGACCGAAGGTCACCAGGGCAAGCAGGCCCTCAATGACGTGGTCGTCGCCTACCGCGCCAACCGTCGCCAGGGCAACGCCCACACCAAGAACCGCTCGGAGGTTTCCGGCAGCGGCAAGAAGCTCTGGAAGCAGAAGGGCACCGGCAACGCCCGCATGGGCAGCAAGCGCTCGCCGATCTGGAGCGGTGGTGGTGTCGTCTTCGGCCCGCGCACCCGCGACTGGTCCAAGACCACGACCAAAAACGTGCGCAAGCTTGCCCTGCGCGCCGCCCTGACGGCCCGCATCAATGACGGCGCCGTGCTCACCGTTGACAGCTTTACCGTTGCCGACGGCAAGACGAAGAGTTTTGTCGCCTCCATCGCCGGCCTCGCCACTGCCAGCAAGGTGCTGCTTGTCGGACAGGCTTTTGACGAGCCGACCTTCCGCTCTGCGCGAAACGTCCAGAATGTCCAACTCATCTCCGCCGACGAGGTCAATGCCGAACACCTGCTCAACTACGCCCAGGTGATCGTGACCGCCGACGCGCTGCCAACCCTTGCCCGGAGGACTGCCTGATATGAAAGACCCCCATTCCGTGATTCAATCGATCCGCCTGAGCGAAAAGGCGACGCGTCTCGGTGAGACCAACAACGAGTATGTCTTCCTGGTGAATCCCCAGGCCAACAAACTCGAGATCAAGCGCGCCGTCGAGACGCACTTCGGCAAGAAGGTTGTGGCGGTCCGAACCGCCAATTTCTTTGGCAAGGCCCGTCGTGAGCGCCGCGCCGACGCCGGCCGCACCAACCACTGGAAGAAGGCCGTCGTCCGCCTCAAGGAAGGCGAGTCGCTCGACCTCGTGTGAACCCCCTTTTCGGAAACCTTTAATCAGAAAGACGCAGAGCCATGGCGCTGAAAAATTTCAAGCCCACCACACCGTCCAACCGGTACAAGGAGTGGAACTCCTTTGAAGAGATCACCAAAAGCGAGCCCCAGCGCAGCTTGACCGTGGCCCTTCGCAAGTCCGGCGGCCGCAACAACACCGGGCGCATCACCTGCCGCCACATTGGAGGCGGCCACGAGCGCCGCTACCGCCTGCTCGACTTCAAGCGCGCCCGCCGCGATGAAGCCGCCAAGGTGATCGGCATCGAATACGACCCGAACCGTTCCGCCCGCATTGCACTCGTCGAGTACAAGGACGGTGAGCGTGCCTACATCCTCGCCCCGAACAACCTGAAGCTCGGTGCCAGCGTCATGGCCGGTGAAAAGGCGGCTCCGGAAGTTGGCAACGCTCTGCCGCTGCGCAAGATTCCGCTCGGCACGAGCATCCACAACGTCGAGCTCGTCAAGGGACGTGGCGGTGTCGCCGCCCGCGCCGCTGGTCAGGCCGCCATTCTCTCCAACCGCGAGGGTGAGTATGCCCTCGTCAAAATGCCCTCCGGCGAAATCCGCAAGATCCACGCCGAGTGCTACGCCACGATCGGCCAGGTCGGCAACGTCGAGCACATGAATGTCGTGTCGGGCAAGGCCGGCCGCACCCGCTGGCAGGGCACCCGCCCGACCGTGCGCGGCATGTGCATGAACCCGATCGACCACCCGAACGGTGGTGGTGAAGGTCGCTCCAAGTCCGGTGGCGGTCGCCAGCACCTGCTCAGCCCATGGGGCCACGCCAAGGGCCAGAAGACCCGCAATCCGA
>JBIJBO010000125.1:0-10929 GCA_044345215.1 Prosthecobacter sp. | reverse complement strand
CCGGTTCGTCATTCGTCATTCGTCATTCGTCATTCGTCATTCGTCATTCGTCATTCGTCATTCGTCATTCGTCATTCGTCATTCGTCATTCGTCATTCGTCATTCGTCATGCGCCGCTTCACTGACCATCTCATCCTGCTCGCCGTGCTGGCGGGTCTGGTGCTGCTGTTCGGGCTGCTGCGCGACAGCTTTTTCAGTGCGGCGACGCTCGGTTCCGTGGCGAACCGGCTGCCGGCGCTGGCGGTGGTGGCGACCGGCATGACGCTGGTCATGATCACCGGCGGCATTGACCTGTCGGTTGGGTCCCTGCTTGGCTTTTGCGGCGCGGCGGTCGGCGTCATGATGGCCGACTGGCAGTGGGGCCTGGCGCTAGCCCTGCCGGCCAGCATCGCCCTGGGTGGCCTGCTCGGCGGCACCACCGGGGCGGTGAGTGTCAAGCTGCGCCTGCCCTCCTTCATCGTCTCGCTGGGCATGCTCGAGATCGCCCGCGGACTGGCCTTCCTGGCCACGGACTCACAGACCAAATACATCGGTGTCGGCGTTGAAGCCCTGGGCGCACCGCTCGGCGGGCTGGTGCTGTCGCCGGCTTTCCTGATCAGCCTGCTTGTGGTTGCTCTCGGCCAGACGGCGCTGTCGCACACCCCGCTCGGCCGTCACTGGATTGCCATCGGCGCCAACCGCGAGGCCGCGCTCGTCTCCGGGGTGCCGGTCGACCGCCCGCGCCTGCTGGCCCACGTCCTGGTCGGCGCCCTGACCGGGCTCGCCGCTGTCTTCAACTGCTCGCGCCTTGGCAGCGCCGATCCGAACGCCGGGGTCGGCTTTGAATTGAGCGCCATCGCCGCAGTGGTGGTTGGCGGCACCAGCCTGATGGGCGGTCGCGGCAGCGTGGTGAAAAGCTTCGTTGGGGTCCTTGTCATCGCCACCCTTGAGGCCGGCCTGGTCCAGATCGGCGCCAGCGAACCCATGAAACGCGTGGTTACCGGCACGGTCATTGTCGCCGCCGTCCTTGCCGACACCTGGAGAAGAAAATCATGAAACGCCTGCTGCTTCTCTCTGCTCTTGGGTCTTCGCTGTTTGCCGAAACGCCCCGGATCCTCTTCGACACCGACATCACCGGCGACGTCGACGACGTGCTGGCGCTGGCCATGTGCCACACACTGGCGGACCGCGGTGCCTGCGAGTTGCTCGGCGTCACCGTCTCGAAAAACCATCCGCTCACCGCCAGCTTTGTCGACGCGCAAAACAGCTTTTACGGCCGACCCGACCTGCCCGTCGGCGTCACCCGCGATGCGTCCGCGCAGCACCGAGAGAGCCGCTACCTCAAACTCGCGGAATCATCAGCCTACCCGCACGACCTTCGGCGCAACGAGGACGCCCGCGACGCGGTCGAACTGATGCACGAGCTGCTTGCCGCCCAGCCCGACCACAGCGTCACGATCGTCAGCGTCGGCATCGCCGCCAACCTGGCCAACCTGCTGGAGTCGCCGGGCGGCATCGGCTTGGTGAAAGCCAAGGTGAAGACCCTGTCGATCATGGCCGGCGCCTTCGCCTTTTGCAACGGCAGCAACTACCACCTCGAAGCCAACGTCATCAACGGCATCGGCTACATGCAGACCGTGGCCGAGCGGTGGCCCGAGGAAGTGCCCATCGTCTGGAGTGGCTACGAGATCGGCGAGGACCTGCCCTACCCGCGCCAGAGCATCGCCCGCGACTTCGGTTACCGCACCCCGCACCTGGTCCGGGAGGCCTACCTGCTGCACAGCGGCCCCGAGCACGACCGACCCTGCTGGGATCAAAGCAGCGTGCTGCAGGCGGTTCATCCGGAACGCGGCTTTTTCAGCCTCTCCCAACCCGGCCGTGTGCAGGTGCTCGACGACGGCTTCACGCGCTTCCTGCCGGCACGCAAGGGTCAGGCCAGCCGGCGCGACCGTTTCCTGACCCTGACGCCGACCCAGCGCACCCGTGTGCTCGAAGCCCTTGTCCAGCTCACCGTTCAGCCACCCGCCCGATGATCCGCCCGCTTCTGCCACTCCTGCTTGCCACCGTGGTCCAAGCCGCGCCGGTGAAGGTGATCTTTGACACCGACATGGCCAACGACTGCGACGATGCCGGCGCGCTCGCCGTGCTGCATGCGCTGGCCGACCGCGGCGAGGTGGAGATTCTCGCCCTCGTCACCAACCGCAAGGATCCGTCGAACGCCTCGGCCGCCGCCTGCGCAGTCATCAACCGCTGGTATGGCCGGCCGGACCTCCCCATTGGCACCGACAAGGACGGCGCCAAAATCCGCGGTGGTCGGCCAAGCAGTTACGCGCCGGTGCTGCGCGACGAATTCCCGCATGACGCCAAACCCGACGACCAGATGCCGGATGCGCTGGCCGTCCTGCGCCGCACGCTCGCCGCGCAACCGGACGGCAGCGTCACCTACTGCTCGGTCGGCGCGCTCAGCAATCTTGAGGACCTGCTTCGCTCCAAGCCCGACGCCCTCAGCCCGCTGAGCGGTCTGGAACTCATCGAGACCAAGATCCGGCTCACCCTCCTCATGGGCGGCGACTTTCCGCGCACGGCGAATCCGGAGACCAACCTCAAGCTCGATCCCGCCGCCGTTGTCTCCGTTGTCAACGAGTGGCCCGGCCCGCTCCTCTGGCAAGGTTACGAAGTCGGCGCCGCTCTCATCACCGGCGCCGAGTTGAAAACAACGCCGAAAACCAATCCCGTGCGTCGCGCCTTCGAGCTGCGGCCGCACCACGGCCACAACGCGCTCGACTTCGGCAAGCCCAGCCACGACCAAGCCGCGGTGCTGCTCGCCGTGCGCGGGCCGCAGCCCGAGCTCTGGGATGTCATCGACCAGGGCCGCGTCGTCTGCGATTCCGACGGCCACACGCACTGGTCGCGCGACTGGGCGAAGAAGCATCGTTACGTCAAAATCAAAGGCTCGCCGCGCGCGCTTACCGCGCTCATCGGCGAACTCATGGCGGCACCGCCCTCGCGCACCGCCACCAAACCCTGACCGGCTTTTCCCCAACCGCCTCATGAAACCCACCCTGCTTGCCTTTCTCGCCCTCGTCGGCCTCGCCCAGGCCGCGCCCGTGAAGCTCATCTTCGACACCGACATGGGCAACGATGTCGACGACCTCATGGCCCTGGTCATGATCCACAACCTGCAGAAGCGCGGCGCCTGCGACCTGCTGGCGGTGACGGTCACCAAGGATCATCCCCAGGCCGCCGCCTTCGTCGACGCGGTCAACACGCTCTACGGCTACCCGGATGTGCCGATCGGCGTCGTCCGCGACGGCGCGGCCAAGGAAGCCGGCAAGTTCAACCTGCTGGCTGCGGAAAAGCAGGCCGACGGTTCGCCGCGCTACCCGCACGACCTGAAAAGCGGCACCGACGCCCCGGAGGCGGTCGACCTGCTCCGCCAAACCCTCGCCGCGCAGCCGGACAGCAGCGTCGCCATCGCCCAGGTGGGTTTCTTCACCAACCTCGCCCGGCTGCTCGACTCCAAGCCCGACCGCCATTCACCGCTGAACGGCCGCGAACTCGTGGCCAAAAAAGTCAAGGTTCTCAGCCTCATGGCCGGCGCCTTCCAGACCGTCAACTGGAACACCCGGCATCTCGAATACAACGTCAAACTCGACGTGCCTGCGGCACAGAAACTGGCCAAGGAGTGGCCGAGCCCGCTGGTCTGGAGTGGTTTTGAAATTGGCGTTGCCGCCGCCTTCCCGCACCTCGTCATCGAGCAAGACCTCAACTACCTGACCCATCACCCGCTCAAGGAAGCGTACGTTCTGTACAACCCGCCGCCGCACGACCGCCCGACCTGGGATCCGACCTCGGTGCTCTATGCCGTGTATCCCGACCGCGGCTACTTCGATCTCTCGCCCGCCGGCAACGTCGTCGTCGATGCCGACGCCGGCACGGTGTTCCGCCCCAGCAAGGACGGCAAGGGCCGCCACCGCTTTTTGGTGATGAGCCCGGAACAGACCGAGCGCGTGCGCGAGGCGATCGTCCAACTCTGCGTCGAACCGCCACCAGCGCGCAAGTGAATCAGCCGCGCTTCTGCGCGAACAGCCATTCCCAGAAGGCCGGGTCGTCGTAGGTGCGCGTCCAGGAGTCGTGGCCGACGCCGGGATAGACCGTCAGCTTTGCCGAACTGCCGGCCTTCTTGAGGGCGCTGTAGATCTTCTCGGAGAACTCCAGCGGCACCGCGGTGTCCTGGTCGCCGTGGAAGATCCAGCAGGGCAGGTCCTTGATGCGTTCGGCCATGACCCAGCGCACGCCAGCGCCGCCGCAGACCGGCGCGATGGCCGCGTAGGTGTCGGGGTATTCGAGCGCCGTTTCCCAAGTGCCAAAACCACCCATGCTCAGACCCGTCAGATAGATGCGCTGGCGATCAACGCGGTGGGTGGCGGCCACATGATCGGTCACCGCCTTGACCCCGTGCGGATCCCAGATGCGCGCCTTCTCGCACTGCAGGCTGGCGACGATGGCCGGCAACTTCTGACCCGCGGCGATGAGCTTCGGCGGACCGTGCTTCTTGAGCATTTCCAGGTCGTCGCCACGTTCCCCCGAGCCGTGCAGGAAGACGATGAGCGGCCAGTCCTTGGCCGGATCAGCCTCGTAGCCCTCGGGCAGCGCAAGCAGGTAGCGGTAGCCCACCTGCAGTTGCACCTCGCCCCGGAAGGACTGCGGCGACTGTTCCGCCGCCGGGGCGGCGAGTCTGAGGAGGGCGAGACAGGCAAGCGCACGAAGAGGTTGCATGTGGCAAGACAATCGCATTTCCGCCGGGAAGGCAAGCTCTTCAGACGGCCTGCAAGCCCTTCGGGATCAGGGTGCGCTCAGTTCCTCCTGAAACATCACCGCCAAAGCACGCAGCTTGCGCAGCATCGTCGGGTTGCGCACGGGACGGCTTTCCCCGGGATCAGCCTGCAGATCGTAGAGCTGCGGGGCGGGACTGAGGCTGAGCTTCCAAGGGCCCGATCGCACGGCGGCGAACTGACCTTCGGCGCCATGGTAAAAGAAGGCGTTCAGATACTCCTCGCGTGTCACGGAATCCGCCCATTCGGCCGCCGGATGCCAGGGGCGGCGCAGGGGCACCGCGGCATTGAGCGACAATCCCGCGGCGGGATCGGGAATCCGGTCGGTGCGCCCGGTCAGCAGGGGCTGCAGGTCGCGACCGTCGAGCACGCGCGACTCCGGCACCTTGACGCCGGCAAAGCTCGCCAGGGTCGGGAACCAGTCCATGGCATGCACGACCTCCGTGGAAACATGCCCGCGACGCACGCCCGCGCCCCAGGCGAGGCAGGGCACGCGGATGCCGGCTTCCCAGGTGGTCAGCTTGTTGCCACGCAGCGGCTGGGAGGCCTGGCGCCCCGGGCCGCGGCCGTTGTCGGAAGTGACGACCACCAGCGTGTTGTCCGACAGGCCAAGCCGCTGCAGGGCATCGAGCAGGCGGCCCGTGTGGAAGTCGAGCTCCTCGATGGCATCGCCGTACAGACCCCACTGCGACTTGCCGACAAACTCCGGGCTGGCAGCGACCGGCTCATGCAGCATCGTGTGCGGCAGGTAGAGGAAGAACGGCCGGGCGGCGCGCTGCTGCTGTTCGAGAAAGGCAATCGCCTCGTCGGTGTAGCGCCGCGTTAGTTCCGCCGGATCGGCGGGGCGCTTCACCACGCGGTCGCCGCGCAGCAGTGGCACCCCGCCCTGCTTGTCGAAGTGCACCGTCTCGACGGGATCCAGGTTGTGCAGCAGGCCAAAATACTGGTCGAAGCCGCGCGCCATCGGTCGCATCTCCGGCGCGAAGCCGACATGCCACTTGCCGATGCAGGCGGTCGCGTAACCTGCCGTCTTGAGCAGCTCCGCCAGCGTAAGCTCGTCGGCGGGAATGCCGCGCTTGGAATCCGCCCGTTGCACCCAGGCTTCCATGCCGAAGCGTCGTGGATAACGGCAGGTCAGCAGCCCGGCGCGCGAGGGCGAGCAGATCGGCGCCGCCGAGTAGTAATCCAGGAACTTCACGCCCTCCGCCGCCAAGCGGTCAATGCGCGGCGTGCGCACCTCGGTGGCGCCGTAGCAACCGAGATCGTAGGTCCCGAGGTCATCCACCAGAATCAGCACGACATTGGCGGGCTGGGCGAACACCAGCGCCGGCAGCAGGAGAAGGAGCAGAAGGCGCAGCAGGTTCATAAAGCTACTTGCGGCAACGACGCCACGGGCGAGGTTTTTCAACCCGGGTGGGCAAGCCGTTGAAGCAGGCGATGCACGGCATCCATGTCAGGGCAATGTCACCTCGTCGAGCGGCCAGACCGGGCGGCGCAGGCGACGGAACGGCAGGGAGGCGAGCCGGCTGCTGCACGGGCCAGGGGTGTCGAGCCAGAGCATGCGCGTGGCAATCGGATCATAGGCGCGACGATGGGCGACCGCGGCCTTGACCGCGAGGAAGGAGAAACGGGACGGTTCAAGCCCCTGGCTGCGCCACTGGCCGAGGTCGAAGGGCGGCGTCTTGACGCTGGTTAGCAGAAGGGTCAGGCCGGCATGGCGCACCACCGCGCAGGGCCCCATGTCGAAGCGATCGCCACACATCGAGGCGAGATGGCTCTGCTTGTCCTCCAGCTCGAAGCAACCGTCATTGAGCGCGAGCAGCTCGCATTCCAGTTCAAGCGGGCCTGGATCGAGTTGACTGCCCCGGCCGCCGACGGCGAGGCGGACGCGGTCGCCCGGCGCATGGTTCGCCAACGTGGCCACGGCGACTGGATCCGCCAGACAGAGTGCCGCGTTGGAAAGTTCGGCGTCGAGCAGGGCGCGCAGCAGGCCCGTGCCATCCCCCGGGGCACCCCCGCCGATGTTGTCGGAGGGTTCAACGAGCACCGTCAAACCGGACGGTGTCGGCCGCAGGGTGGCCAGCACCTCAGAGGCCGGGGGCTCGGTGACGTTGCCCTCATCGCGTCGCTCCCAGGCCACACGCGCCAGGCGGTCGAGGTGGCCGGCCATGGGGGCGTCGACATCCCCTGCGATGACGAAGCTGACGCCGGTGCAGGCGGTGTCGGCGAAGGCGAAGCCCGCGACGACGCTGACCGACCAGACACCGGGTTCCTGCTCGAGTTCGCGGGCGAGCGTTTCCAGGGCGCGCATCGGGTCGACCGCGGTGGCCGTGCCCGTGGGCGGCCAGATGAGCGGGGTCAGGCGATGCAACTGGCGCGGCCGGCAGCCCGTCACCAGACAACGCTGGAGCAGACGGGCGGCAATGCAGGCCGCCTCGCGGGCATCGGTGTGCGGGTTTTCGCGATATCCGACCAGGCAGTCGGCGTGTCGTGCCATCTTCGGCGTGAAATTGGCATGCAGGTCAAAGACCCCAAACACCGGCACCTCGGCGGCACCTGGCAGGGCGCGCAGGCGCTCCAGGATCAGACCTTCCACATCCTCCTCGGTCTCGGTGACCATGGCCCCGTGCAGGATGAGGTAAATGCCATCGACACCGCGCTCGAGTTCGGGCATGGCGAGGCGGACGAAGTCATTCCAAAAATCTTCCAGCACCGCATCCGCCACCGTCGCGCCGGGCTGGGCGCGGCTATCGATCACGGGCACAGCCTCCCAACCAAAGTCGGCCGCCAAATCCAGCACACCGCCGAAGGGCGAGGCGTCACCGCGGGCCTCAAGGATCTCCGTACCACGCCGAACGGTGAAGGCATCGGGGCCGGTGGTGCCGTCGAGAAAACTGTGCGTTTCGTGGAAGAGACCGGCGAGCAGGATACGGGGCATGGCAAGTCAGGGAAGCCGGTCACGGAAGGCCGGTTCTTTCGTGGAAATGGCCGTGCCGCCGGTGCCTCCGCACCACTCAAGGCGTTCGCCAGGCCGGGCCGTAGTCGCGGCGGTCGATGCGGGGTACGGCGGGCAGTTCGGGTTTTTGCCAGGTAATGCCGGGGGTTTCCGGCAGGCGGGGCTCCCTGCCCGCAAAAACGTTGCCCTCCCAGCGCACGCCATCGGTGCTGCAGCGTGCGTCAACGACGGTCGCCGCGGGTGCCTGGATGCGGTTGTCGCGAAACACCGTGTCGAGCGGCGGCAAGCTCGCTTTGCCGTCCTGCAGGCCGATGAGGATCGGATGGCGGCAATCGATGAGGACATTGGCCTCAATGCGTGCGCGGCGGACCTGAAAATACTCGTTGAGGGGTGAGTTGGGCACACCCTGCATGAGGGTCAGTCCGCTGCGGGCATCGTCACCGGCGAGTCCCTGCAGGTAGTTGCCGCGCACGACGTGATCCTCGCCGATGATGCGGATGCCGCCTGTGCCCGAGGCACCGTTGCCGAGGAAGACATTGGCCTCAACCAGGCAGCCGTTGCCATGGCGCAGGGTGAGGGCGCCGCTGACTTCGAGGAAGACGTTGCGACGGTACCTGTTGCCGCAGGACTTGTTGGAGACACATTCAACCTCGCCGTTGCAGCGCTCAAAGAGATTGTCCTCGATCATGCAGGCGGCCTCGGTCATGGAGGTCTTGCTGTCGCCGACACGGATCGTCTCGCCGCCGTTTTTGCCGAGGCGTTCGCGCGGCCCGAAATGGTTGTGATCGATCCGGTGTCGAGCGACCTGGCCCTCACCGAGCCAGACGACCGCAGTGGCGCCCTTCGTCACCTTGCCGGCGAGATAACAGTGGTCCACGCGGTTGTGACCGCCATACAGACCGAGCCAGCGGCTTTCCTTGGCGTCGCGCGCCGCCTGGCCGGGATCGAGCGTGATCGCACACTGGGTGATCCGGCAATGTTCGGCAAGGTGCTTCGAGTCGAGGCGAAACTCGATCGTGTCGCCCACGCTGGGATCCGGGTTGCGGAACCACAGGCCGTCGACCACGACGTGGCGTCCACCCAACCGCAGGCCCGAGGCCCCGGTGAAGACCGTCTTGCCGGGCGTCGCCGCGCGCAGGGTGATGGGCGCCTGCTCGGTGCCCTCGGCCAGGCAACGGATGACGACGTCGCGCCACTCACCCTCGGCCAGCAAGAGGATATCGCCCGGCTTGGCATCCTTGAGCGCCTGCTCCAGCGCCGCCGCATCCGCCACCGGCCGATCCGCCGCCGCGGCCGCCCACGGCAGCAGCAAAACCATCAGGATGGATAACTTCATGTCCCTGTTGTTCCTGGTTCCTCCCCTCTTCACAGCGCCCGCGCAAAGGCACCGCCGTCGACGAGCAGGGCTTCGCCGGTGATGTAGCTTCCGGCCTCGCTGGCGAGCAGGAGAGCCGGGCCGGCGAGTTCGCGCGGCTGGCCCCAGCGCTTGAGGGCGGTGCGATCCGAGAAGGCCTGCTTCTCCGCCGGGCTCAGCAGCGAACCAGGCAAGTCGGTGAGGAAGGGGCCCGGACATAGGCAATTGACGGTGATGTTGAAGGTGCCGAGGTCGATGGCACTGGCCTTGGCAAGACCGATGAGGCCGGCCTTGCAGGCGGAATAGACATTGCGCTTCTCCTTCGAGCCGACACCGAGCACCGAGGAGATGTGGATGATGCGACCCCACTGGCGTTCCTTCATGCCGGGCACAAGACAGCGCGTCAGGGCCATGCAGCTGGTCAGGTCGAGCTCGACGATGCGGTCCCAGGCCTCATCGGTGATTTCATCGATCGCCTGCGGCTGGTTCGAACCGGCGTTGTTGACCAGAATGTCGATCTTGCCGAGCCGCCGCACCGCCTCATCGGCCAGAGTCTTGACCTGGGCGCGGTCGATCATGTCGGCCACGCTCCACTCGACCCGGACGTTCAGGCCCGCGCCGATTTCCGCGGCGGCGGCGCGCAACTCGTCCTCGTGGCGGCTGGAGATGAAGACGTCGGCGCCGGCTTCGGCGAAACCGCGGGCCATGGCCTTGCCGAGGCCCTTGCTGCCGCCGGTGACCAGAGCGCATTTGCCGGTGAGATCGAAGAGGGGATGGATCATGCCGCTGGCTTAGCAGGTTCGGTCGCGGCCGACAAGCGCCGGTCGGCGATTTTTCCGCACGCCATTGCAGCCGCCGCCCGACCGCGCCAGTCTGCGGGATGTCGATCCTCCTGCGCCGCACCCGCCGGGCCGGCTGGCTGCTGCTGGCGGCCGGCCTGCTGCTGCAGTTCGGACTGAAGGATCGTCTGCCCGGCCTCGCCCTGCTCTTCTACGCACTGCCCCAACCTTGCCTGCTGGCGTTGGCCGCGGCACTGGCGCTGGCGCCGGGTGCGACACTTCGAAGTCGCTTGGGCGCAGTCGCGGTGGCGCTGCCTCTTGCCCTCGCCTGGCTCGCTCCCCTGTGGACACGCCCACCCGCTGATGCGGCTGCCTTGAAAGCGGAGGATCTGCGTCTGCTGGTCTGGAACGTCGCCCGACCGACCGGACCGCACGCCGGCCTGATCGATCTGATCCGCGTGCGCCAGCCGCACGTCGTGGCCGTCATTGAGCCCGGTCGCGTCGAACCCGACTGGCTGCGTGCCTACGAAACAGCTCTGCCCGGTTACCGGGCCGACTGGATGCCGCGCGGCCTGCTTTGGCTGTCGCGTATGCCCTCGCGCTACCGAGAGCGTGGCAAACTGGAGGGCATCGGTGCCTACGCACGCTTTGAGGTCGGTGGTCTCGGGCCAACCTTCCCGGTGGTGGTCGCCGACGTCTTCGCGCACGTCCTGAAATCGCGCCACGGTCAGTTGCAGGAGGTACTGGCCCAAGCCCGGGACCGGTCCGATGCCCTGCTGGTGGGCGATTTCAACACCCCGCTTGAATCCGTGTTTTTCCAGCCCTGGCGCACCCGCTATCAAAATGTCTTCGAGATGGCTGGGAGCGGTCTGGCGGAAACCTGGCCGCTCGGCCTGCCCCTGCTCAGCTTGGATCAGGTCTGGGTGGGATCGGACTGGCAGGTGATCGGGGTGGAAAAACTCTGGCGCGTCCGGGACAGCGATCATGCCGCGCTATGGGTCGAGCTGCGGAAGATCGGAGAGGAGA
>JBIJBO010000254.1:0-3294 GCA_044345215.1 Prosthecobacter sp. | reverse complement strand
CTGCAGGAGCTGCACGGTCATGCGCGCCTCAATGCTCGAGCGGCCCTGGTTGCCGAGCTGGGTGACCACGCCCGCCTTCGCCGCCTCGGCGGTGATGATCCGGCATTCGTGCAGGGTCGTCGCCATCGGCTTCTGCAGGTAGACATGCTTGCCGGCGCGCATTGCCAGCACCGCCGGCGCGGCATGCATGTGGTCGGGCGTGCCGATCGTCACCGCGTCAAACCGACCCGCGGCGGAGGCCAGCAGCTCGCGCCAGTCAACATGCTTCGAGGCCTCCGGAAAATCCTTGGCCGCCTTCGCGAGATTGCCCGCATCGACATCGCACAGGGCGGTGACCTTGACCTTGTCGTGGCGGGCGACGCTGCGCATCGTGTTGCCGCCCATGCCGCCGACACCGATGCAGGCGACCTGCAGCATCGAGTTCGGGGAGGCCGCGCGCAGGATGGCGGGAAAACCCAGGCTGGCGGCGGCGGACTGGCGGAGAAAACGACGACGGTTCATGGCAAGGGAACGCGCGTCAGGCGGCGGCCTTTCGAGGCCTCAGTCGGCGGCGGCCAGTCCCTGGCGCAGGCTGCCACGCAGCGCAAAATCCCAGCGCCCGCCGTAGCGCAGATCCTCGACGCGCCAACCCGCCGCCGAACGCCGCAGAATCAGCCAGTCCGTCCACCGCGTCGCGCCAGCCCCCTCGCCATGGACACAATGCACCGGCACCTCGGCGCGCTCACCCTGGCGGAGCGCCTCGCCGAGTTGAAAGGTCTGGGGACCCTCAAAGAGGCTGCTGAACAGATCCCCATCGACCCAGGGCGGCTTTTCCCCGGGATGATCCCGGCGAAACGCATCCTGCCGGTCGCGCGCGGTTGCGACGGCGCTCGCCAGGTCGTCCGTGCAGAACGGCCGCAACCTCTGCCAGGCTTCGACGGATGGCAGTCCCACCACGGATTGCCGGCGGAGTTGACCGTAAAACCCGGCCGCCATCTTTTCGGGCCGCTCCGACTCAAGCGCGGCCGGGGCCTGGACGCAGGCCGTCAATCCCGAGAGCAGTAGCAGTCCAGCGCGCAGGCTCTTTGCAAATGTCATCCGCCAAGCTAACCGACCGCATGGAAACGGCAAGCAACCTCCTGGCCGTCGCGTATCCTGCCCGATGTCGAGCCTGGAAGTCCGACCGCGCTTTACCCAGATCCTCAAGGGTGATCCGGAGAGCGTGCGGACACGCCTCGCCGGCGCGCTCGATCCGGCGCGTTGCGAATGCAAGAGCTTCCCCGGTTATCTCAGCCTGTTCGTGCCGGAGGCCGAACGGCATTTGGGCTCGCCCCGGCTGACCCTCAGCCTGGAGGCGGAGGGGGAAGCCCACACGCGGGTGGAGGGCGTCTATGGCCCCAACGCCAATCTCTGGTCGGCCTTCCTCTACGCCTGGCTGCTGGTCGGCAGCGCCGGTGTGTTCTCCGGCATCCTCGGCGCCTGCCAGGCGCGCCTGGGCATGCGCCCTTGGGGCCTGTGGATCTTCGCGCTCATGGCGACGGCCGGCCTTGGGCTCTACCTGCTCGCGCGCCTGGGTCGCCGGCTTGGCGAAGCACAGATGCGGCAGCTGCACCAGCTCTACGAAGCCGCCACCGGAGTGCCGGTGTCTCTGGAATAGATTCACCCCGGGGAGGAATCGTGTTTCCCCCTGAAGCCGGCCTCGCGCGCCAGCGTCCTGGAGTGCTCCAGTCCTCTGGAGCTCTGGTCACCGGGGTGGCAAACGCCAACCTCCTCACCCCTCCCCGAAATCTGCGTTCCCGCAAAAGAGCAGACATGCATCGCAGCACACCCCCCGAGCCCGCGCTTGACCACCGGTGCATCCGGCAGTGTGCTGAGGGTGGATGCGCTACGCTTTCTTCGACCTCGACCACACGCTGCTGCCGTTCGACACGCAGACCCTGTTCTGCAACTACGTGCTGCACCGCCATCCCTGGCGTGTCGTCCTGCACCTGCTTTTCCTTCCCTTCGCCCTCGGCCGGGCGGTCGGTCTGGTCAGCACCGCCACGGCGAAGCGCGCCTTCCTCTCCTACCTCTGGGGCATGCCGAGGAGCCGGCTGCAGGCCTTGGCGCGGGATTTCGCCCGCGACTGCGTCGATTCCTGGATTTATCCCGAGCTTCGCGCCGAGATCCTCCGCCACAAGCACCAGGACCGCCGCCTCGTGCTGAACACCGCCAGCCCCGACTTCTACGCCCACGAGATCGCCGCCGTGCTCGAGTTCGACCACTGCATCAGCACCCGCTTCCGAGTCGGCAGCGCCGTGCCTCTGCGCCCCGCCCTCGACGGGCCGAACAACAAGCGCGAAGCCAAGATCGCCGCCATGTGCGAGGCCCTGCCCGGCGTGCAGTCGCTGAGCGACGAGCAGCGCTTCCATTGCTGGGCCTACAGCGACAGCCCGGCCGACATCCCCCTGCTTGAGTTTGCCGGCAACCGGGTGCTCATTCATCCGGGCGGTCGCCTGCGCCGCCATTTCCCGCAGCACGACGTCACCGTGCTGACCCCGCGCCGCCCCTACTGGGGCAAGCTTGGCGGCCTGCTCGCCGCCCTGCGCCAAATCGTCGGCCTGCACCGCGAGCGCGGCCGCCGCTGACATCCGCTTGCCGCCGGCCCTTCGTGGCGATAGAATGGCATCCGACTGCAGGCACCCGTAGCTCAGTGGATAGAGCAGCGGATTTCTAATCCGTAGGTCGAAGGTTCGATCCCTTCCGGGTGCGCTTCTGCGGGAAAAAAGCGGCCAGCGCAGCAACACCCCATGAGCGATTCCACCCATGCACTGGCGGTCACCGCCATAGGTCTGGTCATGACAGCCCTCGGCCTGCTGATGGCCTGGCACTGCCGGCGCAGCGCACGACGCGGGGAACTGCAGATGTCCGCGGGCTGCGTAGTGGAGCGTCAGCAAAATCCGATCTCATTCTGCTTTGCCCTGGCGAGCTTCGCAGTCTTGGCGCTAGCACTGCTCAGTGCCGGCGCGTTTTTTTTGGTCAGAGGGCTGAAGCTGCTGTGAACTCACGCGTCTGGCGTGAGCTGCAAACGCAGCAATACAAGGACGACCAATCTACCCCCCCTCAGAATCCAGTGGCATGATTAATGTGTGCTTGAACGCGATTTACGCGTGGGAGCATCGATCCAAATCCGAAGTGTTGATGGGTGAAGCAAGCGCTGAACGCGGAAAAGACCGCGAAGCTCCGATAGGCGGAGGACTCACCCAGCCCCTGATTCAAATGTACCGTAAGTGCGAATGAAATCGAGTTCCACCGCGAAAGAAGCCTGTCTTTTAT
>JBIJBO010000208.1:0-5369 GCA_044345215.1 Prosthecobacter sp. | reverse complement strand
CATGGGCACCCAGTAGACGCGCGAAAGCGGCGCTTCTTAGCGGACTTTTTCCACTGTGCCTTTGCTCAGGCCAGCCTGCGGCGATGCTCCAGGCCGAGCCGGCCGCGGCGGTCTCGGCGCAGGCGGAATTCCTCACGCTGCGGTTCGGCACCGCCATATTCCACGATCACCGTCACCATCAGCGGCAGGGCCTCCATGCCGGTGATGCGAAAGACCGGTTCACGGCGGGTGCGGAAGAAGGCGTGCAGGGGGATGTGAGGATGCGCGGCATTCCACAGCCAGCGCGCCGGCGGAAAGTCCTCGATCTCGGCCAGCGCCAGGAGCACCTCGCGGATGACCGGCTCCTCGTGGCAACGCAATAGTTTGGAGGCAGCTCGCCGGCTCAGCATCTGCTCCAGGAACGCCATCGCCGGGTTGGCATGGTCGTCGATCATCTCGCCGATGATCTCGCGTGCATGCTCGCCCATGGCTGCCCGGAACTCCTCGCGGCTGATGCGGCCGGAGTCGAGTTGCTGAAACAGCAGGCGCGGGTTGGGGTTCGGGTCGGACACGAACAAGATTCAAGGGAACGCGGCCCGGCGGCGCAAGGATGAATTGCAAATCCACCGCCCTGATTTTGCCTTCCCAAGACCGCCCGTTCGCGCTATCTCCGGACATGGTCGACATTGCCCTTCATGACCTGACCAAGCGCTTCGGCACCCAGACGGTGCTCGACCGGGTCAGTCTGAAGATCGCCGCGGGCGAGTTCTTCTTCCTGCTCGGCCCCAGCGGCTGCGGCAAGACCACCCTGCTCCGTCACCTCGCCGGCTTTCTCCAGCCCGACTCCGGGCGCATTGCCTTCGGCGGCGAAGACGTCACGCGCCTGCCGCCCCACCAGCGCGAGACAGGCATGATGTTTCAAAGCTACGCTCTCTGGCCGCACCTGAGTGTCGCGGAAAACGTTGCCTTCGGCCTCGAGGAACGCCGCCTGCCGCGCGCGGAGGTGCGCAGCCGGGTCGCCGAGGCGCTCGACCGGGTCCAGCTCGGCAACCTCGGCGCACGCCGCATCGGCCAGCTCTCCGGCGGCCAGCAGCAGCGGGTCGCCCTGGCCCGCGCCCTGGTCATCCGCCCGCGCTGCCTGCTGCTCGATGAGCCCCTCTCCAATCTCGACGCCAAGCTGCGCCACGAGATGCGCGCCGAGATCCGCCGCATCGTCAAGGAATTCGGCCTGACCGCGGTTCATGTCACTCACGACCGCGACGAGGCCCTGAGCATGGCCGACCGCCTTGCCGTCATGGATGCCGGCCGCATCGCCCAGGTCGGCACGCCCGAGACGGTGTATCGCGACCCGAGCTGCCGCATGGTGGCCGATTTCATCGGCAGCACCAACCTCGTTCCTGCCACCGCCGGCGCCGTTGTCACTGAGAGCCAACAGGAGGTGTGGACGACGTTTGGCAGGCTGCTCGGTCGGGCCAGCGGCACCGCCCCTGCCCCTGGCACGCGGGTGCTGCTGTCGATCCGTCCGGAGGCACTCTTCTTCGATCCCCCATCCGACGCCATCAACCGGCTATCAGCACACATCACCGACCTCACCTACCTTGGCGCCACCGCCCAGTATGAGGTACAGGTGACGGGCGGCCCAAAGCTGCAGATCTGCGAGATAAACCCGCGCGTGCTGCGTCGCCCCGGCGAAACCGAGGTGCGCCTGGCGGTCTCCCCCGAGGACGTGGTGCTGCTGCCGGCCGAGGGTTGAGCCTCAACTTCGCCTCAACAAATGACCTTGAAAGCGTCTGGCACGGAGCAGGTTGGAAACCGAGAGAGCCTTCGTGAGCTTCTGGCCCCCATCGTTGTCCCGGGTGCGTCTCATCCACGTTTCCATCTCTGCTTTCACTGTGCCCGATAACCTGCCTCCTGTCACGGCAGCAGCTCTTGCCGCGCGCCTTCGGCATCAATCAGTACCAAGTGCGTCACACGCACGGTGCCGGGAGCGGTGGAAGGATCGAGGCGTAAAGCGGTCAGTTGCTCGACCGGCAGGTCCACCTTCACGGTCTCGACCTTGCCGCTGTGGGTCACGACCAGCGGCAGACTGCGCTCGCGGGCAAAGGCGGGGGCGGTCGGGGTTGCGAAGTAGACCCGCGCCTCGCCGCGCGAATGGCTGCTCAGGCTGAGTTCCAACCGGAAGGGGCCCTTTACTCCCTTGGGCAGTCTGCGCGTGCTGATCCAGGGATCCCCACCGGTGGACTGAATCACCAATTCCCCGCCCTCCCGCCGCAATTGCGACTGCGCGCCGACCTGCCAGCCTGCCACGGTCGGCGCCGCCTTTTTCGCCGCCTTGGACGCCGGTTTGCCTTCGAGCTCGGGTCGGTACTTGCTCGGATCAAAGGCCGGATTCAGCAGCGGCCGCACGGCGCCGGTTCGTTCGAGGAATCCCTCGATCAGCGCATCCAGTTCCGCGACCCGTCGGGGTTCGGCGGCAGTGAGGTTGTTCTTTTCGCCCGGGTCCTTGACGAGATCAAAGAGCAGGTGGCGATGGGCGCCGTTGGTGCCGGCATGGAAAAGACGGATCAATTTCCAGTCACCCTGATGCACCGACACCGAGGCCGGCAGCCAGTCGGGCACGCCGGGATCGTGGGGGAAGTATTGAAAGATTGCCTCGCGCGCCAAGTGCTCGCCGCGCAGGGCCGGCAGCAGGCTGACACCATCGCCAGGCGGCGGCTCCTGACTGAGCAGGCCCGCCACCAGCGTCGGGAAAAAGTCCTCGCTCTGCACCAGCTCGACGCTGTGACTGCCAGCGGCCACCAGCCCCGGCCAGGCGACGAGACAGGGCACGCGCGTGCCGCCCTCGAACATCGTGGCCTTGCCACCGCGCAACGGCCGGTTGCTGGTCGGCGTGGTGCCGTCGATCTCGTTGTACATGTTGCCGCCGTTGTCGGAGGTGAAGACGATCACCGTGCGCTCGGCGAGGCCCAGGCGATCGACGGTGTCGAGCAGGGTGCCGACCGCGTCATCCAGGCTTTCGACCATGGCCGCGTAAGTCGGGCTGCGCTGCGCATCGGACGGATCGACCCGCGCGCGGTTTTTTTCGACGAGCGCCTTCTTCGCATCGAAGGGGGCGTGCACGCTGAACTGCCAGTAGTTGAGGAAGAAAGGACGATCGCGCTGTTGCTCCATCCAGGCCGAAGCCTCGGCCGCCATCCGATCCTCGAGGTGTTCGCCGGGCGCTTTTTCCTTGAAATCCGCAAACTTCCAAGGCGCGACAAAACTGCCGGCCGGGCCGGGTCCGGCATGATGCGGCACATCGACGTCAAAACCCTGCTCCAGCGGCGAATACGGTTCGGCGCCGAGGTGCCACTTGCCGAAGTGACCCGTGGCATAACCCGCGTCACGGAAGACCTCGGCAAGCGTGCGGTATTCGGTCTTCAGGCGTGTCACCGTCTCCGGCGAGATGGCGTGCTTGGTCGCTGGCGCCGACTTGCCCGGTTTTGCCTCCAACACCACCTGCGGCAGGTGGCAGTTCGGCGTCGTGATGCCCGTGCGCGCCGGACTCAGGCCGGTGAGGATGGCGGAGCGGGTGGGCGAACAGAGCGGACTGGCCGAGTAGGCCCGCGTGAAGGTCATGCCCCGCCGCGCCAAGCGCTCAAGGTTCGGCGTGTGGTAGAACTTTGTCGTGCCATGCAACGTTGTGTCGCTCCAGCCGAGGTCATCCGCGAGGATGAAGACCAGGTTCATCGGCTGCGCCGCCAACAAAGAGGGCAGGAACAGGAAAAAAAACAGGCGAAGCATGGGCGCATGGAAACGCCGGCCCGGGTCTCAAATTTCTCGCGTCTTCGTTGTTCCAAATCCCTCCAACCAGCACAGCTGACTGTTCCTGCCTGCCCGTCTCTTGGAACCCAGGCTCATGACTCGGCGGGCGTTTCCTCCAGCAGACCAGCTTTCCCGAAAATGCGCGAAGCTCACGGCCGCGCGCCTGCCTTGAAACGTGCCATGAGTTCAAGAAAGCGCTTCTGCCTGGCCTGATACTCGGGGGAACCGCGCGGATGGGTGTCGCGCTCGGTGGCCAGGGCCCGGATCTCGGCGCCGAGGGCGCGACGGGCGGTGGCGGCAGCGGCGGCCGACGCCGCGGCGGCATCGACCTTGGGCTCGACGTCGTCCCAGGTGTCGGTGCGGAAGACCGAGGCGGGCAAGCCGGCGCTGTTGATGAGGTTGGCGCCCTCGGGGTTGGAGGCCCATGCGTAGCGAACGGCCACCGGCGCGGCGACCACGGAACTGCGCACGAGCAGGCTGTCGGGACCGGCGATCTCGGCCTCGGCCCAGTGCCAAACCTTGTCGGCTCCGGCGATCTCAAAGCGCTTGAGGGCGCCGCCATCGCGGGCGCGCAGGCCGTCGCCGGCATGATCGAACAGCACCCGCACGGCGCTGCCCTCGACCCGGCTTTCCCGGTAGAGCGGGCCGGAATAGACCAGGTCGCGGCCGTAGTCCCGGGCCAGGGCCCAGAGCGCCAGGCGTTCTCCGGGATCCTTCTTGTTCTTCGGATGGATGTCGTCGGCCTCCCCGACGTCGTTGGTGATCGCCATGCCGGTCTTCGGCGTCTTGGCGAGCACAAGGCGCATGCGATCCTGCAGCAACGGCCAGGGATCGGGCGTGCCGGGCGCGGTCGAGGGCGCACGGTAGGCGGCAAGCTGGACGTAGTGGAACGAAAAGTCATCGCCCCAGCGCTGACGCCAGTTGCCAATCATGAGCGGCAGGGTCTGGTCGTAAGGCACCGCGCCGGCCTTGGCGTTGCCTTCGCCCTGGTACCAGATCGCACCGCGCAGACTGTAGCCGACGAAGGGATGGATCATGGCGTTGAACAGCACGCCGGGCCGGCCCTCGGTGTCGAGCGGGCGCTTGGGCGGGGTCGGCTTCTTGGGCAGGCGACGCCGCTCCGCCAATGACTTGCCCTTGGCGGCAGCCATCGTGGCCTGCCACTGGGCGAGCTTCTCTTCATAGGCGGCCTGCGCCTTGGCGGGATCGTAGGCGGCGTCCTCCTGGAGCAGCGCATCGACCAGGGCCTTGGTGCCCGGCAGGGTGTTCAGGGCCTCGCGACTGGTGAAAGTCTCCACCGGCTTGCCGCCCCAGGCGGTTTTCAGCACACCGACCGGCACACCGAGTTCCAGGTGCAACTTGCGCGCGAAGAAGAAGGCGACCGCCGACCAGTTGGCCACGTTCTCGGGCGTGGCGGTGGTCCATGTGCCGGCGATGTCCTCCTGCGGTTCCACCGCGGTGACGAGCGGGGCGTTGAACATGCGCAGACCGGGATGGTTCGACTCGGCAATGAGCCCGGCGTACTCCGGCGAGCGATTCATCGTGTAGTACATGTTCGACTGTCCGGAGGCGAGCCAGACCTCGCC
>JBIJBO010000124.1:0-10996 GCA_044345215.1 Prosthecobacter sp. | reverse complement strand
CTCCAAGCCGGCGCTCTGGCCTTGTCCAACCGTGTGCTGATGGCCCCGCTGACGCGCTGTCGCGCCGATGCCGAGCACAACCCGACGCCGATCATGGCCGAATACTACGCCCAGCGCGCCGGAGCCGGCCTGATCATCGCCGAGGCCACCATGGTCCAGCAGGGCAACTCCGCCTTCTGGATGGAACCCGGCATCTATTCTGAGGCGCAGGTGCGCGGATGGCAGGCCGTGACCGAGGCCGTGCACGCCCGCGGCGGGCGGATTGTTCTGCAGCTCTGGCATGGCGGTCGCGCCTGCCACCCGCTGCTCAACGGCGGCGCCCAGCCCGTGGCGCCGAGCCCGATCGCCATCACCGGCGAGGAGGTGCACACGCCCGAGGGCAAGAAGCCCTACGTCGTGCCGCGCGAACTGCGTGACGACGAGATCCCGGGCATCGTCGAAGGCTTCCGCAAGGCGGCCGCCAACGCCCGTGCGGCCGGCTTTGACGGCGTCGAGATCCACGGCGCCAACGGTTACCTGCTCGACGAGTTCCTGCGCGACGGCTCCAACCTGCGCTCCGGTCCCTATGGCGGGTCGTTGGCCAACCGCGCGCGGCTGATGTTCGAGGTGGTCGACGCCGTCGACGAAGTCTGGGGTCCCGACCGCGTCGGCCTGCGCATCTCGCCCCTCAACAGCTTCAACGCCATGCGCGACAGCGATCCGGTGGCCCTCACCGCGCATGTGGCGCGCGAGGCGGCTGCCCGGGGACTCGCCTACCTGCATGTCATGCGCTCGGATCTCTACGGTCTCCAGCAGGGCGATGTGCTGACCACGGCGAGGGCAAACTTTGCCGGCACTCTCGTTGGCAACATTGGCTACACCGGCGAGGAGGCCGAACGCGACATCGTCGCCGGCCGCATCGATGCGGTCGCCTTCGGTGTGCCCTTCCTGGCCAACCCCGACCTGCCTGAGCGGATCGCCGCCGCTGCGCCGCTCAACGCGCCGCATCCGGAGACCTTTTACACGCCGGGCGCGGCGGGCTACACCGATTACCCCGCGCTCGCCGCGGCCTCATCTTGCGGTGCAGGAATCCCGGCCCGCGGCGCCTGACAGGTCGCTGCGACCGTGCCAAACTTGCCTGTCGTTATCCTTCCCCAATCCCATGAACACCCTCGAAGCCATCCACGCCCGCCGCGCCATCAAGCACTACGATCCTGAACACCGCCTGACGGAGGACGAAATCCGCACGCTCCTCCACGCCACGATGCAGGCCCCGACCGCCTTCAACCTCCAGCATTGGCGCTTTGTCGTCGTCAGCGATCCCGAAGTGCGCCGGCAGATCCGTGCGGTCGCCTGGGACCAGGCTCAGGTCACCGACGCCTCCCTGCTGGTGGTGCTGTGCGCCGACCTCGGTGCCTGGCGCAAGTCGCCCGAACGCTACTGGAAGGACGCCCCCCAGCCGGTGCAGGATTTCCTCGTGCCCGCGATCGGACACTATTACGAGGGCCGCGAGCAGGTGCAGCGCGACGAGGCCATGCGTTCCTGCGGTCTGGCCGGCATGACCCTCATGCTCGCCGCCAAGGAACTCGGCTACGACTCCTGTCCGATGGACGGCTTTGACTTCGACGCCGTCGCCCGCCTCATCAGCCTGCCCGAGGACCATGTCATCAGCTTCATGGTCGCCATCGGCAAGGGCACCCAGCCCGCGTGGCCGAAGCCCGGTCAGCTGCCCTACGAGGAGGTCGTGATCGAGAACCGCTTCGCCTGAATCGAGCTTGGCAGGGCGGCGGTCCGGGCTAGGCTGAGCCATGGCCCGCTGCCCTTGCATCGGCGCCGGTCCTTGGTCCGTCTGGCCATGATCCGGGAACTGCCCCGAGAGCAGCAGCGGAGGCTGGAGGCCGGGGGCCTGAGTTTCGATGCCGGGGGCTTGATCTGCGAGGCTGATGCCCGCTTTCACACGATCGGCGTGCGCCGCGAGGTGCGCTGGAGCCAGGCACCGCCTGAGAGCGGTGCAGGAGATGGGAGATCGTAGATGGGAGATGGGCCAACTTGGAACTTGAAAACTGGAACCTGGCACGTCTGCCGTCCACCGTCCGGTGCTTCTTCCCGGTTGCAGGGCGGGCTGCCCGCGCGAAACTGATCCTTCCCCCATGCCGCTCGACCGACTGCTGCTCGCGCTCTCCACCCTGGCCTTTCTGGCCGGAGTGGTGCCGGCCTTGCGCGCCCTGGCCAGCGGCCAGTGGCAGCGCGGCCGCGGCGCCCAGCTCGTCGCCATGCTGGCCGGCTTCGGCCTGCAGACGGCGGCCGTGTACCTGCGCGGCCATGAGGTCGGACAGTGCCCGATGAAGAGCCTGTCCGACATCCTGGTCTTCATCGCCTGGAGCATTGCCCTGCTGTATTTCCTGGTCGGGTCGCCTTTTCGTGTGTCCCTGCTCGGCATGTTCACCGCGCCGCTGCTGGTCGCCATGCAGGGGCTCGCCTTTGTCGTGCCGGACGCCTTTCCCGCCTACGCAGCCAAGGGCAAGATCGACGCCCTGGTCGAGGTGCATGTCGCCCTTGCCCTGATTGCCTACGCCGCCTTCGCCCTCGCCTGCGTCACCGGGGTGATGTACCTGTTGCAGGAGCGACTGCTCAAGCGCCACCTCATCGGCGGCCTGTTTTATCAGCTGCCCCCGATCCAGGGCCTGGCGCGCGGCATCCAGCGCATGGTGTTGCTCGGCGTCATCCTGCTCACTGTCAGTCTGCTCGTCAGTCTGCGCCTGACCAACCCCGTGACCGGCCCCAAGCTCGTCGTCGCCTGGGGCGTCTGGGGACTCTACGCGCTCATCAGCTTGGTGATCTGGCGCCACGCCCTGTCGCCGCGGCAGACGGCCTGGCTGGCGGCGCTCGGCTTTGTCATTCCCCTGGTTTCCCTCTGGCTTGTCACCTGATCCATGCCCGAACCGACCGACACGAGCGAGCACCTGGTCTGTTTGGGCCTGAACTACCGCACCACCCCCGTGGAGGTGCGCGAGAAGGTGGCGTTTCCCGAGGCCCAGGTGCCGGTGGCCGTGCGCGAGGTGCTCGATCTGCCCGGTTTCAGCGAAAGCGTGGTGCTCAGCACCTGCAACCGCGTCGAGCTGTACGCCGCGCACCGCCTCGACGACAGCGCCGAGGCCCAGGCCGCCCTGCGTGAGCACCTGGTGCGGCGCTTCGAGCTGGCACCCGACCAGGCCGAGGCCCTGGTCACCTACGGACTCGGCTCCACCGAAACCGCCCGCCACCTTTTCCGCGTGGTCAGCGGCCTCGACAGCATGGTGCTCGGCGAAACGGAGATTTTTGGCCAGGTCAAGGCCGCCTACAAGACGGCCCATGAGGCCGGCAGCACCGGCCGCGTGCTGAACAAGCTCTTCCAGCGCGCCTTCGCCACGGGCAAGAAGGTGCGCAACGACACGAGCATCCAGCGCGGCTCGACGAGCGTCGGCAGCGTCGCGGTCGATCTCGCGGAGAAGATCCACGACCTGCGCGAGTGCCGGGTCATGCTCATCGGTGCCGGCGAGATGAGCCGCACCTGCGCGCAGAGCCTGCTCTCGCGCGGTGCCAAGAGCATCATCGTCTCCAACCGCAACCACGAGCGCGCCGTCGAGCTCGCCACGGAGATGAAGGGATCGGCGATCAAGTTCGATGCATGGGAGGCCTCCATGCACGAGGTCGACGTCATCATCTCCAGCACCAGTGCACCGCACTTCGTGATTCATCCCGAGCAGATCCGCCAGGTGATGCGCAAGCGCCGCTGGGAGCCGTTGCTGATCATCGACATCGCCGTGCCGCGCGACGTCGATCCGCGCGTCAACGAGATCGAAGGCGTGTATCTCTACGACATCGACGCCCTGCAGGCGATCGCCGACGAGGGTCGCCGCGAGCGCGAACGCCAGCTCGCGGCCTGCGAGAAGATCATTGAGGACCAGCTCGACAAGTTTGGGCTTGGCGGTTGCTGACGCGGCCCGGGGTTAGCGGTCGTTTTTGATGTCTGGCGTGTCGAATTCCACGCCGTGAAGGCGTTCGGTTTCGTTCGGGGTGGTCAACACTTTCCAGATGCACCAGCCGAAGAGACTGGCGACGGTGCTGACGGAGAACAGCATGACGAGCAGGCCGGCGGAAGTCATTGGAAGGGTGGTGAGGGTTCAGTCGGCATCCTTGGCAAGGCCCTGCTCGGCGCGACGGAAGGCGCGGGCTCGGGCTGTGATCAGGCAGAAGAAGGTGGCGATGACGGCCACCAGCGCCAGGCTCAGCTGGGCGGGCAGGCTGGCCTTGGCGCCGAACAGGTCGGTGACGTAGTTGGAGACACCGCCGGCCGCACCGGAACTGAGGTCGACGCCGAGGATTTCCTGAAGGAACCAAAGCCCAAAGACACCCAGCAGGAAGGCCGGACAAACCCAGCGGATGATGGGGCGGAAAATCCAGGGCACGCGCAGGGCTGCCCCTTGGTCCAGCTCGGCGAAACCGCGGTCGATGCCCCAGATCCAGCCGAAGACGAGGATCTGAATCGTCGCCAGGGCGAAGATCAGGAAGGTGCCCACCCAGAAGTCGAGGGTGTCCAGCGCCTTGAGGTCGCCGCTGAAGTAGAGGACGAAGCCGCAGCCGAGGCAGGTGAGCAGGCCGAGCAGGCTGACCGACAGCCGGCGGCCAACGCCGAGCGCTTCCTCAATGAAGGCAATGCCGGGCTGCAGCATCGAGATCGAGCTGGTGACGGCTGCCAGGAAGAGCATGAAGAAGAAGGCGCCGCCGAAGAAGTCGCCGGCCGGCATCTTGGCGAACACGAGTGGCAGCACCTTGAAGCCGAGACCGACCCCCGCCTGGCCGGCGACCCCGGCGACGCCGAGGAAGGCGACCGCCGCCGGCACGGTGATCAGGCCGCCGAGGCCGACCTCGCAGAATTCGTTGGCGCTGCTGGCGGTCAGGCCGCTGAGTACGACGTCGTCGCTGCGCTTCATGTAGCTGGCGTAGACGATGATGACGCCGAAGCCGACCGACAGGCTGAAGAAAATCTGGCCGGCGGCGGCCAGCCACAGGCGCGGGTTGCGCAGCTGTTCGAGCACGCCGACCTCGCGCAGGACGAGCGCGCCACCGCTGGCGGCCACCTCGGCGCGGGCGGCCTCGAGAGCTGCCGCGCCGACCACCTCGCGCGGGCGCTCTGCCGGTGCCGGCACGGCCTTCATCATCATCACCTTGGTCGGGTTCCAGAGATAGCCGAGGCCGTTGCCGACGCTGTCGTGTGGTCGTGCCGGGTCGGGGGCGCCGAGGGTGAGCACGCGGGCGAGGATGATCAGCGCCAGCAGGATGAGCAGGGGCATGCCGATCTTGCACATTTTTTCGATGCCGCCGGCGATGCCGCGGTAGATCAACCAGAAATTGAAGAGGAAGACGCCGACCAGCCAGGGCAGCACATGGCCGGCCTCGAGGCGCATCGCCGTGCCGTCGCCGGCCGCACCGGTGAAGGCGGCGAAGCGTCCGACGGTCTCATCGGCGTCCTTGAGGTGGAGGTTGCCCGCCCAGAAATTTGCCGCGTAGCCCAGGCACCAGGATTCGATGACGACGTAGTACATGTAGATGACCACTGGAACGATGACGCCGATGACGCCGGCATACTTGGCCCAGGGGCGGCGGATGATGGCGGCGAAGGCGCCCGGGCAGGAGTTGTAGCCGAGACTGCCCGCATACCGTCCCATCGCCCACTCCGCCCAGCCGATCGGCAGGCCGATGATGAGGAAGCTGATCGCGTAGGCGAGCATGAAGGCGCCTCCGCCGTATTGGGCCGCCAGGCCCGGAAAGCGCAGGAAGTTGCCGAGGCCCACCGCGCTGCCGGCGACGGCCATGATGACTCCGAGACGCGATCCCCAGGCTTCTTTCGACTTCGACATGGGCGGCAGACTAGAAAGCCGCGTGCCAGGGCACAAGCCCCAAAATCCCGGGCTGGAAAAGAAGATGAAACGCGCGGCCACCCGCGGCAGTCTGAAGTCTCATGCAAAAAGGACTGCCCTGGGTTCTGCTCGCCGCCGCGGCACTTGTGCTGGCGCTGGCCCTGCTCAGCCGTCTGGCGGTCGTAACGACCGTGCCGCCGAACACGATGGCGGGCAGGGCGTTGCCAGCCCGGGCACCGCACGCTGCGGTCGCGCCCGCGCCGCGCGGCCCCGACCTGACCCAGCCGGTGCCGCCGAGCGTGTTCGATGAGCTGCTGCGCCGCATCCTGGAACTCGGGCGCACGCCGGGTGCCGCACCCGACGAACTGCTGATCAGCTTCGCCACGCCCGCCGAGCTTGAGGCCTTCCGGGCGCGTGCCGCCCGTGCCGGCATCGAACTGCTGCCCGCCGATCCGCGACTGCTCACCGCCCGCGTTCTTGTCGGCGACGGTCGCGCCCTGGCCAGCGAACTCGTCGGGGGTGGCTTTGACCGCGTCGGCCCCAACTACCTCGCCTGGGTGCCAGCCCTGCCGCGCCTGCCGGAGACGGATCCCGACAATGCCGGCGGCGCGCGGCCCTTTGGCACCAGCGGCCTGGAGGCGGTCGGCGCCGGGCGCGACCGCAGCGACTGGGGCCGCGGCATCACGGTGGCCGTGCTTGACACCGGCATCACCGACCACCCCCAGCTCGAACAGCTGCGCCTGAGCCGTACCGACCTCGTCCAGGATGGCCAGCCACTCAATGGCCACGGCACCGCCATGGCCTCGCTCATCGCCGGGGCCGACCCGGCCGAGGGCGGCGTTGCGCCGGCTGTCCGCCTGCTCGACATCCGGGTGGCCGATGCCAAGGGCGAAAGCACCACCGCCCTGGTGGCTCAGGGCATCCTGGCGGCGGTCGATCAGGGGGCGCGCGTCATCAACATCAGCCTCGGCACGAATGCCGACGCGCCGGTCCTGCGCCGGGCCGTCGAGTATGCCCTCGGACGCGGGGTGGTCATCATCGCCGCCGCCGGCAATGACCAGGCCAGCGCGCTTGCCTATCCGGCCGCTTATTCCGGCGTTGTGAGCGTCGCCGCGGTCGATGCGAACGGCGTGCAGGCCTTCTTTTCCAACTCCGGTTCCGGCCTTGCGGTGGCCGCCCCTGGGGTTGGCATCGTCTCGGCCTACCGCGACAACCAGCGCGTCATCAGCAGCGGCACCTCTCAGGCGGCGGCGATCACCAGCGGGGTCGTGGCAACCATGCTCGGTTGGGGCTATTCCGGCCAGGGCATCCTCAAGGCGCTCGCCGCCAATGCCAAGCCCACTGGTGCCCCGGCTGAGCAGACCGGCTCAGGCCTCGTGCAGGTGCCGTCGCGCTGACACGCTGTTTTCACCGCTGTCCGGCCGGCGGGGCGGATGAAGTTTTGTTTGCACCGCCGCCGCCGCGCTCCCAGCATGGAGAGCATGATTCGCCTCCTCCTGTTCCTGCCGGTGCTGCTGCTGCTGGCCTCCTGCCAGACCACCGATCCCTACGTGGAGCAGCAGCGGCAATACCGGCGTCTCGAGATCGCCGCCGAGGCACCGGGCGACTACTACATTGGCCGTCGTTTTCACATCCCCAACACCCACTTCTGGGGCTACGTGCGGCGGCCGGGAGAAAGCTGGGAGGAAAGCCGGCTGGTCATGGTCAATGAGCGGCTTGTGCGCCAGCCGGACCGTCTGCCGGAAATGCCGGCGGGCGACGGCCCTGCCTATGGCAGCGATCACAACCGTGAGTACCGCCTCTGGGGGCACTATTCCGGCCGCCGCGTCTACGATCCGAACAGCAACATGGCCCTGCCCGAGTTCGTGCTGCGCCGTTACGAGGTGAAGCGTGAGTCGCCGGGCTGGCTCTTTCACCCGAAGGAGCGTTTCAACGGCCGCCAGCTTTTGCGCGGGGAGCCGGGGTCGACACCCTGAGTGCCTGCGCGAGCGCGTCGATCTCCGCCGGTGCCTGCGCCGCTGTCAGCGTCACACGCAGGCGCGCGGAACCACGGGCGACCGTCGGATAGCGGATCGCCGGCACGAGAAAGTCGGCGTCGAGCAGGCGCTCGGCCGCTGCGAGCGCCGCGCGTTCGTCGCCGAGGATGACGGGCATGATGGCTGCCGGCGGCACCGGCAGTTCCAGGGCTGTGGCCAGGCGCTCGACATTCGCGCGCAACCGTGTTCGCGCCGCATCGCCATTGGGCCCAGCGGTCCAGGCGAGCGCCTGCAGGGCGGCCGCCGCCAGGGCCGGGGGCGGAGCGGTCGAGTAGATGAAGCTGCGCGCCCGGTTGACCATCAGGTCGATCACGGGTTGCGCCGCAGCGAGGTAGCCGCCGCTCAGGCCCAGCGCCTTGCTGAGCGTGCCCATCTGCAGTTCGATCCGGCCCTCCAGGCCTGACGCGGCCGCCAGCCCGCGCCCCTGCGGGCCGAGCACACCGACGCCATGGGCCTCATCGACGAGCAGCCAGGCGCCGTGCCGGTCCTTGAGTTCGACGATCTCACGCAGGGGCGCGGTGTCGCCGTCCATGCTGAACACCGATTCGGTGACGATGAGCACGCGGCCGCGCGCGCCAGCGAGCAGGCGCTCGAGCTTGCCGAGCTGGTTGTGCGGGAAAACGCGGATCGTGGCGCCACTCAGCCGCGCGGCATCGACCAGGCAGGCGTGGCTGAGCTTGTCGAGCAGGATCGTGTCGCCCGCTCCGAGCAGGGCCGGCAGGGTGCCAAGGGCGGTGGCGTGGCCGCTGGCAAAGCTGAGGGCGGCCTCGGTGCCCTTGAAGCGCGCCAGGGCGACCTCGAGTTCGGCATGGGCCCGGCTTGTGCCGGTGACCAGGCGCGAGGCGCCGGCACCCGCCCCCCAGGCCTGCACGGCACCCGCCAGGGCCTCGCGCAGAAAGGCCGAGCCGGCGAGTCCGAGGTAGTCGTTGGAGGCGAAATTGCGCAGTTCGCGGCCATCGCAGCACACGCTTGTTTCGGTGGCCGGCTCCAGCACGCGCAGATGCCGGCGCAGGCCCGACGACTCGAGGTCATTCAGCGCGCCAGTCAGATCCCAGCTCACTCCTTCAGCCTCCGCTCGACGATCTCGTCCTTTTCGACTCCGAGGGACAGGGCCTTCTCGTAGTGCCGGCGCGCGAGTTCCACCGACGGAGGTTTTTGGTCGAGGTAAAGCAGGGCGAGGTTGAAGTGGGCGATGCCGTACTCCGGGTTGAGTTCGATGGCGCGCAGCAGAGCCGCCTGGGCGGCATCGGTCCAGCCGAGGTTCTTCACGGCAATGGCGAGGTAGTTGTGGGCACGGGCGTCGGTCGGATCCTCGTGGATCGCGCGGCTGAAGGCGGAGATGGCCAGATAGAGGTCGCCCTTGCCCGAGTGGATCAGGCCGAGGGCGTTCCACGACTGGCTGAGGCGCGGGTTGAGCTTGACCGAGGTCTCGAAGCAGTCCTGCGCAGCCCGCGTGTTGCCGGCCTGCTGCTCGACCGCGCCGAGATTGGCCCAAGCCAGGGCGTTCTTGTCGTCGACCTGCAGCATTTCCTGATAGGCGGCACGTGCAGCTGTCCAGTTGCGGTCGCCAAAGGCCTTCGCCGCTTTCTGGGCTAAGACGGTCGTGTCCGGCGGCAGGGTGCCGGCAATCTCCGGCGGCGCCAGGTTGAGCGAAGGCACCGCGGGCTTGTCCTGGCCGTGGGTGGCCGCACTCAGCAACAAAGCAAGAAAGAGGAGGCGGGAAGAGGGCACGGCGGGCAGTTTTGCCCAGACGTCCGCCACGTGCAAAGGGAAGGCGGAGCCGGCCGACGGAAAATGCGCGAAACGGCTTGCATTGACGTCTACCCGGCCGACTGTTCAAGCGAACAAAAACACACAACCATGCCCCGAGCCGCCCGCAAAATCACCGACCGGCAGCACGAGCTGCTGGAATACCTGCGCAGCTACCAACGCGAATACGGTGTCATGCCGAGCACGCGCGACATCCAGAAGCATTTCGGGTTCGCGAGCCAGACGGCGGCGATGAGTCACCTGCGCGCGCTCGAGAAAAAGGGCGTCATTCAGCGCCATTCGCACAAGGCGCGCGCGGTGGTGTTTCCCGAGGACCTGGGCCGGGCGGAGATTGTCAACGTGCCGGTGTTTGGCAGCATTGCCGCCGGGTATGGCGAGATGCAGGAGCAGCACGCCGACGGCTCGATCGCGGTCGATGTCCAGACCCTTGGCCTGCGCAAGGGCGCCCGGGTGTTCGCGCTGAAGGTGCGCGGCGAATCCATGATTGGTGCCAACATCTGCGACGGTGACCTCGTCATCGTCGAGGCGCGCGAACCGCGTCCGCGCGACATCGTGGCTGCGTTGATCGATGGTGAAACGACGCTGAAGCGCTACCTCGTCAAGGACGGCCGACCCTACCTGCAGGCGGAAAACCCCGCATTCCCTGACCTGATTCCAGTCAACGAACTGCAGGTTCAGGGCGTCATGCAGACGCTGATTCGCCAGGCGGGCCGGAGCTGACGGGCGGCTTTGCTCCGCGACTACTCCAGCACATAGCGGCGTGCCATCTTGAGCAAGTCGTCGCCGTGCTCCAGCAGGAGCGATTTTTCCTTGGGAGGCGGCAGGGGTGTGATGGCCGCCCGGCCTGGATCATAGGGCTTGATCTCCGGCAGCGGAATCGGTTTGGGGGCGGCTACCTCGGCAGGTCGGGACGAAGCCCGTGTGGCGTCGGCATTGGCTTGGGTTGGCATGGGCAGGCTGGGACCGGGGGTGGCGCCCGTGGGCGGCAGGGGTGGCGGGCGGTTCGCAGGTGCCGCTTGGCCTGAAGCGGGCGGCGTCGTGGTGGCGGGTGCCGGCACGCTGGGAGCCGTCCCTGGCATGGCTGCGTTCGGTGCCGTGGGTGCCTGGAGACCCGGGGTTGGCACGGGTGCCTGGGGAGCTTCTTGCGGCGTTGCCGGAGCCGGTGCGGTCGGTGCTGCGGCAGTCTTCGCTGCGGCAACGGGCTCCGCCCTGGGTTTCACCGCGAGGTAGAGCAGATTGTAGTTGTGGCGGATGGCCGCCGGAAAGGAGACCCGGCCGGGCTCGATGATTTTTTCGCGCAGGATCTTGGCG
>JBIJBO010000123.1:0-11059 GCA_044345215.1 Prosthecobacter sp. | reverse complement strand
CAGCTCGGGCAGGTCGGCCAGTTCCGGCGACATCTCGTTCGGCGTCGGCATCTCCAGCGGCACTTCGACCGGCTCGCTGACCGCGGTTTCCTCCACGGTTTCCATGGCCTGCAGTTCGGCCATCGTGGTTTCCTGGCTGGCCAGTTCCTGGCCGGCGGGCAGGCCGGCACTGCCGAGCTCGATGGTGAAGGGCCCCTCCTCGCGGATCAGGCCGGCAAGACCCACCAGCAGGAAGCTGCCGGTCACCGCCACCAGCCAGGCGAGCGGGGCAAAGCTTTCTTCGCGATTGAGGAAGCGCCAGCCCTCGGCGTTGGCTGCGGCCGGGCTCTGGCGTGCGCGAGCCCCGGGCACGGCCAGCAGGGCGGAGGCGGGAACGGCGAGGTGCGACATGGCGTGGGTGCGGAAATCTGGCGTGAGTACGCAGGCCGTCAAGAAGTTATTGCGACGCATTCTCACATTTCGCCAAATTGGCACAAGGATTGCCGCTTTTCGCACGAAAGTGGCAAGTTGCGCAGGCGGGGTGGCGGTTTGCGGCGTAACTGGGCCTCATGTCCATCAGCACGCGCAAGGGAGATACCGGAGAAACGGATTTGTTGTTCGGCTGCCGCCTGTCGAAGTCGCACCCGCGTGTGCACGCTTTGGGTGCGGTCGATGAGTTGAACGCCGCCCTTGGCCCGCTGCGGGTCACCGCCCGGCGCGACGAGACGCGCGCGTGCGTTTCAACCGTGCAGCCGTGGTTGATCACGCTCATGGGTGAGTTGGCGACCCCGCCCGGTGAGGAGGCCCGTTATGCCGCCACGCATCCGGTGTTCGAGGCTGGCAAGACGGCCTGGCTCGACGAGCGAGTCGCCTGGCTGGAGGCATCGGGCGCGTTGAAATTCCAGGGCTGGGCCCTGCCCGGCGAGGCTGGGGTGCTGTCCGGGGCCTTTGCTGACGTCGCCCGCACGGCCTGTCGCCGCGCCGAGCGCGCGGTGATCGACCTGGCTGGCACGGCTCAGGAGGTGCCGAATCCGGAGATTGTGCGCTTCCTCAACCGCCTGGCTGACGTGCTCTGGCTGCTGGCGCGCTGGGAGGAGCGCGAGCCGCACGCCGTCGATTTGACGGCCTGAGCGGCCGGACGGCGGGGCCGTCCGGCGCGCGGTCAGAATCTCAGTCGGCGGACGGGGTGTCATCGCCGGGCGCGGCTTCCGACGGCGCGATGTCTGCCGCCGACGCTTCGCTCTCGATGCTGTCGCCGGCCTCGGCGGAGGTTTCCTCCTCTTCCTCCTCGGCGACGACAGTGGCGACGTCCTGGATGAATTCACCGTCCTTGAGGTCCATGAGCTTGACGCCCTGGGCGTTGCGACCCGTTTCGCGGATTTCGGCAACGCGGATGCGCACGCTTTGACCCTTGCTGGTCATGAGCATGAGTTCGTCGATGTCGGCGACCGCCAGGGCGGCGACGACCTTGCCGGTCTTCTCGGTGACGTTCATGGTGATGACGCCCTTGCCGCCGCGGCGGGTGAGGCGGTAGTCCTCGAAGGGGGTGCGCTTGCCGAGGCCGTTTTCGGAGACGACGAGCATCTGTTTGCTCGGGTCGACGGCGGTGAGCGAGACGAGGTGGTCGCCCTCGTCGATGCGGATGCCGCGCACGCCGATGCTGTTGCGGCCGACCGCGCGGATGTCGTCCTCCTCGCAGCGCACGCACATGCCCTCGTGGGTGGTCATGCAGACCTGGCTCTGGCCGTCGGTGAGGATGACCTGGACGAGGTCGTTGCCCTCCTCGAGGTTGATGGCGATGATGCCGTCCTTGCGGATGTTTTTGAAGGCGTCGAGGCCGGTTTTCTTGACCGTGCCGTCCTTGGTGGCGAAGAGCACGAAGCGGTCCTCGCGCCACATGCCCTCGTCCTGGGCGCCCTGGGCTTCGAGGCGGAGGACGCTGTTGATCTTCTCCTCGGGGCGCAGGTTCAGCACGTTCTTGATGCTGCGGCCCCTGCCAGTGCGCGGCGCTTCGGGCAGCTGGTACACGCGCTCGACATAGACGCGGCCGGTGTTCGTGAAGAACAGCAGGAAGTCGTGCATGTTGGCGCTGAACAGCGTCTCGACGAAGTCGTTCTTGTCCTCCTTGGTCGCCGCCTCGCGGGTCTCCATGCCCTTCAGGCCCTTGCCGCCGCGGCCCTGCAGGCGGTACTCGCTGGCAACGGTGCGCTTGACGTAGCCGAAGTGGGTGAGGGTGACGATGTTGGCGTCGTTGGGGATCAGGTCGATCGTCTCGATGCCGCCGCCGGCGGCGTCGATGCGGGTCAGGCGCGGCGTCGCGTGCTTGGCCTTGATGGCCTGCAGCTCGTCCTTGATGATGCCGAGCACGCGCTGCTCGCGCGCCAGGATGTCCATGAGGTCGGTGATGGTGGCGAGCAGCTCGTCGTAGTCCGCCTTCACCTTGTCGCGCTCCATGCCAGTGAGCTGATACAGGCGCAGCTCGAGGATCTGGTCGACCTGGGTGTCGGTGAAGACGTAGCGGTCGCCCTGAATGCTCGGCTGCGAGCGCAGGAGAATGCCGAGGCGCATGGCCGTCTCGGTGCTGAACGGGTAGGCCTTGAGGCCGGCGCGCGCCTCGTCACGGTTGCGGCTCTCGCGGATGATGCGAATGAAGTCGTCGAGGTGGCCGAGGGCGAGCAGGTAGGCCTCGAGCTTCTCGGCCTGCTGCTCCGCCTTGCGCAGCAGGTAGCGGGTGCGGCGGATGACGACCTCGCGGCGGTGCTCGATGTAGCAGCCGATGGCGTCCTTGATGCTGAGCACGCGCGGCCGGCCGCCGTCGATGGCGAGCATGTGGATGCTGAAGCTGCTCTCCAGCGCGGTGAACTTGTAGAGGTTGTTGAGGACGACCTGGGCGCGGGCGTCGCGCTTGAGGTCGACGACGACGCGGGTGTTCTCGTCGGACTCGTCGCGCACCGAGGTGATGTCGGTGATGACCTTCTCGTTGGCGAGTTCGGCGATGCGCTTGACCAGTTCCGCGCGGTTGACGTTGTACGGGATCTCCGTGATGATGATCTGCTCTCGACCGCCGTTGTCGACGATCTCCGCCTGGCCGCGCACGCGCACGCTGCCGTGGCCGGTCTCCATGTATTCGCGGATGCCGTCGAGGCCGTGGATGACGCAGCCCGTGGGGAAGTCGGGGCCCTTGATGAACTGGCCAAGCTCGCCGACCGACAGCTGCGGGTTGTCGACCAGGGCGCAGACCGCGTCGACGACCTCGCCGAGGTTGTGCGGCGGCATGTTGGTGGCCATGCCGACGGCGATGCCGGTGCCGCCATTGACGAGCAGGTTCGGGAAGGCGGCGGGGAAGACGGTGGGCTCGGTCAGGCGCTCGTCGTAGTTCGGCACGAAGTCGACGGTGTCCTTGTCCATGTCGGACATCAGCGTGCCGCCGAGCGAGGTCATGCGCGCCTCGGTGTATCGCATGGCGGCCGGAGGGTCGCCTTCGACCGAGCCGAAGTTGCCCTGCGGGTCGATCAGTGTCTCGCGCATCGCCCAGGGCTGGCCCATGTGGACAAGCGTCGGGTAGATGACGGCCTCGCCGTGCGGGTGGTAGTTGCCGGAGGTGTCGCCGCAGATCTTGGCGCACTTCATCTGCTTCTTCGGCGGGTACAGGCCCAGCTCGTGCATCGCGTAGAGGATGCGCCGCTGCGAGGGCTTGAGTCCGTCGCGCACGTCCGGCAGGGCGCGCGAGATGATGACGGACATCGAGTAGTCGAGGAAGGAGTTCTTGACCTCGTCGGCAACGGAGATGGGACGGGTGTTGGATTCTTGCATGGGGGCGGACGGCGAAGGCGTTTCGGGCGGGGGCGGATCAGACGTCGAGGTTGCGGACGTTCAGGGCGTTCTCCTCGATGAAGTGCTTGCGGGGTTCGACAACGTCGCCCATGAGGATGGTGAACATGCGTTCGGCCTCGTGGGCGTTGGACTCGTCGAGCTTGACCTGCAGCAGGGTGCGCCGGTTCGGGTCCATGGTGGTTTCGTAGAGCTGCTTGGCGTTCATTTCGCCGAGACCCTTGAAGCGCTTGATCTCCATGCCGCGCTTGCCGATCTCCATGACCTTGTCCAGGATGCCGGGGATGCTGAACACGGGATGGACGCGGGCGTTCTCGCCGTCGCCCTCGATGACCTCGAAGAGCGGCTCGTCCTGGCTGCTGAAGTGGTGAACGTGCAGGCCAAGCTCGTGGAGCTGCTGGAAGCGGCGCTTCATGCCGTGCGCCTCGTGGATCTCGATGAGCTTGGCCCGGCGGTGGCTCTTTGGCGCGGCACCGCCGTCGGCGTCGACCTCGGGCTTGCCGAACAGGTGCAGGTCGTGATTCTCGCGGGCGAAGGCGGCCAGTTGCTCGTTGCCGAGGAAGTAGCGGATGCCGACCTCGTTGCCCTCGCGGATGGTGACCATGTAATGAGGCAGGTTGCCGCTGGCCTCGTCGCGCGCCTGCAGGTAGGCTTCGAAGTCGCCGCCGTGGCGGCGGATGATGTCCGCGAACTTGGCGACCGGCACCAGCAGGTCGAGGATGGCCTTGAGCTTGTCGTCGGCGACGACGCTGCTGTCGGCGATGTTGCGCAGGTGGATTTCGCCGCTGCCCATTTCCAACAGCATCGTCTCCATCTCGGCGTCGTCCTGGACGTACTCCTCGCGCTTCTTGCGGGTCACTTGGTAGAGCGGCGGTTGGGCCACGTAGATGTGGCCGCGCTTCACCAGTTCCGGCATTTGCCGGTAGAAGAAGGTCAGCAGCAGGGTGCGGATGTGTGAACCGTCGACGTCGGCGTCGGTCATGATGACGATCTTGTGGTAGCGCAGCTTGTCGATGTTGAAGGAGCCCTCGACCTCGCTGTCGCCGCCGATGCCGGTGCCAATGGCGGTGATCATCGTCTGCACCTCCTTGTTCTGCAGCACCTTTTCGAGGCGCGCCTTCTCGGTGTTGATGAGCTTGCCGCGCAGGGGCAGGATCGCCTGGTTGTGGCGGTTGCGGCCCATCTTGGCGGAGCCGCCGGCGGAGTCACCCTCGACAATGAACAGCTCGGTCTTGGCCGGGTCGCGCTCCGAGCAGTCGGCCAGCTTGCCAGGCAGGCCGCCGCTGCTCATGGCGTCCTTGCGGATCGCCTCGCGCGCGCGCCGCGCCGCCTCGCGCGACTTGGCGGCGATGATGATGTTCTCGATCACCGTCACGGCGGTGGCCGGGTTTTCGTCGAAGTGGCGCATCAGACCCTCGTAGACGATCGAGTTGACGACGCCCTCGACCTCCCCGTTGACCAGTTTAACCTTGGTCTGCGAGTTGAAGCGCGGGTTGGGCAGCTTGACGCTGAGCACGCAGATGAGGCCCTCTCGGCAGTCGTCGCTCTCGATGTCGGGCAGCTTGTCCTTGAAGCTCTTCGGGTTGCTGGCGATGTAGGCCTTGACCGCCTTCGTCAAGGCCGCCTTGAGGCCGCTGTAGTGCGTGCCGCCGTCCGGGTTCGGGATGGCGTTGGCAAAGCAGAGGGTCTGCTCGTTCAGGCCCTTGTTCCACTGCAGCACGCAGTCGACCAGGATGAACTTCTTCTTGTCGTCGATCATCACCTCGCGCCGGCCGGCCAGGGCGACGGGATCCGGGTGGATCTTGTCCTTGTCGGCGCCGAGCTCGCGCACGAACTGCTTCACGCCCTCTTCATAATAGAGCATCTCCTGGCGCGGGGCCTCGCCGCGCTCGTCGACCAGCGTGATGCGGATGCCGGGGTTGAGGAAGGCCAGCTCGCGCAGGCGGGTGAGCAGGCGTTCGAAGACAAAGGTCGTTGTGATCGTGAAGATCGTCGCGTCCGGATAGAACGAGATTTTCGTGCCTGTGACCGACGGGTCATCGAGGTCGCCGAGCACGGTCAGCGGTTCCGTCGTGCGGCCACGCTCAAAGCCGATGGCGTGGATCTTGCCGTCGCGGAAGACCTCGCACTTGAACCAGTCGGAGAGGGCGTTGACGCACTTGGCGCCGACGCCATGCAGACCGCCGGAGAATTCATAGGCGCCGTCGCCGAATTTGCCGCCGGCGTGCAGGCTGGTCAGCACCAGTTCAACCGTCGGGATGCCCGCCTTCGGGTGCATTTCAACCGGGATGCCGCGGCCGTCGTCCTGGATGCTGATCGAGCCGTCGGAATGAATGCTGATCCAGATGTTCCTGCAGTAGCCGGCCAGGTGTTCGTCGATCGAGTTGTCGACGACTTCAAAGACGCAGTGATGCAGGCCGCGCTCGTCGGGGTCGCCGATGTACATGCCCGGCCGGAGTCGGACGGCCTCGAGGCCTTCAAGCTTCTGGATTTGCTCGGCGCCGTAGGCTTGGTCGGCGGCAACAGCGGTGAGGTTTGATCCGATGGAATCAAAGATTTCTTCTGACATGGAGATGTGCGGGTTGTCCATCGCCTGAATCCGTCCAAAAGACCGCTCCGGAAACGTGTTCGATGGGCTGACTCACAGGCTAGCAAGCCCCCCCCGCCTGCCAAGGCTTTTTCTGGCGAAATCGACGGTTTTTGGGTGCAGGAACCAGTGGCCCGCTGCAGCGTGCCGGCATGGATTCCCCCGGCCCCCAGCCCGTTTTCGATCTGATTGTCCTCGGTGGAGGCAGCGCCGGCTATGCCGCCGCCCGCACCGCTCATGGTCTCGGCCTGAGCGTGGCGGTGGTCGACGGGGCCGACGAGCTCGGCGGTCTTTGCATTCTGCGCGGCTGCATGCCCAGCAAGACCCTGATCGAGTCGGCCGAACGCAACCTGACCCTGCGCCGCGCCGCTGAGTTCGGCCTGTCGGCCCGCCCCGGGTCGCCCGACCTGCGTGCCATCCGCGAGCGCAAGCGTGTCCTCATCGACGACTTCGCCGGCTACCGCCGCGGCCAGCTGGAGGACGGTCGCTTCACCCTGCTGCGCGGCCGCGCCGGTTTTGTCGACCCTCACACGCTGCGGGTCGAGCCCCGCGCCGGCGGTGCCGCCTTTGAGGTGCGCGGCCGCAGCTTCTGCCTGGCCACCGGTTCGGTCGCCAACCTGCCGCCCGTGCCCGGCCTGGAGGAAACGGGCTTCTGGACGAGCGACGATGTTCTGGATGCGGCCGACCTGCCGGATGCTTTCCTGGTGCTCGGCGGCGGCGCCATTGCCCTGGAGATGGCGCACTATCTGGAGGCGATGGACCGCCGCGTGACCATCCTGCAGCGCAGTCCTCAGTTCCTCACGGGGGTCGATCCGGAGTGCGGCGAGGCGGTGGTGCGAGCCTTCAGCGCGCGAGGCATCGACTGCCGCCTCGGTGCCCGCGTGCTGCGCATCGGTCGCGGCGACAGCGGCCGCAAGTGGGCCGAATTCGAGCAGGGCGGCGAGGTCCACCGGGCCGAGGCTGCCGAGATCCTCGTCGCCCTCGGCCGCCGACCCGCCAGCGACGGCCTCGGCCTGGAGGCGGCCGGTGTCGCCCTCGAGGGTGCCAAGGTGCGCGTGGCGCCGACGATGCAGACCTCGCAGGCCCACGTCTTCGCCGCCGGCGATCTCTGCAGTCCGCTCGATGTCGTGCACATCGCCATCCAGCAGGGCGAGGTCGCGGCCCGCAACGCCATGCGGCTGCTGCGCGGCGAGGCCGTCGAGGAAAAGGTCGACTACCGCCTGCGCCTGTTCGGGGTCTTCAGCCATCCGCAGGTGGCGGCGGTCGGCGCCAGCGAAGCCGCGCTGCGCGAGGCCGGCGTTCCCTACGTCGCCGCCAGCTACCCGTTTGCCGATCACGGCAAGTCGATGTGCATGGGCGAGACGGAGGGCTTTGTGAAAATGCTCGCCCATCGCGCGACTGGCGAGATTCTTGGCGCCAGTGTCGCCGGACCGCACGCCACCGAACTCATTCATGAGGTCGTTGTGGCCATGCATCACCGCGGCACGGTGCAGGACTTCCTGACCATTCCGCACTACCATCCGACGCTCAGCGAGATCTGGACCTATCCGGCGGAGGAGTGTGCGGACGCGGTCGCGGCATAGAGACGGGGGCGTGGCGCATGGGGAAAAAGTCCCTCACTTCTTCTCGTCCCAGATGAAGTGGTCGAGGCGGATCTTGGTGGCGCGTTCGGCGGCTTCGGCGGCTCGTTCACCGCGCGGGCGACCCAGTTTCTCGGCCAGGCGCGCGGCGGATTCCCACTGGCGCGCGGACTCGAGCAGTTCGATGCCGAAGAAGCCGGCTCGGTAGAACCACCGGAACTCGGCCGGGTTGGCCGGCCCCCCGATGGGCGCGTTGTTGACGACCTCATGGCAGGCCTCAAGGGCCTCGGTGGTGCGACCGGCGGTGTGCAGCACGGTGGCCAGGGTGTGGCCGGCGCGGGCTCGCCAGAGGTAGGGCAGGTCCTCGACCGACAAGAACGAGCGCAGGGCGGTGACCGCCTCCTCGAGCCGCTCCGGGTGCGGGCGGCCAATCAGCGTCAGCAACTCAGCTTTTTCGCAGATGAGCTGGCGGCGCATCTCGACGGGCATATCCTTTTCCGCCAGCAGGCTTTCGATCAGGTTCAGGGCCTCCGCCTCGCGGCCGGCCAGTCGTTTCACCTGGGCCTGCTGGTGGCGAGCCGCGAGGCCGAGCGGGCCCCCGCGTTCGGCGAGTGTTTGCCAGAGTTCCAGCGCGGCGGCCTGGCCTTCCTCGGTCAGTGTGGCGGAGGCGGACAGGGCGGCGAAGTACAAGGCGCTGTCGGCGTAGGGCGACTCCGGGTGCTCCTGCGGTAGCAGTTCGAATTCGGTGCGTGCGGCGGCGAAGTTCTCGAGGCGGAAGAAGGCGTCGCCAATCTTCATGCGCACCTCGTCGGCCCGCTCGGCTTCCGGCCACGACTTCAGAAAAGCGGTTCCCTGCTCGGCGAGGGTCTTCAACTCGCCCCGGCGGTCGAGAAGCCAAAGCCGGGTGAGGGCGATGCGCTGAAGCTGGGCCTCGTCGAGACCGGGCAGGACGTCGGCCTGGGCGAGGGCCTTTTCGGCCATGGCAAAGTTGGCTGGCGCGGCCAGCATGGAGAGTTCGGCGAGCGCCAGGCAGGCTTCGAGGGCGCGCGGGTGATTGACGTGGTTTTGCAGGAACTGGTTCAGGCCCGAGGCGGCCCCGGGTTGGCCGTCCGCCGCCAGCGCCAGGGCGCGGTCGAGCTCGAGGTCGGCAGCGCTGTCGCCCGCCTTGCGACCGGCCTCGGAACCGGCGCTGACGATCTGCAGCTGACCAAGCAATCCCTGGTAGAGCGCAAACTCACCGGCACGCAGGGCCGCGATGCCGGCGTTGTACAAGGCGGCGCGACGGCCGGCCAAGGTGGCGGCGGCGTCGGCGGCGGCCTGGAAGAGGGTGGAGGCCTCTGCGAACTCGCCGCGCACGAAGCGACCGCCGGCCGAGACGAAGTCGAGGAAAGCGGGTCCGCTTTCCTCAAAGCGCTGGCGCCAGCGCGCTGTGAGGGCGGCCACGACGACCTCATCGCCTCGGGCTCCGTAGATTTGCAGGGCCATGCGCATGGCATCGCCTTCCTGGGGGTGGCCGGGCAGGCTCTCGATCATCGCCTCGAGCAGGCCAAGGGCTTCCGTGCCGCGGTCGCGGGCCTGTAGCCAGCGGGCCAGCAGGAAGAGGGCATGGCCGCGGAAAACACCGGCCTCAGAAGCGGATCGCGACATTTCACGCGGAGTGGCACCGCTGTCAGCCACCCAACGCAGGGCGGCATCGGGCAGGGGTGTGGCGCCTTCCTCCAGCGCGCGCGCCAGCAATTCGAAGGCCTGCGGCCAGAGGTCGCTGTGCGGCGTGGTGTCGAGAAAGATCGTGAGGTTGTCGACCGCTTCCGAGCCTGCTCCTGTGCGCAGCCGGGCTTCGGCCAGCAGTAGGATGCTGGCATGGGCGAGATCCTCACCGCCGGTCTTCTTGTCGAGCAGGTCTTCAAGCAGGATTTCGGCCTCGGTGGCGCGATCGAGATCGACGAGTGCACGGGCGCGCAGATGGCGGGCGACGGCCGAGGTTTCCTTCTCCAGAAAGGACAGTGCCCTGGCCGGTTCACCGCCCCGCAGCAGGGCCTCGGCGAGCAGCAGCCGCGCGGGTGTTGCGAGCGTCGGATCGCCGGCTTCGACCAGCGAGTCGGCCAGTTCGCGTGCCTGGGCTGGATCGTCCCGTTCCAGGCAGAGTCGGGCCAGCAGCAGTTTTTCCCGAGGTTCGGCGCGACCCTGATCGAGACGGCCGGTCAAAACGGCTTCGGCACGGGAGACTTCGCCTGTGAGCAGGGCGGCCTGAGCTTCCCAGTAGGGGGCTCCGGGAACTTCCTCGCGGGCCAGCACTTCCAGCGCACGAGCGCCGTCGCCAGCGCGCACCCATGCTTCCACTGCCAGCGCGGCGGCCTGCTGACGAGCCTCTCCGGGAACCAGGGCAGTGTCATCGAGGCGTCTTGTGACACGCGCGGCGGCGATGAGGGGTTGTCCCTCGGCGAGCGCTCTCCGTGCCGGCAGCAGGGGGTCGGCCGCCGCTGCAGCGCAGGGGCTGGCCGCCGCTAGCAGCAGCGACAGGCAGAGAAAACGCAAAACGTCAGGCATGCGCACTACGTTACACGGCGGCTCGGCCTTTGGCCACTGGACTTTGCGGGTGGGTGGAATCGTGGCAGCGCGCCCTCAATGTGCCGGGGTTCAGCCAAGTGCTCCTGCCATGGACTGGCGGGATCGGCGAAGGAAAGGATCAAGGCTTGGCGGGTTTGACCTGCCAGAAGTCATCGAAGAAGTCGGCGGCGACGACTTTGCCGGCGCTTTCGGCGCTGGGCGGCTGAGTGACATCGAGGATGGCCCAGTCGGGCAGTTTCGGGTTCTGCAGGGAGTTGGTGCGGTCGTGGGCTTCGCGGAAGGTGAGGCCGCTGTTGAGCACGATTTCGAAGCCGGCCGAGTTCAGGGCCGGGTAGGTGAGCAGGGGCACGTGGGTGGCGGCGGCGTGGCTTTGGTCGGCGATGGCGACCGTCTGAGCGTCCCACTTGAGCGGCAGGCGCGGCAGGAGTTGTTTCAGCACGGAGTTTGACTCCGGCGTGCCCCAGAGGATGAGGCCCTGGTTTTGGCCGGCCGCGATGGCATCGCCAAGCTCGGA
>JBIJBO010000253.1:0-3332 GCA_044345215.1 Prosthecobacter sp. | reverse complement strand
CGCGATGGTCAAAATAAACACTGACGAACTTGCCGAGCCCCTCGCTTTCCTGCACGACGAGTTCGATCTCATAGCCCTCGGGCAGTTGGAATTTTTTGAGCTGTTCCTGCGCGGTCAGTGCCGTTCCCTGCACGTCGTTGTAGCTGATGTCACGCTTCGCAGCCGCCTTGTTCGCGGCCGGCTTTGGCGGCAGCTTGGCTTTCATGCCTTGGATGCCGCCGATGCTCTGCCAGGTCGGTGCGCCTGGGGTGGGCGGCAGTTCCTCGATCGTGATGTCCTTGACACGCACCAGGCAGGCGCCGCCGCTGTGAACCTGCGGGGCAATGTGGCCGTCGAGCGCGATGTTCGGGTCTGCCTCGCTGTAGTCGATGCAGAGCACGCCGTTGATCCAGGTGCGCACGCGCGTGCCCTCGGAGCGAATCACGTAGTCGTTCCAACCGAAGACATTGACGACCTTGTCGAGAGCGGCCTGCTGCTCGGGCGTGGGCGACCAGATCACGCGGTTGCGGCGGTGCTCATCGTAGATCTTGCCGAACCAGCCGGCACCGCAGTCGATCTGGTAGCCGCTCATGGCCTCGCCGTCGGACACGGAACGAATCTGGATCCCGGAATTGATCAGGCCGGTCTTGGGGTCGCCGCTGCACTGGATCCTGAGCTTCAGTTCAAAGTTCTGAAACGAGCGCTCCGTCTGGATGAAGAAGTTTTTGGGGATCTTTTGCGTCGTCGAGCCGCCGGTGATGCAGCCGTCCTCGACCCGCCAGATGGTCGGGTCGTATTTCCAGCCGCTGAGGGTTTTGCCGTCGAACAGTGCGACGGGTTCGGCAAGGGCGGGGACGGCGAGCAGGCAGCCGAAGGCCAGGAGGGGCGAAAAACGAGGCATGCGCATACAACGCCACGAATGCAGGGCGCTTGGCAAGACATCATCCACCGGCACCTGACTGAAACGCACCCGTTCAGGCGCGGCTGCGGTAGTCGGAGGGCAGGCAGCCGACCCAGCGCTGGAAGGCACGTGCGAAGGCGATGGGGCTGCGGTAGCCGACCTGGCGGGCGATGAACTCCTGCTTGTCATCACTGCGGGTCAGCAGCTGCTGGGCGGCGCGGATGCGCAGCGAGGTCAGGTGGGCCATGGGGCTGCGGCCGAGTTCCTTCCAGCACAGTCGGCGAAAGTGCTCCTGGCTGACATGTACGGCATGGGCCAGCGAGGCGACCGTCCAGTCTTCGGCCAGGCGTGCTTCCACCTCATCCCAGAGGCGGCGCAGGCGTTCGTCCTTTTGCCAAGGCTTGGCCAGCCGGCGCAGCTGCAGGTGCAGCAGCTCGATCCAGTGATGCAGGGCATGGCTGTCGCGCTCCCCCAGCCACTCGCCGCGCAGGCCCTGCCAGATGTGGGCAAACTGGCCGGCATCGACCTTGAGGCGCACCGGTGAGGCGGCGCTGACCAGAGGCGTCACGAAGGCAGGTTCGTCGTAGCGCGCCCAGAGAAAGTGCCAGGATTTACCCGGAATGGCATGAAATGCGTTGACACCTCGCGGCGGCGCCAGGCAGGCCTGCCCAGCGCTCAGGTTCTGCCAGCGACCGTCCAAAAGCACGCGTCCGGCGCCGGCCACGCAGATCATGACGAAGCTGCCGGCCGGTTGCAGCCGCACCCGCCGGTAGGGTGCCTGGGCATCATCGATCCCGAGACGTGCCAGCCGCACGGCGGCCAGTGCCGGGCAGTCGTTCGCCTCCAGGCACCAGCGCTGTGTGCGCCCCCCATCGACCGTTGTTTCGGTAAGAGGCGGTTCCGGCACAGGGCGATTCCGTGCGCCACCTGCGGGCTTCATGAGGCTCAATGCTGCAACCACTGGCGCAGCCAGCCAAGGGTGGCCACCAGGGTGACGATCACCACGGCAAATTCCAAGTAGAGGGCCAGCCGGCGGTTGCGTTCGGCGCGCTGCTGCTGCAGGGGTTTGCGCTGAGCCGTGCGGCTTGTGCGTTCGGCCGGACCGAGCGGGGGCAGCGTGTTGCGACTGGCGATGCGGCGGCGGGTCATCTCGATCGGCGCTTGCGTGATGGCGACCTCGAGACGGTGGATTTCCGCCTGCAGCTCGCGCGAGCGGCTGGCGAGATGCTGGATGTCGCCGCCTCCGGCCTTGCGGCTTAGGCTTTCCTTGACCGTCTTGCTGCGGTTGGAGCGGACGCGTTTGTTGCTGACGCTGAAGGTCATGGTGGGAGCGGGTTAGAACAGGATTTTGGCCAGGATCAGGCCGAGAATAAGGGTAAGGATGAGCGGCAGGGTGAAAGCAAAACCGCGACGCAGCCAGGCGCGGCTGTCATCGGCACTGGCCGGATCGGCGCTGCGGCGGGCAGCCGGTTCGGCTTTGCCTTCCAGAGAGGCAACGCCGGCCGGTTGACTGGCGGCGAGCCGGCGCAGGCCTTTTTCGAAACTGGTTTCCGCCTCCAAGAGACTGTTGAGGGCGAGATCAAGCTCCTGCTCAAGCTGGTTGCGATGCCAGCGTTCCGGCAGGAAACCGCGCAATTCATCCAGGTGGGCCCGGAACTCGCGCTGGGCCAGAGTCAGATCTTCGAGGTAATGCCGTGTGCTCTCCAGGTCCCGACCAATGGCGTGCAGATGCTGCTCGAGTGCTTCGGCCAGACTTTCCCGGCCGTGGATGAAGTGCTCCTGCTTTTGCTTGAGGGACTCCAGAAGGCGCCGCTCCTGCTCGATCTGCTCCTGCTCCCGGCGCAGCTTGGCGAGCCTTTCCTGGGTTTCGCGCACTTGGCGGTCGACATTTTCCGCGGGGCGGTCGTCATCGACAAAATCGTCCCCGAATTCAGGAGCTTCATCAAAGCGAATGACGTGGTCCTGAGAGGTGGCGGCGGAAGGCAGCGGACGGCGCATCGGATTTATCGCGTTGATAACTTAGCGATAAAAATATTATAGTTTTCCGAGGTAATCCAGATGTTTTGTGCGATTTTTTGCAACTCGATAGGGCAGGGTGCCGAAAAGAAGTGTTAGGAAGAACACCAAAAGCAGGGCCATTCCGTCCTGCAGCAGGGGGGTGGCCACAGAGGGGGCGGCGCCCTGGTGTTTCCAACGGTAGATTTCCGGTGCGGCGAGCACGCCGGCGCTGAGAAGGATGTACAGGAAGCTGCTCACCAGGCATAGGGTGCCGCCAAAGCCGGAAATGATGCGGGCGGGATTCGGTTCGCGGAAGTTGGGCAGCCAGGCGCCGAGAGCGAGGGCGAGGGCGTTCAGGCCGTAGCTGATCAAGATCACGGCACTTCCGAAGACCAGGCTGCGATCCCAGGGCAGGGCGAGCGTCGCGCAGGAGAGCAGGACGAGAAAAAGCGTC
>JBIJBO010000122.1:0-11410 GCA_044345215.1 Prosthecobacter sp. | reverse complement strand
GTGGCGGACGTTGAAGTTCTCGCGGCAGACCACCCGAGGATCGCTGCGCAGCTTCCAGACCATCTGGTTGGTGCCGACGTCGAAGGCGAACACCCGCACCGCGCCGCGCTGCAGCAGGCAGTCGGTGAAGCCGCCGGTCGAGGCGCCGATGTCGAGGGCATCGAAACCGGTGACATCGAGGCCAAAATGCTCAAGTGCGCCCTCCAGCTTGAGCCCGCCGCGGCTGACGAAGCGCGGCGGCTGGCGGACGCGCAGGGCGGCATCGCGCCGCACCAGCCAGCCGGGTTTGCTGACCACCTCCTCGCCGACCAGCACCTCGCCGGCCATGATGAGGCGCTTGGCCTGCTCGCGAGAGGGACAGAGGCCCTGATCGACGAGGGCGAGGTCCAGGCGGATGCGGGCCATCAGGGGGCACTGCTGACGGGTTCGATGATCTCGTCGCCGACCTCAAGCGTGACGCCGGCGGGGATGGAGGCGAGGTCGAGGTCGGCGACCGCCTCGTCGGGCTCCACCGTGTCGGCAATCACGACCCGGGCGAGGATGGCGCTGTCGCGGCGGACCTCAAATTTGCGACCCTTGGCGAGACCGGCCTTGGAACCGGCATCGACAACAATGAAACCCTGCTCACGGACGACCGCCTTGAGTTTGGCCACAGGTTTGGCGGCGAGCACACGCTGCTGAAGAGCGGTGAGGGTATTGGTATTGATGCCCTGCGCCTCGGCAGCGACGACCGTCTTCGGCACCGTCAGACCACCGCCGGGAAGGCCACCGGCCATCAAACCGGGCGTTTCTTCGGCCGGCAGTGGAGCGCTGGTCGCGGGCGTGGCAATCGTGCCCGGGGCGGGCGGTGTGATCGTCACGGGTGGCAGCGCAGGGGCGGACGGCAGGGCGGCAACCCCGACCGGCTTGGCGGCTTCCTCCGCGGCCTGGGCCTTCTTCAAATGCTCGAGCTCGCGTTTGGCGCCGCGTGCGGCCTGCTGCCCCTCCCAGGCCAGGTAGCCGGTGATGCCGAGCAGGATGAGGGTCAGGGCTTGGGCAAAGTGAATGAGGCGCATGGAGCGACGCTAGACGGAAAATGCAAAAACGGAAATGCAATTCCTCGCTCCTTGCACCGGGGGCCATCCGTTTCACTATGAACACAACAATGACCGAACTTGCACTTTTCCGACTGCCTGACGGACGGGCCTGGCTGGGCGCCGGGCCATTCGAGGCGCTGGCGGCACCGCCGCCGGAAGGCGGCTGCTTTTACGTCAACGATTTTGACCTCAGCGATCCCCTGCCCTGGAAGCGGCCAGCAAGCCTCGTTGAAGTGACCTCCGGGGGCTTGGCTGCGGCCGCAGGCTGGGACGGTGCGCAGCCGCCGCGCATCACTTGGGCAAAACCGGTGACCGAGTGGTTCAAGATGGCCTTCCGGCGCATCCGCCGCGAGGTGCTGGGGCGTCGCCTGGAAAAGATGGTGCCGGTGCTCACGGAGCGTGGAGAAATCATCGCCGGCCACCCGGTGCGCCTGCTCGACAAGGTGCTTGCCGCGCCGCCCAACACCTGGGGTTACGCCTACGTGACGGAGACCGGCGGCTTCCTCGGCGCCACCCCGGAACTGCTGCTGCGCCGCCATGGCCACCAGGTCGAGACCATGGCCCTCGCAGGCACCGCCAAACCGGGGCATCAGGCCGACTTCCTCAAAGACGTCAAGGAGATCGAAGAGCATGAAATCGTCGTCCGCTACTTGGAGGAGCGTCTGAACGCCCTCGGCACAACCATGCGTGAACCGCGCGGCACCTGTGAGGCGTCCGGACTGGTTCACTTCCAAACCCGACTCACCGCCCAGCTGCCGCAGCAGCTGCCTGCCGGCGACCTCATCCGCCACCTGCACCCGACACCAGCCGTCGGCTGCCTGCCGCGTGATGAAACCTGGCTGGCGCGCCTGCGCGAATACCGCCAGCAACTGAAGGTGCCGGGTTTCTTCGGTGCCCCCTTCGGATTCGTCGAACCCGGCCACGATGGCACCTGCCACATCGTTGTCGCCATCCGCGGCCTCGGCTGGCAGGGCCGCGAGGCGCAGCTGCCCTCCGGCTGCGGCATCGTCAGCGGCAGTGCCTTCGACCACGAGTGGCGCGAGCTGCGCCTCAAACGCGAATCGGTTCTGCGCCTGCTCGGGGTCTGATGTCCACTGGTCACGGCCCCGCGGCGACGGACAAAACCGCAGCGATTGCAGTTGAAGCCGGCCCCGCTCCGGTGGACACGGTCCCGCCCATGAATACCCTCGTCATCCGCTCCCTGCTCACCGCGCTGGCGCGACTGGGCGTCGCGGAAGTCTGCGTGGCGGCCGGCGCGCGCAATGCACCGGTCATCACCGCGCTCATCGAAAGCGAGGGAGTCAAGCTTTGGAACTTCTTCGAGGAGCGCAGCGCCGCCTTCTTTGCCCTGGGCCGTATCCTTGCCGATCGCGCGCCCGTTGCAGTGCTGACCACCTCGGGCACGGCCGCCGCCGAACTGCTGCCGGCGGTCATCGAGGCCCATTACCAGGGCCTGCCGCTGGTGCTGGTCACAGCGGACCGCCCCCGCCGTTTCCGCGGCAGCGGCGCACCGCAGGCGATCGAGCAAAAGGATCTGTTCGGGCCCTACACCGCCCCCTGCCTCGATGTCGAAGCGGGGGCCAGCCTTTCCTGGCCGACCCGTCTGAACGGTCACCCCCTGCACATCAACCTCTGCCTCGACGAGCCGCTCGACACCTGCCAGCCCGGCATCGACTTCCTGGCGCATCCTGGTCCGAAGCCGCCGAAACCGGCGAAAGCGCCCGCCTTTGCCCTGCCGGACCGTCCCACGGCCGTGCTAGCCGCCGGCTTGAGCCACGAGGAAGCCGAAGCCGCCGCACCGGTGCTGGCCAAACTGCAGCTGCCGATCTTTGCCGAGGCCACCGCCAACCTCTGGGGCGCCTGGGCCGGACGGCCCGATCTGCGCCACCTCCTGCATCCGGCGGATGAGGCCGCGCTGTCCGGCGTCGAGGCCGGCCATGTGCTCCGCCTCGGCGGTGTGCCCGCCAGTCGCTGGTGGCGCGATCTGGAAGACCGCCCCGAGATTCACGTCAGCAATGTTTCGCGCCTGCCCTTCCCGGGACTGGCACGAGTCGAAAACGTCCTCACCCTGCCCTGGGCCGCGCTGGATGACCTGCCCGCACAGCGCCTGCACGCCGCCCGCATTGGCCAACCGCCGGCCAAGCCACCGGCGGCCAAGCACTCCGAGCACGCCTGGATGCAGGCGCTCGCCGAACGGCTGCCGAGCGGTGCGCAGGTCTTTCTTGGCAACAGCCTGCCGATTCGCGAATTCAACTCCGTCGTGCCAAGCATCACGGGCAGCGTGCGCTTTCTGGCCAACCGCGGGGCCAACGGCATCGACGGCCTGGTCTCATCCTGGCTCGGCGCCAGCGCCATCGAACGCGAGTCCTGGCTCATCGTCGGCGACCTGTCGGCGCTGTATGATCTCGCCGCGCCCTGGATCCTGCCACAACTGCCCAAGGCGAACCGCCGACTCGTCGTCATCAACAACGGCGGTGGCAAGATCTTCGCCCAAGTGGCCTCGCTGCGGTCGCTCTCCCGCGAGGCGCGCCACATCATTGAAAACCGCCACAGCGTCCGCTTCGGTCCCTGGGCGGAACTGTGGGGCCTGGCGTATGTGCGCGCCACCCGCCCCGAGCAACTCGACCGCCTGCCCGACGGGCCCGTGCTCGTCGAGGTGGTGCCCGATGCCGCCTGAGCGCGACCGTTTTTCATCTTGCCAGTGCAGGCGCCGTGGCGGAGCATCGAAGCCAACCGACCCAGCCATGCTGAAAAAGAACTGGTACCTGCTCCTCCCCCTCCTGCTGATCGTAGTGCCGGGCCTGCTTTTCGGCTACTACTCGCTCAGCCACGGCTACAAGCCGGCCGACGCCTGGAACGCCACCCGCTATTTCCTGCAGTCCGGCACACGCTACACGCAGAATTACAGCGAGGCAAATTTCTCCCGCCTGCGGCCCGGCATGGACGGTCGCACCGTCTACGAGGTCATGCGCATGCAGCCCTTTGAGCGCCACGACGGCGACAGCCTCTGGATCTACTCGCTCGCCAAACCCGGTTCGACCGCCTACCACGAGCGCGTCGTGGTACTGGAACGCGACAAGAACAACGTGCCGCGCGTCAAAACCCTCGTGCGCGGCTTCAAGGTTCCCGCCGCCCTTCCGTAAAGGCCGTCACGCCCATGTCCCCACCCCGCCCCTTCCTGCTGCTCGGCTTGGCCGCGCTTGCCTGCCTGCCCGCCGCCTGCTCGAACCGTCCACACGGACTGCCCAAGAACCTGCCGGTCATCAAGCTCAAGGATTCGCCGAAAACACCGGCCCACGGCATGTCCCGGCGCGACTACCCCTTCGACAGCAACGGCAACTATGTCACGGCCTGGGCCGCCGAGGGCGAACCGGCCGCCACCGCCGCCGACATCGAACGCTGGCGCACCTCGCATGGCGGCAGCGTCTCGCGCCGCCAGCCCTCGCCCGTGCGCAAGGTCAGCGGCTCCTCCGGGAGCCGCGGCACCCACACGATCCGCCCAGGCGACACCCTGGGTGGCATCGCCCGCAAATACGGCACGACGGTGGCCAAACTGAAGGCGGCCAACGGCCTGAAGTCCGACCTCATTCGCGCGGGCAAAACCCTCAAAATCCCGCGCTGATCCCGCCAAGGGACCATCCTCTTCCGGCAGTCCTCGGCAGATGGGTGTGGAACGCCACTGACAGCTTTGCTGCAAGCCGCGTTGGAGATGATCGTCTCGCGGCCTGCTTCGACAGCTGCGAGAGGATCAGCCGGCTCATGGCCATGGCCTCGATCCCAGATCAGCGCCTGTCCGATTTCGACACGGTCTGATGCGGTTGCCACTCTCCCTCTTGCCGCGGGTCGCTCTCATCAACGGGAGAGGCCTCCGTGAAAGAACCCGGGTGCAGTGCAGTCATCGCCACCCGCATGACAGGGCACCCCGGCTTGGGGCACCCTGTTCGTGCGGCATCAAACGTGGATCGGGTGACCCTTGGCCACTTCCGTGGCTTCCTTGATCATCTCGGCCAGGGTCGGATGGGCGTGGATGGTGGCCTCGATCTCATCCCAGGTGGCCTCGAGGTTCATCGCCAGGCCGATCTCGGCGATCATTTCGGTGCTTTCCGCGCCGATCATGTGGGCGCCGAGGATTTCGCCGTGTTTCTCTCCATAGAGGATCTTCACGAAGCCCTCAGGTTCGCCGGCAGCCAGAGCCTTGCCGCTCGCCACGTAGGGGAACTTGCCGACCTTGTACTTGAGGCCCTTCTCTTTGGCCGCGCGCTCGGTGAGACCGATGCTGGCGACCTGCGGATGGCAGTAGGTGCAGCCCGGGAAGACGCCGACCTTCTTCGGCTTGAGGGCGGTGAACATGCCCTCGACGGCCTGGATGGCCTCGTAGCTGGCGACGTGGGCCAGCCAAGGCGGGCCGATGATGTCGCCGGCGCCGTAGATGCCCTTGACCGAAGTCTGGTAGCGGTCGTCGGTGTGCAGCCAGCCGCGCTCGCTGAGCTTCAGCTCAATGCCGCCCGGCAACACCGGACTGACGCCGATGGCGACGAGGGCCAGATCGGCTTCCAGGGTCTCGTTGGCAGCACCTTCGACGGTGATCTTGACGCCCTTGCCATCCTCGGTGGTGCCAGTGATCTTGGTGTTGGTGAGCAGCCGGATGCCGGCCTTGGTCAGGCTCTTTTCCAGGGCCTGGCTGACCTCGGTATCCTCGACCGGCAGGATGTTCGGCTGCATTTCAACGACGGTCACCTTGGTGCCGTAGGCATTGAAGAAGTAGGCGAACTCGATGCCGATGGCGCCCGCACCGATGACGATGATGCTCTTCGGCTGCTGGGCGAGGGTCATCGCCTCCTTGCTGCCGATGACGGTCTTGCCGTTGAAGGGGAAGCCCGGCATCTCGCGACTCTTGGCGCCGGTGGCGACCAGGATGTTGGCGGCCTCATGGACCTCCTTCTTGCCATCGGCGGCAGTGACTTCCACCTTGCCGGCGGCGGGGATGCTGGCGGTGCCTCGCAGGTAGTCGATCTTGTTCTTCTTGAACAGGAACTCGATGCCCTTGTTGAGCTTGTCGCTGACGCCGCGGCTGCGGCCGATGACCTTGCTCCAGTCGTACTCGATGCTGCCGATCTTCAGGCCAAACTCCTCGGCGCGGTGCGTCAGGGTGTGGTACAGCTCGGCGTTCTTGAGCAGCGCCTTGGTCGGGATGCAGCCCCAGTTCAGGCAGGTGCCCCCGGCGCGGTCGTTCTCGACGCAGGCCACCTTCTTGCCGAGCTGGGCGGCGCGAATGGCTCCAACGTAACCGGCGGGACCGCCGCCAAGGACAATGAGATCGTAGTTCATGAGTGGGTGGGGGAAAGGAACGCCGGAGGAAAGCGCAGGGGCGCGGCCACTTCAACCCAAAGCTGCGCGCCGGCCCGCCGCACAAATCCGGCTTTACACGGCGTTCAGGTTCCTGGTAGAACCGCACCATGACTCTACCCCTGCCCTCCGCCACAACCTCGCGCCGCCAATTTCTTCTCCACGGCGCTCATGCCCTGGCTGCCGGCCTCGCCGCTCCGGCCCTCGCCGAAGCCACCGCCCAACCGCGCTCCGAGACCCTCGTCCAGCAGCTGCATGGCAGTCTCAACGAGACCCAGCGGGCCGCTCTCTGCTTCGCCTACGATGACCCGCGCCGACTGAAGGTCGACAACAACTGGCACATCGTGCCCCAGCGCCTGCGCGACCTGCTCAAACCGGACCAGCAGGACCTCGTCCGGCAGATTTTCGACGGCCTGCACAGCGAGGAATACAAGAAGGAGGTCTGGCGCCAGTTCGACCATGACAACGAGCGCGACGGCGGTTTCGCCAGCTCCTCCATCGCCCTCTTCGGCGAACCGGGCAGCGGCAAGTTCCAGTTCGTGCTGACCGGGCGCCACTGCACCCGCCGCTGCGATGGCGACAGCGAGGCCGGCGTCGCCTTCGGCGGCCCGATTTTTTACGGCCACGCCGCCAGGAGCTTTTACGAAAAGCCCGACCACGCCGGCAACGCCTACTGGTTCCAAGCCCAGCGCGCCAACGAGGTGTTCAAGGCGCTCGACGGCAGGCAGCGCGGCCTGGCTCTGCTCGGCGACGCCCGCGAGGAGGCCGGCAACAAGACCATCCGGCTCACCGGCAAGACGAAGGGCCTGGAAGGCATCCCAATGACCGAGCTCAGCGGCGACCAGAAAGGCCTGGTGTGCGCCGTGCTCGCCGACCTGCTCAAGCCCTTCCGCAAGGAGGACGCGACCGAATCGATGAAGCTCATCGAGGGCGCCGGCTTCGACCATCTGCACCTCGCCTTCTACAAGAACCACGACGTCGGCAATGACGGCGTCTGGGATGTCTGGAAGATCGAGGGGCCATCGATGGTCTGGTATTTCCGCGGCGATCCCCACGTGCACTGCTGGGCGCACATCCGCGAAACGGCCTGAGCTCGAGGTTGGGCACCCTGCCCCAGGGAGCCGGCATGGATCGCGAGTTCAAGCGCTCGAGCTGCACGGCGGGCTGAGACAGCCCGCCCTACCTTAATACGACGCGGGCGTCGAGGATGACCGCGCCGTCGGCACTAACACGCAGCGGATTGAGATCCATCTCGGCGATGTCCGGCAACTGCAGAGGGATCGCACTGAAGGCGGCAACCAGACCGGACAGGACCTCGAGATCGACCGGGGCCTGACCACGCACGCCGGCGAGCGCGCGCTCGATGCGCGTGCGCCCGATCAGGTGGCGCGCCTGCTCCGGCGTGAGCGGCGCGAGATCAAGCGCCGTGTCCTCGAGCAAGTGCACGAGCACTCCGCCAGCCCCGAACAGGATCACCGGACCAAACTGCGGGTCGGTGGAGCAGCCCAGGATGAGTTCCCAGCCGCCGGCCGCGATCATGGGCTGAACAGTGACCCCGGCAAAATGCTCCGCCCCGGCCCTGGTGGTCACCGCCGAGCGTATGCCGGCAAACGCCGCCCGCACGGCGTCGGCATCGGCCAGGTCGAGGCGCACTCCGCCGACGTCGCTTTTGTGGGTCAGGGTCAGCGAGCGCAGCTTCAGCACCACCGGGTAGCCCAGCGTCTCGGCCTCGCACACCGCCGCGTCCGCATCCGCGGCCACCCGGGTGGGCACCACTGGCAGACCGCAGGCCGCGAGCAGGCGCTTGGCCTCATCCTCGGTCAACAGCGTGCGACCGGCGGCGCGGGCGGCGGCGATTTCCGCCTGAGCCGCGGCCGGCGCGGGGACAGGCGCGGTGGAAGATTCGGCGGGCAGGTGGCGCCGCCGTTCGAGATGGGCGGCGACCCGAGCAAAGATACGGGCGGCCGTATCCGGGTAATCATAGCTGGCGATGCCCGCCGCCACCAGACGCTGCCGCCCAGGTTCAACCCCGGCGCCGCCCATCCAGCTCGCCAGAAGGGGCTTGTCGAGCCGCGCCGCCACCTGTTCGACCGCACCTGCGACGGCCAGGTTGTCGGTCATCGCCTGCGGTGTCAGAATGACCAACAGACCGTCGCTGCCGGGATCGGCAGCCAGGATTTCCAAGGCACGGGCGTAACGCTCCGGCCCGGCATCGCCGAGGATATCAGCCGGGTTGCCGTGGCTCCAGGGAACGGGCAAAAAGGCATTGAGAGCCGCAAGCGTGGCAGGGGCCAGCTCGGCCGGGGTGCCGCCGAGGCGGACGAGCATGTCGACCGCCAGCGCACCCGGGCCACCGGCATTGGTGAGGATGGCCAGTCGAGGCCCACGCGGCAGAGGCTGCGTGGCCAGCAGGTCGGCGGTCTGGAACAACTCGGCAATGCTGTCGACACGCAACACGCCGGCACGGCGCAGGGCGGCATCAAAAACCGCGTCGCTGCCGGTGAGCGCACCCGTGTGCGAAGCGGCGGCACGCGCGGCGGCCTCGGTGCGCCCCGCCTTCAGCACGATAACCGGCTTGCGGGCCGAGGCGCGGCGGGCGGCGGCAAGAAAGGCTGGTGCATCGCCGGCCGACTCCATGTACATTGCGATGACCGCAGTGGCGGGATCCCCGGCAAAGTGGTCGAGCAAGTCGCCCCAGCCGACGTCGAGCATAGAGCCGACCGAGACGAAAGCGCTGAAGCCGAGGCCGGCGTTGAAGGACCAGTCGAGGATGGCCGTGCAGAGGGCACCGCTCTGACTGAGGAAAGCGATGTTGCCGCTGTGCGCCGTGGCGGCGGCGAAAGTGGCGTTGAGGCCGGTGGCCGGCACCATCACGCCAAGGCAGTTTGGCCCCACCAGGCGCATGCCGGCAGCGCGGGCGATGGCGAGCAGTTCGCGCTCCAAGGCCATTCCCTCGGTTCCTGTTTCCTTGAAACCGGCGGAGATGACCACCACCGCGCCGATGCCGGCTGCGGCGCACTCCCGCAGGATCTCCGGCACGGTCGGCGCCGGAGTGACGATGATGGCAAGGTCGGTGCCGGCGGGCAGGTCAGCCACGCTTGCGAGGGTCGGGCGACCGAGGACCTCGGCGTGCTTGCGGTTGACCAGCAGCAGCTCACCGACAAAACCGGTCAGGTTGTCGACGACCGCTCGCCCGACACTGCCGGCTTTTTCAGTGGCACCGATGACGGCGACCCGTTGCGGGGCGAAGAAAGACTGCAGCGGTTTCATCTGACAAGGGTCACGTTTCACGAAAAAAGTGCGTGCGCGCAAGGTTGCCCGAGCGTTTTTTGACGTTTTCATGCGCGCCCTCCTCCTGCTCGCCGGCCTGCTCAGCTCCCTGCACGGGACCGAGCGCCTGTATTGGTGCCGCCTGCACGACCCCGCCAGCGCGGTCGACTTTTACGGCAACGCCACGGGGGGCGGCCGTGCGCGGTTCGGTGAACCGAGCGAACTGCAGTTGCACAATGCCTCCCCCGCTGCCTGGCGGTTCGAGTTCACCGCCAATCACGGCCTGTGGACGTCCGGAGGACTGGTGAACGCTCTGGGTCGCACCATCGAGGACCGCGCCACGCTGCATCCCCAGGCACTCTGGCATCCCCTCATTCGACCCGAGTTCCAGCCGCGCCTGCTCGCCCTACGGGTTGAGGTGCGCGGTGCCGGCTCGCCCGCCGGCCGCAGCGACCTGGAACTGCGCCTGGAACTCAAGGGCTACGACGCCGGCGGTGCACAGGAAAACCTGCAGGCTTTCACGGTGCCGTGCGCGCAACTGCTCAAGGGGCCGTTCCCTCGCCTGTTTGAGTTTGCCGCCGACGATCTCAGCGATCCCTTCAGCCTGCTCGTGCTCCTGCTTGATCGTGCGGTCGCCGGCGACACTCTCGATCTCGGCCGTATCGAGGCCCAGGTGGCACTGCCCGATCAACCGGCCCCGCGCCGCGGCATGCTGCTCGGTCTCGGTGCCCTGCTGGCCAACTGGGACGAGGCCAGCGGCCTCGTTCAGGACCGCGGCAGCTTCCCCCTCGGCGTTTATGAAAATGTCACCGCCAGTGCCAAGCTCGCCAAAGTGCTCGCACTCGGCATCCGCGAGGGATTGATTGACCCCGAGGCGGGGCGCACGGCGGTCAGCCGCATCGCCTCCGTCCTGCTCGACACGGTACCGCGCGGCCCGCAGCCCGCCAACCGCCTGTGGCCGCACTTCACCCGCAGCCAGGGCCGCGAGCGCCACCCCGGCAGCGAATGGGCCAGCGGCGACACCGCCTATGCCGCCGTCGATCTCGCCCTCGCCCTGCAGCTCACCGGCGACCCGCGACTGCCGGACGCTCTGGCCTTCCTGCATGAGATTCGCTGGGACGCGCTCTTCGACCGCGGCTTCTACCGCCACGGCTACCTGCCCGACGGCCAGCCCATCCTGCATCGCTGGGAGGGCTTTGGCGTGGAAACGCTGGGCATTAACTTCGCAGCACTCGCCGGCGGCGGGCCGAATGCCCGCCTGCTGCCTCCTCCCACCGACGATGGCTCGGGCTTCAACCTCCATGCCGGCTACCCCCTGCCCCCCGAGGGCATCGACCGCGACGGTCATGACTGGCGACGCCTGCGCCTCGAGGAAGCGCGCACCCAGGTCGGCTGGTATGCTGCGCCTGCCCACGCCAACCGCTTTCTTGCCGGGGGCGGTCTTTTTGGCCTGAGCGCCGCCGAAACCCCGGACGGCCAGGGCTACCTGGCCTACGGCATCGGCGGACGACTCGATCCTGCGCGCGACGGCGACCGGCGCGTGGTCACGCCGCATTACTGCGGCCTCGCCTCCGCCCTCATCCCCGAGGCCTCCGCCGCCATGCTGGAAAATCTTGAATCGCGCGGCATCCTGACACCCCTCAATCACGCCGATGTCCTGGCCGTCGATCCGGACAGCGGTGCGGAAACCGTCAATTGGCTCAAGGGCAGCTGGAACC
>JBIJBO010000121.1:0-11470 GCA_044345215.1 Prosthecobacter sp. | reverse complement strand
CACCGAAAACGCGGCCCTGGAGAGTGTGCACTGGCTGGGACGCGGCCAGAAGGAACTCGCCGACGCGGCGGCCTGCAGCGCCATCTACGGAGTGTTCGACCTGCTCGACATTCGCGGCGAGGTGGTCATCGGCGAGGGCATCAAGGACAATGCGCCGGGCATCTTCATCGGCGAAAAGCTCGGCACCTGGAAGGAGGGCGCGCCGCGCTTCGACATCGCCCTCGACCCGATCGACGGCACCACGAACATCGCCAAGGGCACCCCGAACAGCATCTCGGTGATCGCCGCGGCGCAAAAACCCGAGGGCGCGCCCAGCGCGATGAAATCGATCCCGAGTTTCTACTGCCACAAGCTGGCCTACGGGCCGGCGGTGAAGCGCGAACTGGAGCGCCAGGGCGGTCGCTGCCTGCTCGACCTGCCGCTCAAGGAGGTCATCGATTTTGTCGCCCAGGCCCTGGGCAAGAACCCGCGCGACGTCGTGGTGGTGACCATGGACCGCCCGCGCCATGGCGGCATCATCGACGAAGTGCGCTCCTGCGGCGCGGCCCTGCGCATGATCACCGATGGCGACATCGCCGCCGCGGTGGCGCCCTCGCTGCCCGAGGGCGGCGTCGATCTCTACGTCGGCATGGGCGGCAGTCCGGAGGCCGTGCTGGCCGCAGCGGCCCTGAAGTGCCTGGGCGGCGACATGGACGTGCGGATGTGGTTCCACACCGAGGCCCACCGCGCCGAGGTCGCGGCAACGACGCCGGCCGAGGAGATGACCCAGGTGTTCCGCAGCGACGACCTGGTGCGCGGTGAAAGCGCCCTGTTCTGCGCGACCGGGATCAGCGACAGTCCGCTGGTGCCCGGCGTGCGCATCGTCGGTCATCGAGCGGAGACGCACAGCATCCTCATGCGCTCGCGCAGCGGCACCGTCCGCCACATCCGCGCCAGCCACAACCTCGACCGCAAGATCGTGCCGCTGCGCGGCTGAGTTTGCCCCCGATGGGTCAGGCCGCGCGCGCGGCCCCTCAAAACACCTGACGGACGTTTTCAGCGCTGTCGAGCAGCAGCGTGCCGCCGTCGGCCAGCTGCAGGCGCAACCGGCCCTCCTCGTCGAGATCGACCGCGCGGCCAAACACCTCCACGCCATGGTGCATTGCGCGGATTTGCCGGCCCAGCAGCAGGCTGCGCGCGCGCACCTCGTGCAGGGCCTCGGCAAAACCGTCGTCGAGCCGTGCCAGCTGGGCCTGCAGTTCCGCGAGCAGGGCAAGGGCCAGTTCATGGCGATCCAGCGCCCGGGACCCGGTCGCGGGCAGTTCGCGCAGCAGCGAGGTGGCGACCCCCTCGAGCTCGGCGGGAAAAGCACGGCTGTTGACGTTGAGACCGATGCCGAGCACCAGCGTCCAGCCATCGGCGGCCTGGAGGGTCTCGGCCAGCAGGCCGGCGAGTTTGCGACCGCCGAGATGGACATCGTTCGGCCACTTGATGCGCGGTTGCAGCGGCAGCACGGTCTCCACCGCACGACAAACCGCCAGCGCGGCCAGGGTGGTCAGCCGCGGCCAGAGTTGCAGCGGCGCGGCGGGCCGCAAGAGCAGGGAAACCATCAAATCGCGCCCCGGCGGCGCCACCCAGCGGTTGTCGCGGCGGCCGCGGCCGGCGGTCTGGGCCTCGGCAAACAGCACGGCGCCCGGCACCTCGCCAGCCAGGGCAGCGGCGCGCAGGTCGTCGCTGGTGGAGCCCGTCTCGCCGACCACGCGCACGCGCCAGGGCAGGCCGGTCTCGTCGCAGCCGGCCTGCAGCAGGGCTTCGTCGAGCGGGTTGGATTCAGAGGTCGAATTCACGCGGGTGGATGTGGTCGTGGTCGCCGGCGGTTTCCAGATGGGTGGTGATCTGGAGTCGCGCCCCGAGCGCCGCGGCGACCGCGCGCTCGATCTCGGTGGCGAGGCGGTGGGCGTCGCGCAGCAGAATGTCGTCAGAAAACAGCAGGTGGACGTCGACATGGTGCAGGTCGCCGGCATCGCGGTGGCGCAGGGCATGGAAGCTGATCCCGCGCGCGGCGGTTTCGCGCGCCAGCGCCGCCTCAAGGTCACGCGCCAGCCGGGGATCGGCCTGGTCCATGAGTCCGGTGACGCTCTCGCGCACGAGGCCGTAACCGGAGACGAGGATGTTGCCGGCGATGAGCAGGCCGAAGAGCGGATCCCACCACGGCTGCCCGGTGAGCAGGGTCATGGCCAGGCCGGCCAGGGCGCCCAGACTGGTCCAGGCATCGGTCAGGACGTGACGACCATTGGCGCGCAGGATGAGCAGGCCATGGCGGCGACCCGTGCGCAGGAGGGCGAGACCGAGCGCCAGGTTGATCGCGATGCCGGTGGCGGTGAGGCCCATGCCCAGCCCAGCCTGGCTCACCATCTGGCCGCCAGCCCAGCGTCGCACGGATTCGATGGCGATGAAGACCGCCGCGGCAAGGATGACCGCGCCTTCCACCCCGGCCGACAAGAAGGCGATCTTGCTGTGGCCGTAGGGATGGTTGGCATCGGGCGGCCGCTGCGACAGCCAGAGGCTGAACGAGGCAAAGAAGACGGCGGCGAGGTGAACGACCGACTCGGCGGCGTCGCCAAGAATGGCGGCGGAGCCAGTGAGCACGAAGGCGCCGAGCTTCAGCGCCAGCAGCAAAAAGCTGGCGAAGAGGGAGACGCGCATCGCGCGCCGGGCGGTGCGCTGGCTGGAGGCGTCCGTCGGCATGACCCCAGGATGAACCCGATCCGAGCGTCAGGCCAGCGAAACGCACGCGTCCCGTCCGGCCTACGGTTCAACCGTGCGGCAGATCCTCGTCGGGGGCGTCCTCAGCGTCGTGCTTGTCCTCGCGCGGATCGTGACCCTCGTGGTGCTGGATGTCCTCGTGGGCGGTGACACCCTTGAGGTGGGTCTTGAACTTGCGCACGCGCTGGCGCTCGGGCAGCGGACTGATCTGCATGTTGATGTTGCGGCCGGCCATCTTCGGTTCCTGGTCGGCATGGCCCATCGTCTGCAGGTCGGCCTTGATCTTCGCGGCCAGGGCGTGGCCGAGCTCCTGGTGGGCCATCTGGCGCCCCTTGAACTGGAGCTGGATGCGCACCTTGTGGCCTTCGGCGAGGAAGTCCTCGGCGTGGAGGATTTTGATCTGGTAATCGTGCGGGTCGATGCCGATGCGGAATTTCATTTCCTTCACCTTGCCGCCCTTGTGATTCTTGTGGGCCTCCTTCTTGTGCTTTTCCTGGAGGTACTTGTATTTGCCGTAGTCGACGATCTTGCAGACCGGCGGCTCGGCATTGGAGGCCACCTCGACGAGATCGAGACCGCGCTCACGCGCCATCCGCAGGGCCTGGGCCGTCGGCAGCACCCCGAGCTGCTGGTCGGTGACACCGTCGATCACACGCACCTTTGGCGCACGAATGCGCTCATTGATGCGGGTCTGGTCGACATACCGACTGTTGCGGTTGTTGCGCATCGGGCCGCGGTTGCCGCCAAAGCCGCCCATGCCGCCGCGGAAGGCGGGCGGACCGGAGGGAGCGGGGCGGGGTCCAGCAGGACCGGCAGGACCGGCAGGACCGGCAGGACCGGCAGGACCAGCGGGACCCGTGGGCCGGGTCGGACCCGACTGACCCGCAGGACCGGCAGGACCGGCGGGACGGGCTGGTCCCCCGAGGGGACGACCTTGGGGGGATTGACCGGGCGGCCCTCCCTGTCCGGGTTTGAACTGGCCACTGTTGATGCTTTGGAATGGATTGCTTATGGGGAACCTCCGGGTGGGTTGGATTCAAAGAGCTGGGAGTCTTTGAAAGGCGTGCGGGCGCCATGACTGACGGATCAAGCCATGCGGACCGTGGATGGCATGAACAACCGTTCCCCTGCCCGTTCATGCGGGCGTTCGGAAGGTTTCGTGTGGGCTGTCATGCGGCGAATAAAACGGGGCGGCAGTGCGGGTTTCTAAAGTCCTGCGCTGCCCGGGCGGAAAAATTCCACCCGCAGTCAATACGTGAAAATAGCCAATTTCTTAGCCGCGAGCAAGAGGTTTTCCGGCAAAGTCGGCCCGGACGCTCCGCCGGGGCTTTACAGAGCGCGGCAGCGCGGTATGAACACACCGGCGCGGCTCCACGGGCGTAACCCATGGCCAACCGCGCCGCCGGCCCCACCCCTGCCATGCATTCCTCCCTCGAACTCAAACGCGAAGTCGACGCCATTCAGATTCCCAGCGGCGACGCCATCCGGCTGCCCCTGGGCATGAAGGTGATCATCACCCAGTCGCTCGGCGGCACCTACACCGTCGCCACCGACTTCGGCCTTGCCCGCATCGCCGCCAAGGACGCCGACGCGCTCGGCATCGATCCCGAGGCCGCACGCAAGGAATCGGAGAGCACCTCCTCGAACGTCCCCGAGGACGCCAGCGAACTGGAGGGCGCCATTTGGAACCAGCTGAAAAATGTCTACGACCCGGAAATCCCGGTCAACATCGTCGATCTTGGCCTCGTGTATGACTGCCGGGTGGAGTCCACCGAGGACGGCAAGAATCGCGCGGTGGTCAAGATGACCCTGACCGCCCCGGGCTGCGGCATGGGCCCGACGATTGCCGCCGACGCCCAGAGCCGGATCCTGACGATCGAGGACATGGATGACGCCGTCGTCGAGCTGGTCTGGGATCCGCCGTGGAACCAGGGCATGATCTCGATCGAGGGCAAAATGAAACTGGGGATGATCTGAGGCGCGGCGCCTCCGCCGTTGACCGGTCGGGTTTTCTCGCCAAATCGGTGGTTGCCGAGTCAACCTCCCCCACGCCTTGCAATCCGCCCCCTCCTCCGCCCCCCGCACCGAACGTGCGGTCTTCCGCACGATCCCGGTCCGCGGCCTCGACGCCGACCGCCTGCTCGAGCTCTCCAAGCAGATGAAGCTCTCCCTGTCCCGCGCGGACATGGAGGCCGTGCGCGCCCTGTTTGATGCCGAGGGGCGCGACCCGACCGACGTCGAGCTCGAGGTGATCGCCCAGACCTGGAGCGAGCACTGCAAGCACCGCATCTTCAACGCCCGCATCCGCCACACGCTCGACGGCCGCGAGGAGGAGGTCGACAGCCTGTTCAAGACCTATGTGCGCTCGGTCACCGAGAAGATCATGGCGGAGAAGCCCGACTTCGTGCTCGGCGCCTTCGTTGACAACGCGGGCTTCGTGAAGCTCGATGACGACAAGGCGGTCTGCCTGAAGGTCGAGACCCACAACCACCCGAGCGCCATCGAACCCTACGCGGGCGCCAACACCGGCCTCGGCGGCGTCATCCGCGACATCCTCGGCGCCGGCAAGGGCGCCAAGCCGGTGGCCTCGCTCGACGTCTTCTGCTTCGGCCCGCCCGACACCAGGCAGGAGGACCTCAAGGCCAAGGACGTCATTCACCCGCTCGGCATCCTGCGCGGCGTCGTCCGCGGCGTGCGCGACTACGGCAACCGCATGGGCATCCCCACGGTCAACGGCGCCATCCAGTTCGACGAGAGCTTCATTTACAATCCGCTCGTCTTCTGCGGCACCGCCGGCATCATCCCGATTCAGGACATCGCCAAGGAAGTCAAGCCGGGTCACCTGCTCATCGCCGCCGGCGGTCGCACCGGCAAGGACGGGCTCAAAGGCGCCACCTTCTCCTCGGCCGAGCTGACCACCGACTCCCACGAGGAGGACCAGACCGCTGTGCAAATCGGCAACCCGATCGAGGAGAAGAAGGCGGCCGACTTCGTGCTCGCCGCCCGCGCGGCCGGCCTCATCGAGTTTGTCACCGACTGCGGCGCCGGCGGCTTCTCCAGCGCCGCGGGGGAAATGCTCAGCGAGGTCGGCGGCGACGTCTGGCTGGAAAACGTGCCGCTCAAGGAGCCCGGCCTGGAAAGCTGGCAGGTCTTCATCTCCGAGTCGCAGGAGCGCATGGTGCTCGCCGTCGAGGAAAAAAACCTGCCCGAACTGCAGAAGCTCGCCGACACCTGGCAGACCGAAATTTTCACCCTCGCCAAGGCCGACGGCAGCAAGCGCCTCAAGGTCTGGCATCACGGCGAGGCCGTCTGCGATCTGCCAGTGGAAAAACTTCATGGCGCGCCGCGCCGCGAACTGCGCGCCCACTGGCGCCAGCCGTCCAGCCGCGCGCCGAAGGTCGCCATGCGGCCGGAATCCTGGACGCAGGTCCTGAAGACCCTGCTGTCGGATTTCGCCATCGTCTCGCGCGAGCCCATCATCCGCGAATATGACCACGAGGTTCAGGGCAACACCGTGCTGAAGCCGCTCGCCGGCGCCAGCGGTGACGCCCCCCAGGACGGCGCGGTGATCCGCGTCGATGGCAGCGACCAGCTGGTCGCCCTCGGCTGCGCCCTGCTGCCCGAGTGGGGCAAAACCGATCCCCACGCCATGGGCCGCGCCTGCGTCGACGAGTGCGTGCGCCAGCTCGTCGCCATGGGTGCCAACCCGCGCCGCATCGCCATCCTCGACAACTTCTGCATGGGCAACCCGGACAACGAGCGGGAGCTCGGCGCCCTGGTGGAGTGCACCAAGGGCATGGCCCAGGCCGCGCTCGCCTACGGCGCGCCCTTCGTCTCCGGCAAAGACAGCTTCTACAATTACTTCATCACCGAGGACGGCCCGGTTTCCATCCCGGTCACACTGCTGGTCAGCGGCTTCGGCATCGTCGAGGACGCCCGCCACGTCACCGGCGCCTCGCTGCGCCGCGCCGGCAGCAAGCTCTGCCTGCTCGGCCACTGCACCCCCGGCCTGCGCGGCAGCGTCTTCGCCCGCCACAGCCAGGGCGCCGGCCTCGACGGCGCACCGGCCTGGGACGAGGCCGAAACCTGGGCCGCCTACGAGCGCTACCATGAGCTCGTCAAAAAGGGCGCCGTGCTCGCCGCCCACGACGTCTCCGAAGGCGGCCTCGCGGTCGCCCTCGCCGAAATGGCCTTCAGCGGCAAGGCCGGCCTCAAGATTGAGCTGGAGAACGTGCCTGCCGACAAGAGCTGCACGACCGCTGAGATCCTCTTTGGCGAGACGCCGGGGCGCCTGCTCCTGGAAGTGGCGCCCGAACATGTGGAAGCCGCCCTCGCCGCCGGCGCCGTGGTCATCGGTGAAAGCACGGGCGAGCACTGGCTGCACCTCACCCACCGCGGCACGACCCTTGTTGATTCCGCCCTCGCCGACCTGAAGCCGCTCTGGCAGAACGGCCTGACCCCCTACTATTGATCCATGCCCCACGCCCTTCTCATCAAGTTCCCCGGCACCAACTGCGATGCCGAGACCGCCCGCGCCCTGGAAACAGCGGGCTTCACGAGTGAAATCGTGCCGGTCGCCCTGCTCGAACCCGACGCGCTCGACCGCGCCGCTCTGGTCGTCTTTTCCGGCGGTTTCAGCTATGGCGACTACGTCATGAGCGGTCGCATCGCCCGCCTGGTGACCCGCCAAAAGCTGGACGAGCGCCTGCAGGCCTTCGTTGCCCGTGGCGGCTACGTGCTCGGCATCTGCAACGGCTTCCAGATCCTCACCCAGCTCGGTCTGCTGCCGCGTGGCAGCCTGATCCACAACACCAGCGGCCGTTTCCTCTGCCGCTGGGCGCCGCTGCGCAAGAACGGCAACACCAGTCCCTTCCTCAAGGCCCTGCCGGACAGCTTCGAACTGCCGGTCGCCCACGCCGAAGGCCGCTTTGTCGGCGAAGCCGGCGATGCCGAGCAATACGTCAAGGACGGTCGTGCCGCCCTGCTGTATGGCGCCGACATCAACGGTTCCAGCGCCGGCATCGCCGGCCTGCAGGATGCCACCGGCCGCGTCTTCGGACTCATGCCGCACCCGGAACGCTTCATCGGCCGCGACACCCACTACGATCCCGATTGGCAGGGAGCCGAGCGCGGCTGGGGCTACTACTTTTTCAAGGGTGTCGCCGACGCTCTGGCTGCCTGAGCGGCTGGCTCATGCTCATGTTGAGGTTTTTTCACGGACGCAGTCTTGTGCGCCTGCCCTCCACGCCTAGACTTCCCGCTTGACCCCGGACTCCTGCCACGCCGACGATCGATTGTGGACCCGTCGCTTTGTCGGGCTCATCGCCGCGGTTGTCCTGCTGCGTGTGGGCTTTGGCCTGCTGTTCACTGTCCGCGCTGACCTGCTTGGTGACGAGGCCTACTATTGGGACTGGGGGCGCCAGCCTGCCTGGGGCTACTTCAGCAAGCCACCCATGATCGGCTGGCTCATGGCCGCGGTCGGCCGCCTCACCGGCAACGCCGAGTGGGCCATCCGCCTCGCGCCGCTGCTGCTTGGCACCGCCACCCTGGCGACCGCCTTTGCCCTGGCACGCCGACTCTTCGGCGCCCGCACCGCCTTCCTGGCCGCCCTGCTGCTGGTGCTGACTCCCGGCAATGCCGGACTGAACCTGTTCTTCACGATCGACGCCCCGCTGCTGCTGGCCTGGTCCTGCGGCCTGCTCTTTGCCTGGCAGGCGATCGAGCACCCCAGGCGTGCGCTGCCCTGGCTTGGGTTCGCCCTCGCCCTCGGCTTTGGCGTGCTCAGCAAGCAGATGATGCTGGTTTTTCCGCTGCTGATCCTGCTTTTCAGCCTCGTCTCGGTCAACGATCGCAAGCTGCTGCGCAACCCGCGCCTATGGCTGGCCGTGCTCGCCGGCACCGCCTGGCTGGTGCCGGTTCTGCAGTGGAACCGCGAGCACCAATGGATCACCGTCGAACACACCAAGCACCACTTCGATGCCAAGAGCCTCGGCTTCGGCGATTGGCTGGCGCGCACGCTCGAATTCCCCGCCGTCCAGGCCCTGGTCTACACGCCGGTCACCTTTGCCGCCCTCGCCGCGGTTGCGTGGCTCGGCCTGCGCCGCTGGCGCCACCTCGGTCGGGCGGAACGCTTCCTGATGGTCTTCTCAGTCCCGCCGCTGCTCGGTTTCGTGCTTCTGTCCCTGCGCCAGCACATCAATCCCAACTGGCCCGCGGTGTTCTACCTGCCGCTCTTCCTGCTCGCCGCCGCCTGGCTCGACGGCCGCCTGAACGGACTGCCCGCGGCGCGCGCCGGCTGGCGCAAGGCCTGCCTGCGCACTGCCATCGCCATCACGGTGATCCTGCACCTGGGGCTCGGCGCCATCCTGCTCGGGGCGGTTCCGCCCCCCCGCAAGATCGCCGAAACCCAGGGCTGGAGCGAAGCCGGCCGCCAGGCCGGGGCCTTCCTCGAACGCGTTCCAAGGCCACGGCAGACGTTTGTGCTTGTCGCCGGCTACCGCTATGACGCCGCCCAACTCGCCTACACCCTGCCGGAGCAGCCGCGCGTCTACCGCTGGAGCAAGTCGGAGGGCATTGACTCCCAGTATGAAGTCTGGGCAGGGCCCGAGGAGCGGCTGGGCGAGGACGCCCTGATCCTGCAGGCCGGCAAGGCCAAACCCCACCCCCTCGCCATGCCTCTGGTCGGACGCTTTCAATCCGTGGAAAATCTGGGCCGTGTTGAGGTGCTGCTGGAAGGCGGCGGCCTGCGCGCCTTTGATGTTTTCCTGGGACGAAACCTGCAATCCTGGCCCAAACCCGGAGGCGCCGGCTCATGATGGACTGGGACCGGCACTGGCTGCACCTCATCAATCGGGAGTGGACCCACCCGCTGCTCGACTGGCTGATGCCCGCGGTGTCCTGCATCCAAGCCTGGCTACCCCTGCTCATTCTGGCCTGCCTCTGGTTGGCTTGGCGCGGAGGCCGCAGCGGCCGACACTTCCTGATCTGCATGATCGTGGCCATCGGCCTCGGCGACGGGCTGGTCTCCCACGGGCTCAAGCACGCGGTTGGCCGCGCACGCCCGAAGGATGTCACGACCGAAGTCATCGTGCGCGACCTCGGCAAGGCCAAGCCGGAGTTTGCCCGGCTGTTCAAGCCACCGACACAGCGACCCGGACTCCCCAAACCGCTGGAACACGGCAAATCCTTCCCGAGCAGTCACACCGTCAACCTCTTCGCCGCCGCCCTGATCATCGCCCACTTTCGCCGGGGCTGGGGTACCTTCGCCTTCGGCTTCGCCGCCTTGGTCAGCTACTCGCGCATCTATGTGGGCGCCCACTGGCCCAGCGATATCGTGCCCTCCATCGGCCTCGGCCTGCTGGTCGGCGTCAGTGCGGTGTGGCTCGTCCGCCGCGGCCTCGCCTGGCGGGCCCACCGGCAGGCCAGCCGGGCCTGAGCGCGATTCTCTCTTGCCTGGACGAGGCCGCGCCCCTTAGGCTGGCAGCATGTCCCTGCCACGTTTTGCCCTGCTTCTCCTCGCCCTGACGGCCTCTCTGCAGGCCGCCCAGCCACCCAACGTGGTCTTTGTGCTCGCCGACGACATGGGCTACGGCGATCTCGGCTGCACCGGCAGCACCGACATCCGCACACCCCACATCGACCGCCTGGCCGCCGAGGGCGTGCGCTTCACCGATTTCTATGCCAATGCCCCCGTCTGCACGCCGACACGCGTCGGCTTCATGACCGGCCGCTGGCAGCAGCGCACCGGCATCGAGTTCGCCTTCGGCTACCAGGTGGAGCAGTGGCGGCGGGTCGGCAGCGACTGGGTGCCGGAGCCGGACATCCATGGCCTCGGCCTGCCCGAGGGCGAAACCACGGTCGCCCAGCGCCTGCAGCGCGCCGGTTACGCCACCGGCGCTTTCGGCAAGTGGCACCTCGGCTACAAGGAAGAGTACAATCCGCTCAAGCGCGGCTTCGACGAGTTCTTCGGCGAACTGCTGGGCCATGCCGACTACTATCGCCACCACTACTACGATGGCACCCAGGCCCTGCGCGATGGGCTGCAACCGGTCAAAGTCGAGGGCTACTTCACCGATCTGGTCAACGAACGCGCCGTGCGCTTCGTACGCGAGCACGCCAAAGAGCCGTTTTTCCTGTATGTTCCGCACCTGGCCCTGCACGCCCCCTTCCAACCGCCGGATGCCCCCGGCACTCCGGCCGTCACCAAGACAAACATGCTGGAGGGCAGCCGCGCCATCTACAAAGCCATGCTGGAACGCGTCGACCTGGGGGTCGGCCAACTGCTCGCCGAGCTGGAAAAACAGGGCGTGCTTGACAACACTCTGATGGTTTTCTCCAGCGACAACGGCGGTGAGCGCTACGCCAGCAACGCGCCCTTTTTCCACCACAAGGCCACCCTTTGGGAGGGCGGCATCCGCGTGCCCTGCCTGATGCGCTGGCCGGCCCGCCTTCCCAAGGGCACTGTCTGTGCCGCCCCCGCCATCACCATGGACCTGCACGCCACCTTGCTGAAGGCCGCCGGCGTCGAGCTGCCGGCCGAACGCCCCCTCGACGGCATCGACCTCGTGCCGCTGGCGCGCGGCGAGGTCGCGGCGACCGAGCGCGACCTCTGCTGGCGCATCGACCGCAGCAACCGGAAAATGAAGGCCATCCGCCGCGGCACCTGGAAATACGTCAACGACGGCGGCAGCATGGATCTGCTCTTCGACCTCGCCACCGACCCCGG
>JBIJBO010000252.1:0-3454 GCA_044345215.1 Prosthecobacter sp. | reverse complement strand
ACCGGCCGGAGCACAAGGCCGGCTGCATCGCCTGGAGCATTCCCAATCTGTGGTATTTCGCCGACACCGATGGCGACGACAAGGCCGATGTCCGCGAGATCCTATTGGGTCCGCTCGGGTATGAAAAGGACACCCACGGCATGTGCAGCAGCTTCCGGCTCGGCCTCGACGGCTGGGTCTATGCCACCCACGGCTTCAACAACACCTCCACCTTCCGCGTCCGCCGGCCTGCAGCCGCCGATGCAACAAACCCAAGGTCCACAGATTTCGCAGATGGAAAAAGACCCTCTGGACCATCCGCTGACCCCACAACCCCTTCTGAAAAATCTGCGAAATCTGCGGACGTGGAACTGCACAGCGGCAACGTCTTCCGCTTCAAGCCCGACGGTTCAGCGGTCGAGGTCTGGACGCGCGGCCAGGTGAATCCCTTCGGCCTGGCCTGGGACCGCTACGGCCATCTCTACAGCGCCGACTGCCACAGCTCACCCGTTTATCAACTCATCCGCGGCGCGCACTACCCGAGCTTCGGCAAACCCCATGACGGCCTCGGCTTTGCGCCTGTCATGTGCGAGCACACCCACGGCAGCACCGGCATCTGCGGCATCGTCTACCTCGACGGCGGGGTCTGGGGACCGAACTGGGACGACCAGGTTTTCGTCGGCAACGTCGTCACCTCGCGCGTCAACCGCGACCGGGTGGTCTTCGCCGGCAGCACGCCAAAGGCGCAGGAGCGGCCCGACTTCCTCGTCAGCGAGGATCCCTGGTTCCGGCCGGTCGATCTGCAACTCGGGCCCGATCACGCGCTCTATGTCGCCGACTTCTACAACCGCATCATCGGCCACTACGAGGTGCCGCTCGATCATCCGGGGCGCGACCGCCATCGCGGGCGCATCTGGCGCGTGGTGAAAAAGGACGTGCCCCGCCCTGCCAGCTCGGATTTCAGCCGGATGTCGCCCAGGGAAATCGCCGGGGAACTCGGCAGCCCGAACCTGACCCGGCGCAACTTCGCCCTCGGCGAGGTGCGGCGGCGCGGCGACGCGACCTGGCTCGCCGAACTGGGGCGGGTCTTCGCCGAGGCAATGCCCTTCACCCCGGCGGGCGATGCCCGCCCCCAGGGGTATGCCGGCAGCGTGCCCCACGATTTTCAGCAACTGCCGCAGTACTGGCGACAGGCGGATCTGCGCACGGCCTGGACGCTCTGGGCCCTGGCTTCGCTGGGCGAACGCTTCGCGGTGGCGAGCGTGCTGCGCCACCTGCATACGGGCGGCGGGTGGGTCGCGGACGAAGAAGACCGGCTCAACGGCCTGCTCATGGCCCATGCCACGCAGATCGTCGGCACCCAGGAAACCCTGCACCCCTGGGAGCGCTGGGCGCTGGGGATGATCTTCGATTTCCGCGGCAGCGCCGCCGGCCGGGCCGCGGTGCAGGTCCTGCAGAACCGACCCGATTTCTTCAGTCCCGCGTCCGAGCGCGACGCCGAGCAGGTCGACGAGTGGCGACTCTGGACAGTCGAGCGGCTGATCGAACTGTGCGACCAACTGGTGGAATCCCCGGCGAACGAAGCGCATCTGCACGGCGACAGCCACTACGCTCACGCTCTGAAAGTCCTGCTGCGCGACTGGCTCGCCCAGCCCTGGTTCCGTCACGACAACCCCCTCATGACCGGACTGAAACCGATCACGGACAAGCCCTGGTTTCTGTCGGTCATGCAGGCCATCCCCACGGCGGAAGCCGCCGCTTTCCTGCTCGGCTCGCTGACCCTGGAGTCGCCTCCGGAGCGCTGGAAGCACCTCGCCCGCCACGGCCGGCCCGAAACCCTGACGGCCGCCCTCGCGCTCGCGCGTCGCCCGGGAGGACAGCCGCTGGAACGACTGCAGGCTCTCGTCGACGGCCTCGGCGAACGCGGCCTCGACGCACCGGCCGAACTGCTGGCCTGGGCTCGGGAACTCGCCGAAACCCGGCTCGCCCAAGCCACCACCCGCCAGCCCGGCTGGACGCCGCTGCCTCAGGCGGGCCCCGCGCCGGTCTGGTCGCTGCGCCCGCGCCCCTGCGCCGATGGCACGGAAGCCCGTGTCCTGCAAAGCTTGGGCCAGGGCGGCGGCGCGGAGGAAAGTCGCACCGGCACCCTGCAATCCCTGGCCTTCGCCGCCCCGGCGCAACTGACTTTCTGGATCAACGGCCACCGCGGTCCGCCCAAGACGCCGGCGCATGACCTCAATCACGTGCGCGTGATCAATGCCGCCAGCGGTCGCGAACTCGCGCGACGCTACCCGCCGCGCAACGACACCGCCCAGCGCGTCGAGATCGACCTAACGGAATGGATGGGAAAAACGGTGCGACTGGAAATCGTCGATGGCGATGCCGGCAAGGCCTATGCCTGGCTCGGCCTCACTCGCCTCGAGCCGGCCGGGGTCGATCTGGAGGGCTTTGTCCGTGACGCCGAAACCCGCGCGGAACTGCAGCAGCTCGCCGTGCTGCTGCGCCGTGACGCTCCCGTGTCCCTGCGCGACCGCCTGGCGCCCTACCTGCCGCCGCAGCCGGCACCGCCGCCTCTGCCGGTGTCGCCCGAGCAGCGAAAGCAACTGGACACGCTCATCGCCGCGCGCACCGCCGCCTTCACCGCGCAGAAGCCCGCTCCCGCGCCGGGCGCCCAGGTGTTCCAAGCCCATTGCGCCGCCTGCCACCAGATCGGCGGCCAGGGCGGCCTGCTCGGGCCGCAGCTCGACGGCATCGGCACGCGCGGTGCCGCGCGCCTGTGCGAGGACATCCTCGATCCCAACCGCAACGTCGACGCCCACTTCCAGCTGCACCGGCTCACCCTCAAGGACGGCGGCACGCTCAGCGGCTTCCTCAAAGCCGAGGCCGGCCAGGTGCTCGTGCTCGCCGACGCCAGCGGCCGTGAAACCCGCGTCGCCAAGACCGACCTCGCCAAGGCCGAGGTCCAACCCCTCTCCCTCATGCCCCCCGCCTTCGCCCAGACGATCCCCGAGCCCGACTTCCTCGCCCTGCTCGCCTGGCTGCTGGAGCGGTGAGGCTTCAACCGTAAACAAAAATCAGTAGCGGTCCAGATGGGTGCCATTGACCCAGCCCACACGACCTTGCCACTGAACTTTGAACCACTTCACGCCACCATATTGAACCCCTGCCGCGATCGGTGTTAATAAACCGATGCCAGTTGCATCATGAGGAATGGATCCTACAGGGGACGAGTTTGGGTTGGGCATTGACCTCATGGTGAGCCTGTCACCAGGCTCAACTTGAATCACCTTCACATACATGACAATCGCTTGGGAGGTGCGAGTTGGTTGAGAACTGTCAGTAGCAGTATTATGACTGACTTCGGTTTTGTCCTTCGCTCCCTCTGTTTGATCAGCAACCTGAAGATGGGTGCCGTTCACCCACCCGACCCGGCTCAACCAATCGACCTTATACCAAGGAGTCTTGCCGTAATAGG
>JBIJBO010000020.1:0-35927 GCA_044345215.1 Prosthecobacter sp. | reverse complement strand
AAGGCACGGATTGAAAAGAGATGCGGCCGAACGGCCTGCTGATGAAAGGATCAAGGATGGAACTTGAAGCAAGACCATTGGAGGAAGCCTGATTTTGCGGGCCGTTTCATTCGAACCCGTTGTCCGTTGCTCGAATCCACTCCAAGAAAACAGCGCTGGGCCGTTGTGTTCAAACAGCCTTTTTGCCCATGATGCTCCGCCTCACCCTCGCCCTGCTGCTTTGGACAACCTTGGTTCAAGCCGATGACTCCCCGTGCCTGAGGCCGGTCGCATCAGCGGAGCCCAAGCCAGAGCCCAAGCCAGAGCCCAAGCCAGAACCCAAGCCAGAACCCAAGCCAGAGCCAAACCCGACAGCTTCCGCAGCGGAACCGGCAGTCATCGGCAAGCCCACGCCCGAGGTGAAACCGACCGAAGCGGCGAAGAAAAAGACGATTGCCGAGTTCACCCGCAACTTTCAGAAGTTCGACGGCTTGTTTCGCGTCTATCTGGACCAGGAGACGGGCACGCCTTGGCTGGAGGTGAACCGCGAGCAACTCGGCCCAGAATTCATCTATTTCGACCACAGCGTCGACGGGCCGGTGGCAGCGGGCCACAACCGCGGGCGCTACGGTCGCGAAACCATTTTTGTGCTGCGCCGCGTGTTCAACCGTGTCGAACTGGTTGAGCAAAACACCGCGCTCTACTTTGATCCGGCGCACCCGCTGGCGCGCGCCGGCCGCGCGAACACGAGCGAGGCCGTACTGGCAAGCGAGGTCATTGTCGCCGAGAACGAGCAGGGCTACCTCATCGCCGCGACCCCGCTTTTCCTGCGTGAAACCCTGACGGCGGTGAAACAGGGCGGCGACAAGTCGGTGCTGGGCCGGCTGTCCGAGCCCAAGACCAAGATTGTCAGTGTTAAGAACTACCCGCGCAACACGGCGGTGACCGCCGAGTTTGTCTATGACAACGCCGAGCCAAAATGGAAACACGGCGATGATGTCGCCAACCCCCGCTACGTCAGCGTGCAGGTGCAACACACCCTGCTGGCCATGCCCAAGAACGACTTCAAGCCGCGCCATGACGACCCGCGCATCGGCTACTTCACCCACAAGGTCACCGACATGACCCGCACCGACGCAGCGCCCTACCGCGACGTCATCCACCGCTGGCATCTGGTCAAGCGCAAGCCGGGAACAGCCTTGAGCGAGCCGGTGGACCCCATCGTGTTCTGGCTGGAGAACACCACACCGCTGGAGTTTCGCGACACCCTGCGCACGGCCATCCTGCGCTGGAACGAGGCCTTTGAGGCGGCGGGCTTCAAGGATGCGATTGTCGTGCGCCAGCAACCCGACGACGCCACTTGGGATGCCGGCGACATTGACTACAATGTCATCCGCTGGACGAGCAGCGTCAACCCGCCCTTCGGCGGCTACGGCCCCAGCTTCGCCAATCCGCGCACCGGCCAGATCCTCGGTGCCGACATCATGCTCGAGTTCAGCTTCATCTCCAGGCGGCTGCTCACAAGCCGTTTGTTCGACGTCCCCGCAGCTGCCATCGCGGGCACCGGCGATCCGCACGCCTGCCTGGCCTGCGGCTGCGCCCGCCAGGGCCTGCACTTCGGCCAGACCCTGCTGCAGCTGCGCAAGAGCGACCGCATTGAGCTCGATCGCCTGACCCGTGAGGCGCTCTACTACCTCGCCCTGCACGAGGTCGGCCACACACTTGGCCTCAACCACAACTTCCGCTCCAGCCACCTGCACAACCCGGTCGACATCCATCTCGCCGAACTGACCGAGAAAACCGGTCTCACCGGCTCGGTCATGGACTACCCGGCGGTCAACATCGCACCAAAAGGCGTCGCGCAGGGCCAGTTCTTCACGACCCGACCCGGCCCCTATGATACCTGGGCCATCCAGTTCGGCTACAGCGAGGCTCTGGAGGATCCAATCGAGGAGGCAAAACGACTGGAAGCCATCGCCGGGCAGTCGCACCGCCCAGAACTGGCCTTCGCCAACGACGGCGACGACATGCGCGATCCCGGCAAGGCGATCGATCCGCGCGCCATGCTCTTCGACCTGAGCAGCGACCCGATCACCTACGGCGTGCAACGCTGCGAACTCGTGCGCGAGGAAATGGGCCGTGTGCTCGAAGACACGGCCGAACCCGGTCGCAGCTGGCAGGAGGTCGGCCAGGCCTACCTGACGCTGCAGCGCGAAACCTCCAGCGCCCTCAACGCCATCGCGCGCTACGTTGGCGGCGTCCAGGTCGAGCGCGCCCTGCAGGGCCAGGCCCCCGGCCTTCACCCCTTCCAGCCGGTGGCTGCCGACCTGCAGCGCCGGGCGCTTGACGCCCTCGCCCGCCATGCCTTCGCCGCCGATGCCTTCGCCGCCCCGGCCGAGTTGTTTGCCCACCTGCAGCAGCAGCGCCGCGGCTTTGATCACGGCGAGGCCACCGAGGATCCGAAGCTGCACGAAACCTTCTTCCGCACCCAGACCGGCCTGCTCAACCATCTTCTGCACCCCCAGACCCTGCAGCGCATCCAGGACAGCGGCCTGTATGGCAACACCGTGCCGTTGGACGAGGTGCTCGGCCGCCTGACCACCGCCATCTTCAACGGCGACGACCCGGCCATTCCCCTGAGCACGATGCGCCAGAACGTGCAGCTCGAGTACCTCGCGCGTCTGCTCAATCTCGCCCACAGCAGCGCCCATTACCCGGCCACGCAGAGCAGCGCGCTGCTGCAGATCGAACGCATCCGCACGTTGGAATTCCCCGGCACACCGGCCCACCAACTCGCCGTCCGCTACCGCATCCGCCGCGCGCTCGACGACAAGTGAGGCGACTCACTTCAGCCCGTCACCCACAAATTCCACTCGGGTCAGGCGACCATCACCATCGCGATCGAAGTTCCTGAAGCGCGCCTCGGCGTTGTCCTTCTGCGCGAGGCCGTTGCGGTACTCCTCGAGCGTCAAGATCGCGTCCCCATTCTTGTCCCAGCGCGCGAAGGCGACGGCGCGGTCCGGGATCTTGCCGGCGGCCTTGGGGACCGCCGGGGTCGCGCGACTCTGCAACGTCGGATCAATCGTCTTCGGCAGCGTGGCAAACCACTCGGCAATGGCCGCCTGCATGCGCGCCACGCGTTCCGGCTCATGCTCGGCCAGGTTGACCGACTGGGTGCGGTCGGCGACGACATCGTGCAACTCGACCCGCTCGCCCGTTTCATCATGGACCAGCAGCCAACGCTCCTCGCGCATGGCGAAGGCCGGCCAGTCATCGCCTTCGTGGCGTCCCTGCCACCACCAGAACACCGGCTTGCGGCGCTCCTGCACCTCGCCACGCAACGCCGGCAGGATATTCTCCCCGTCGCCACGATAGCCGGCGGGCGCGTCCAGGCCGGCCGCGGCAAGCACGGTGGGAAAAACATCGACCCCGGCCAGCGCCGTCTCCTTGTCCATCCGACCGGCCGGCACCACGCCGGGCCAGCGCACCAGGAAGGGCACATTGATGCCCCCCAGCAGCAGGCTGCGCTTGCGCCCCCGCAGGCCACCGGTGCTGCCCTGGCTGTGATAAAACTTTTGCCCCGGCTCGGCGTGACTGTTCTCGGGGCCGTTGTCGCTCGAAAACATCACCAGCGTGTTCCGCGCCAGCCCAAGTTCATCGAGCAGGTCGAGCACGCGGCCCACCTGGCGGTCGGCGCGGCTCACCGCCGCATAGTAGGTGCGCCGCGGTTCCGGCACATCGGCATAGGGCTTCTTGTCGTTATCGGTCGCCGAAACAAGGTGGTGGGTCTCGTGCAGCCAGAGGTTGAGGTAAAAGGGCCGGTCGCCGGAGGCACGAATGAAACGCAGCGCATGATCGGTGGCGGCAACGCTGATCCAGGAGGCGGCGTGGCGGTCGTGGGCCGAAGCCTCGCCAATGGCGAAGGCGTAGTCCAGGCCATCGAAGACATGGCGACCCGGTCCGGTCCAAACCGCCGCCTCGTCGTAGCCGTAAGCCGCCGGCAGCGGGGCATCGGCCATGCCACCGCCGGACAGGTGCCACTTGCCAAAATGCGCGGTTCGATAGCCGGCCTCCTTCAACACGCGCGGCAGCAGCGGCGCGCGCGGATCGAGCCAGTCGGGCATCTGGCGGGCGACGTTTTCGGCATGTCCGGCAAAGTGCTGATGCACACCCCAGCGCGAGGGAAATTGGCCGGTGACAATGCCGGTGCGGCTGGGCGAGCAGACCGGATTGACGACCGTGAAGCTCTGGAAGTCGGTCCCCTCACGGGCGAGGCGATCCAAGTTCGGCGTCTGCACGCGCGGGTGACCGTGGCAGGCGAGGTCGCCAAACCCCAGGTCATCGGCATAGATGAAAACCACATTGGGACGCACGGCCGGCACAAGGGCGGTGCCTGAAAGCATCAGAGCGGCACAGAAAAGAACGCGGACGGTCATGCCTCCACTAACGCCCTGACTGGAACTTCCTAGCGGACAGCTTGCGCCAGCAGCCTGCGCCCGCGCTCGGTCTGCCAGGGCGGCGCTTGAAGCAGCAGCGCGGGCAGTTCCGGCTGGAGGACATAGCTGCGATGGAAAACCGGGGTGCTCGATCCGGAGATCGGCGGCACAATCCAGCTCCAGTCGGCACTCACATCGCGACCTGCCCGCTGCTCGGCACCGCAAAAAGCCTCAAACTCGGAGGTGGCCTGGTGGTGATCGATGAGCCTCACCCCGTCGCGTTCGAAAGATTCCAGAACAGCTTCATTGAGCACCAGCAGCGCATGGTCACGCCAAAGGTTGCGGGTGCACCGTGTCTCGAGACCCAGATGTTCCGCCACCACCGGCAGCAGGTTGTAGCGGGTCTCGTCGCCGAGATTGCGCGCACCGATCTCGGTTCCCATGTACCAGCCGTTGAAGGGAGCACAGGGATGCGCCGCTCGACCCGTTGCCAGAATCATGTCGGCAAGGGCGGGAACCGCATACCACTTGAGACCGAGCTTTTCAAACCAGTCATGCCTTGGATGACGCAGCGGCACTTCCAGAACGAGCCGGCGCGGCAGCTCATACCATCGGAGCCTCCCCTGTGCCTGAACAATGAGCGGCAGAAGGTCAAATCGACCGGGGTTGGCGGGCGGGCTCCAGCCAAGTTGGCGCGCAAGGCGAGTCAATTCCACATTCATGGGATCTCCCAGCACGCCACCTTGCGGCAACTCATGGCCGGCATAGCGCAGAAGCTGATGATTCCAGATGCGCACTTCATCCGTCTCTCCCTTCCACTGAGGAAAAACGGTCATGAGAGGCTGGATGCGTCCGCCGGCCGTGGCCCGGTCAAGATGCGCACACACGGCTTCAAAAACCTCGTCGCAGCCATCCACGGAGCGGGCATCCAAAACCTGAAGCGACTTCCAGTGCAAGCGCCCCACGCAGCGCGGCGCATTGCGCCAGGCGGCACGGGCAGCTGCCGTGAGGTCATCCGGCGCAGACATGTCCTTGGCCGGCACCTCCACCCCCAGATCCCAGCGTCGAAACACATTCCCGGTGTCGATGGGCCTGGCAGGGATGGGACAAGCATTCATGGTCGGTGCAGCGGAAGCAGCACGACGGCATACGCCGGCCAAGGGCCCGCGGCGAGAAAAAACACCTCGAACCCAAGCCTCAGCCAAATAGCGCGGCAATCGGCTTGCCCCCGTCGGTAAGAGGCACCGGGCGGGTGCCGTCCATGAGTTCCAGCGACGGATTGATGCCGAGGGCGGCATGCACGGTGGCGTGGAAATCGGGCACCGAGACAGGATTTTCGACGATCTTCTTGGCGAGATCATCGGTCACCCCGTAGGCACCACAGTGCTTCAGACCGCCGCCCGCCAGGATCATGCTGAAGGTGCTGCACTGGTGGCCGCGGCCGCCGCCGCCGTCGAACTCCGGCGGGCGACCGAACTCGGTTCCGACGGCAATCAGAGTCTTGTCGAGCAGGCCGTGCGCCTTGAGATCGGCAATGAGGGTGGCAAAGGCGTCATCGAGGTCCTTGATGAGCAGGTGCTGCTTCTCCTGACCGTCGTTGTGGGTGTCCCAGCCCGTGCCATTGACAAAGCCAAGGTTGTGCGAGACCTCGATGAAGCGGACGCCGTCCTGGATGAGCCGGCGTGCGAGCAGGCAACGCTGGCCGAACTCGCTGCCATAGGCGTTGCGCAGGTCGGCGGCTTCCTCGTCGAGCTTGAAGTTGCGCATGAAGTCCGGACCGGCGAGGCGCAGGGCCTCGCGCTGGGCGGCTTCATAGTCGGCCATCAGGGAGTCGCGGGCGACCCGCTCCTGGAGCGGCGCCAGCAACTTGGCGCGCGCGTTGACACGCTGGGCGGTGACATCGGCCGGACGGGTGAAGCCGGCCGGACCACTGACCGTGTCGGTTAGATAAATGTTGCCATGCTTCGCGCCCAGAAAACCCGGGCCGCGACTGGGGCTGGGGTAGCCGATGAGCATGTAGGCCGGAACGTTCGGATTCACCGCCCCGCGCTGGTGGGCGACAATGGAGCCGATCGAAGGATAAATCGTGTTGCCGCTGATCTGGCGACCGGTGTGGACGAAATTCGTGGCAATCGCATGCTCGTTGATGATGTTGTGATTCACCGTGCGCACGGCGGTGACGTGTTCCATCAGGCGGGCGGTCTTCGGCAGGTGCTCGCAGATCTGCACGCCGGGCACGGCGGTGTCGATGACCGGGTAGGCGGAGCCGGCCTTCTTCGGGCTGCCCTTGGGATCGCCGAGAGCCTTCGGATCAAAGGTGTCCATGTGGGCCATGCCACCGCCGAGCCAGATGAAGATGCAATGCTCGGCCTTGCCCTTGGGCATGGCGACGATGTTGGAGGCACGCAGGCCGCTGGCGGCGAGGGGGGCGGCGGCGGCGGTTTGCAGGAAGCGGCGGCGTTTCATGGGAGTCATGGCTTGGACAAGGGTGGTGACGAGAAGGTTGGAGGATTTCACGGGGCGAAGACCCATTCGGGGGCGTTGAGCACGGCCCAGAGGACATCCTCCATGCGCGTGCGCCAGGCCGGATCCAGGCGCGAACTCGGCGCATCGCCCTGGCGGGCGGCCGCCTCCTCCTCGATGCGCAGGGCGTTGGCCTCGGCGTCAAGGTGGTTCGACCAGGAGACATACTTGGCCGGGTAGCGGGGACCAGCCTGGGCCGGACGCGGCTCAACGCGGCGCTGGTCGTACCCCTCGCGCAGGTGCACAACATACAATTCACGCTCCTGCGCCGTCGGCAGGCGGGTCAGCAGGCGCAGGAAGAGCTGATCGACCAACTGCTCGACCGGTTGGTCGCGCAGGACGAGTTCGGTGACACCATGGTCCTCGCTCAGGCGAGTCAGCCAGACGGCGACCGTTCCATTGCCTAGGATGGCCGGCTGGAGGGCATTGGGATCGGTGGCGCGGCTGCTCGCCGGATCCTGGCGGGCCGGGCGCCAGCCAAAGGCCTCGAGCACGTCGCACACCGCCTGGATACGCGGCAGGCTGAGGCTTGGGCGGTCGCGCTCGTTGCTGGTGCTGGCGAACATCCAGGCGCGCTCGGGCAGGCCGAGCGAGATCGAATTTTTCAGGTCGCGGCGGCCGTCGATGTCGAGGCTGACCTCCTCGGTCTTCATCGCCTTGCCGGTGGCTGCGAAGAGCGAATCGACGATCTGCTCGGCAGCGAGACGGCGGGGGGCCGGGGCGGCATACAGTGGGCTGGGAGCCTTCACCCCGGCGTCGGTGGCGCGCTGGTAGGCGTGCGAGTTGAGGATGACCCGGCTGAGGTTCTTCAGGCTGTAGCCGCCGCGGACGAATTCCCGGCCAAGCCAGGCCAGCAGCTCGGGATGGGTGGGCTTGCCGCGCTCCCAGTCCTCGACCGGCTCCACCAGGCCGCGCCCCATGAACTGCTGCCAGAGTCGGTTGGCGATGACCTGGGCGAAACGTTCGTTCTGTGGCGCGGTGATCAGCGCGGCAAGCACGTCCCGGCTGTTCTTCGGATCCTCGGCGAGGCGCTCCCCCACTTCCGCCGCCACAAAACGCTCGAACGGCCACTTCGGCTCAACCTTGCTGCCCGGCTGCAGGGTGATCTGGATGAGCGGCTTGCGGCCGCCCTCATGCAGCTTGTCCATCGGCACGCTGCTGGTCGCGGGCACGTCGAGCGGCTTCGTCGCCATCAGCGCCGCCAGCTCAAACAGATCCTGCTGGCTGCTGACATGGGCGGGCGCATCGTGGCAGCGCGCGCACTTCATCTCGACGCCGAGGAAGGCGGTGCTGACAATCGTTCCCTTGGCGGCCATTGGCACATCATTGCCGGAAGCGGTGCCAAAGCCGGCCGGACCGCCGAAGCGTTCGCTGCCACCCATGCGCAGGAGTTCGGTGACGAACAGGTCGATCGGCCGGTCGTCGGTGAGAGCCTCGTGCAGGAACCAGCGGAAGGGCCCGGTGTTGTTGAGGGTCGGATTGAGGATGTTCGGGTTCTCTGCCAGCACGTCCTGCCAGTAGCCCATCCAGCGGTCGGCCCAGCGCGGATCGGCGAGCAAACGGTCGATGACACGGGCGCGCTTGTCGGGGCTCGAATCCTTTTGGAAGACCTCGATCTCGGCCAGGGTCGGTGCGACCCCCACCGTGTCGAGGCTGACCCGGCGCAGGAAGGCGAGGTCCCGGGTCAGGCCCGTGATCTCGATGCGGTCGACGTCGAGTTCCGGCCAGTGGGCGCCTTCGCGGATCCAGCGCTCCAGCACGGCGATCTGGTCGGCGCGCAGCAGGCTGCCCTTGGGAGGCATGACGAAATCCTCGTCGTCGCTGGTGACACGGGCAAGGATCGAGCTCTTTTCCGGATGGCCGGGCATGACCGCGGGACCGTCGGATTCACCGCCCTTGAGCACGGCAGCGAGCGTGTCGAGGCTGAGCTCGCCCTTGGCCTTGCCGCCCTGGTGGCAGCTGAAGCAGTTCTGCTCAAGGATTGGCAGCACCTCGCGGTAGAAGTGGACCCCGTCGCTGCGCGTCGCCCCGATCTGGGCGGCGACCTTGCGGATCTTGGCGTTGAGGAAGTGGTCGACCTCGTTTTGCGCTGGCATGTCCGCGATCGGCGCAGGCACCGGCACGGCCGGCGTTGCGGCCAGCCATTCGGCGGCGGCGGTGCGGCGCCTGGTCCAGTAGGCATCATGCTTGGCACGCGCCTGGGCGCGGCGCTCGGTGTTGAGGGCGGTCAACCGGACGCGGCGCTCCTTCTCGTAGGCGGCCCAGCCAGCATCGGTGTAGGCGACCTGGCGCGGCCCCGGGCTGAGCACACTCCAGGTCTCGCTGCCCTGAAGGGAAACGGCGACCACCATCTCTCCGGTCTCCGGACGCTTCTTCGAGGTGCCAACCACCCCGCCCACCATCTGCTCGAGCACGAACAGATGCTCGCCGCCGGTGCTTTCGAATTCGGTCCACTTCTCCTGGGTGCCGGGCGGCGCAAAACGGAAGTCGGGGCCGAGGTTGAGGTATTCCTCCTGTTCGGCAACGCGGCCGTGGCCGCCGCTGTCGGCCTTGGAGAAACCGATGTCGACGAGCAGGCGGCCATCGACATGCAGATGAGTGGCGCTGCGCCCGCGCACCAGCAGGCGGTGCTTGCCGGCCGGCAGCTCCACGACTGCCGCCAAGCGCAGCAGGTAGGGATTCGGGCGGTCGCCGCGCACGCCGGTGTCGACGTACTTCTGCGGCACCTCAAACACGCCAAAGGCATCCTCCTCGTAGGTTTCGGTCGGCAGCGGCGGGAAGGCCGGCCAGGCGTTCTTGGCTGGCACCCCCTCCTCGCAAATCTGCACCACCACGCGACCGCGCGGCAGTTTCTTGGCGTCCACGGGCGGCGGCGGCGGATTGAATTCGTAGCGCTGGGCCAGCATCACCTCGGGCAGCAGGTCGCGATACACGGCCACCTCGTCGAGCGCACCGTTGAGGGTGTTGCCGGCACCTCCGCCATTGCCGGTGCCGAGCAGGACGTCATCGGCATCGCTCACCGGCGGCTCGGTCGTTTCGCCGGCCATGTCCCAGGTGCCGCCGGCGACCTTCTTGCCATCGACCCAGGCGGCAATGCTTTTCGGTTTGCCGAAGCTGTAGCTGACCGCCACATGATGCCAGCCGGAGCCGGCCATGAAACCCTCCTTCGCCACCCATCGATGGTAATTCTCCTTGCCGCTGGCGGCACGGCTGCGAAAAAGGAAGCAGGGGCGAGCCTCGCCGGCCTCGCCCTTGAGCCGCAGCGCCCAGTTCTGATTCTCGGCACTGAAGCCCTTGTTCTTGTGGCGGCCCTTGCCGATCAAATAGACGTAGCTGCCATTGTTGAGCTGCTCAGGGTTGACCCAGGCCTCCAGGCTGATCGTGTCGCCGTTGCTGAAGCGCAGGTTTTTGCCGGGCAGGTCCTTTTCGGTCACCTGCAGAAAACCTTCCCGGCCATCGAGGGCAAGGGCCATGTTGCCGGTCGCAAAGCCGGGATAGATCGGCTTCTGTGGCCCCAGCGGCTGCAGGGCGGCCTTGCCCTTGAGGGTGCCGGGTTCCCTGCCCTCAAAAGTCCACTTGGCCACGGGCTCGACCACCGGCACCGGGCTGGAGTCGTTCTGCGCCCCGTCCCGGGAATCGCTGGCGGCCCGGGCGAAAGCGGTGAGGGCAAGAAGGCTGAGCAGGGATCGGGTCATGGCGAAAAGGATTGTGCTAACAACGCCCATGCCAGCCCGCTTTCACGCAGGCCGACACCCCACTTTCGGGGGATGCCTGTCATACCCGCACCAGCCCGCGGCGGATGGCCTCGGCGGTGGCCTGGGCGCGATCCTGGACCTTCAGCTTGGCGAGAATGCGGCTGACATGCTGCTTGACTGTGTCCTCGCCGATGCCGAGCTGGGCGGCAATCGCCTTGTTCGGATTGCCCCGCGCCACCAGGGCGAGGATTTCCAGCTCGCGAGGCGTGATCTCCGGCTCCGCCTGAAGCTCGTCGAGACGGCGGGCCAGCTCCTCCGACAGATAGCGGCCACCCAGCGCCACGGTGCGCACCGCGCGCAGCAGGTCGTCGCGCGAGGACGATTTCTGCAGGTAGCCGAGCGCGCCGGCCCGCAGCGCCGCCTGGACCTCATCGTCGCGGGCGAAGGTGGAGAAAATGAGCACGCGCGCGCCTGGATGGGCGCGCACCAGCGCGGAGGTCGCCTCGATGCCGGTCATGCCGGGCAACTGCAGGTCCATGAGCACCACGTCCGGCCGCAGGCGCGCGTAGGCGGCGATCCCCGTCTCGCCGCGGTCGGCCTCGCCAAGCACGCGCAGGTCGTCCTCGAGCTCCAGCGAGGCAGCCAGGCCGCTGCGCACGACGAAATGATCATCGACCAGCAGGAGCGTCAAGGTTCGGGGCGCGGCCATGGCGCCTGCTAGCCGGCTCCGGAGGTCGCTTCAAGCGAAAAGCCCGCGGCACCGACTCGACTCCGCACTGGCAACGCTCCGTCTTGCGTCTAACTTGGCAGCATGATCCGCCGCCCACTGCTCCTCTTCCTCAGCTTGTTCCTGGCAACGCGAATCTCACCCGCCGCCGACCCATCAACAGCCGAAGGCAGCTACTACGACGAAACCAGCAGCCGCCATTTGACCGTCACCCGCGGCGAATTCGGCAGCCTGCGGCTCACCGTGCGATTTGCGGGCGACCCCGGTTCAGAAGCGCGCTGGGAAGGCCAGGGGCGCCTGCAGGACCGACTGCTGGTCTTCGCCCCGCTCGTTGGCGAGGACCAGACACCGGGCGTGTTCTTCACGGGCCGCCTGAGCGAAACAAAACTGGAAGTCGGTTTCAAGCCCGGCCAGAGCAACCCGCAGGACATGGGGATCAACGGCAGCTACCGCCGGGTCAGCGAGGCGAAGCTCCTGCAACTGGCCCGCAAGGAAGCTGACGCCGCGGCCGACCGGTTTGCCGCCGCATGGAAAAGCACCGCCAGGCAACGACCCACGATTGAGCGCGCCGCCTTAGCCGACTGGAAAGCGCAGTGGCCTGGGCTGCAGGCTCGCTGGCTTGCCCTCGGCGCGCCCGGCGCTGGCAAACTGGCGGAGATGGAGTTCGCCAAGGCACACGCCCTGGCACGCGCTTATGCCTTTGTCGAAACCCTGCCCGACCCCGCCGCGAACGAAGGCTGGGAGGGCGAATACGATGACTTCGGGGGCGGCCATGCCAGCCTGCGTGTCAGCCGCGACGGCAGCCTGCGGCTGAATCTGAACTGCTTCCGCCTCAGCGAAAACGGCGCAGGTGAACTCAGCGCCGTGGCGGCGCCAGAGGCGCAGGGTCAAACCGCCGACGGCAAGCTGACCGCCGAACTGATTGTCAGCCGGCAGACCGACGCGCCGGCACACCTGCCGGCAAAGATCCGTCTCATCAAGCTCGGCCGCTATCTGCGCGTGGAGGCAGAGCCAGCCGAAAAGGATTTCAGCCGCGGTTGGTTTGACGGTCTCTACCGGGGTTACCCGGTGCCCGCCGGTTGAACGCACCAAACCGCGCTTGCATCCTCGCCGTGCCGGTTCAATCTCCGGCTTCCGCCGTTTCCGGCATTCTCTTCCATGTCCAAGCACACTTACAAGCAGGCCGGCGTCGACATCCATGAAGCGGCGTCCTTCGTCGATGACATCGGCGCCCTGGTGAAGGCCACCCAGAAAAAGCGCAAGCTGGCCAACGCCTTTGGCCTTTTCGCCGCCGGCTACGACCTCAGCCGCTACAAGCAGCCGATGATCTTCACCGGCTGCGACGGCGTCGGCACCAAGCTCGAACTGCTGCTGAAGCACGACCTGCTGGAGAATGCCGGCAAGGACCTCGTGGCGATGAATGTCAACGATGTGCTGACCACCGGCGCCGACCCGATACTTTTCCTCGATTACATGGGGGTCAACAAGATCCAGAAGCGCCAGCTCACACGCATCATCGCCGGCATGTCCGAGTATCTGCAGGACTGCAACTGCATCCTCGCCGGGGGTGAGACCGCGGAAATGCCCGGTGCCGTGCTCGACGGCATGGTCGAACTGTCCGGCTTCGCCATCGGCGCCGCCGAGAAAGCCGATGTGCTCAACCCGGCCGAGATCAAGGCGGGCGACGTCCTGGTGGGCTGGCCCAGCGCCGGCTTTCACGCCAACGGCTTCAGCCTCGTGCGCCGGATCCTGGCGCGTGAAAACATCCGCCTCACCAAAAAGGACGCCGCCGCGCTGCTCACCCCCACCCTGCTGTACCACCGCCAGTGCCAGGGCCTGCGCAAGGCCAAAATCAAGCCGGCCGCCATGGCCCACATCACCGGCGGCGGCCTGGTCGAGAACCTCGGCCGCATCTTCACCAAGCGCGGCCTCGGCTGCCACCTGAAGGTTCCCTACTGGCAGAACGACATGGCCCAAATAATCCTCCGCCACGCCGATCCGGCCGATGCTTGGGACACCTTCAACATGGGCATCGGCTGGGTCGCGATTCTTGATCCCAAGAACGCGCGCCGTGCTCTCAAGATTGGCGAGGGTGCCGTGGTGCTGGGTGAAATGGACCGCAGCGGCCGCGTCAGCTGCGAGCGGCTGCCCGCCTGACGAAAAATGTTCCTTTGAACATGCATTGTGGCGCCCCGACCGCTCTCCGCGCGACCGGGGCGCATTTTTTTCGCTCTTTCCTAATGAACCTGCCGCCGGCCCGTTTCGGAGTCGGAGCACTCCCCCCTTCTCTCCCTTCACCATGAAACCCAAACGCCACCTCATCGCCGCCTTCCTGCTTGCAGGACTGGGGGCCGTCACCGCAGCGGAGCTGCGCACCTGGACCGACATTCAGGGCCGTCAAGTCACCGCCAGCTTCGTCCAACTGGAAGGCGAGCAAATCGTCCTGCAGACCCAGGACGGCGTCACCCACCGCTTCGAACTGACGCGACTCTCGGCCGAAGACCAGGCCTTCGCCAAAGCCGCCGCCCCCGCCGCCCCCGCCGCGACCGCCGCCCAGCCTCAGATGCTGGCCAACACCACGGTCGCCCAGGCTGCCCAGAAGATTGACCAGCTGGTCGCCAAGGGCTTGGTGCGCGCCAATCCGGAACGCGTGAAGAACGGCAAGGCGCCGATCACGCAGTTCAATCCGATGGCCAACGACGAGCAGTTTGTGCGCCGCGTCTACCTCGACATCGCCGGCCGCATGCCGAACTACGATGAAGCCACCGCCTTCATCAAGAACAGCAGCCCCAAGAAGCGCGCCGACCTGGTCGACATGCTGCTCGACTCCGAGGGCTACAAGGCGCACCTGTTCAACTACCTCGGCGAGATGCTCCGCCTCAAGGACAACCTCGAGCAGGACAACCTGCGCGGCACGCCCTACATCAACTGGATCAAGGAGCAGATCGCCCAGAACCGCCCCTTCGACCAGATGGTGCACGAGATGATGACGGCAAGCGGCAAGATGTGGCACAACGGCGCGGCCGGCTACCTGCTGCGCGACGCCGGCATGCCGCTCGACAACCTTGCCAACACGCTGACGGTCTTCCTCGGCACGGACGTTGCCTGCGCCCAGTGCCACGACCACCCGTTTGCCGACTGGACGCAGATGCAGTTCTTCGAGATGGCGGCGTTCTTCGGCGCCACCTCGACGCGCACGCCCTACCGCAACGACAACATCATGCCGCAGATTGAGCAGATGATCGAGAAGGCGGGCCTGGACATCCGCCGCCTGCGCAACGGTGTGCAGAACTACCTCGCCGCCAACACCTATGCGGTGCGCGACCTCGACAAGAACAACCTGCGCCTGCCGCACGATTACAAGTACAAAGACGGCAAGCCCGGCGATCCGGTCGCGCCGAAGTTCGTCACCTGGTCCGCCGACGACAAGGGCAACCCCGCTTACAAGCAGTCGAAGAAAAACGAGGAGCGCCTGCGCGAGTCCTTTTCCAACTGGATGACCCATCCGCAGAACCCGCGCTTTGCGATGACCATCGCCAACCGCATGTGGAAGCGCGCCTTCGGCGCCGGTGTCAACGAACCGGTCACCAACATCGACGACCCGGAAAACTCCGCCAACCCGGAACTCCTCAAGCACCTCGCCGAGGAAATGAAGCGCGTGAAGTTCAACCTCAAGGAGTTCATGCGCATCATTTACAACACCCGTGCCTACCAGTCGGAAGCGACCACCGAGAACATCGCCATGGGTGAGGTGTACTACTTCCAGGGCCCGATGCTGCGCCGCATGACCGCCGAGCAGGCCTGGGATTCCTACATGACCCTGGTGCTTGGCCAGCCGGACGCCTACAAGGCCCCGCTGCAGGATCTCTACTCGAAGTCGATCGACCTCAACCTCGAGACCGTGGACGCGCAGACCGTGCTGATGAAGTATGACGCCTACCGTCGCATGGCCGAGAAGGAACGCGCCCTCATGGGTGGCGGCCTGGATATGGCCGGCGGGGAAAGCATGATGATGGACGCCGGCGCCAAGACCGCCAAGGCCGAGACTCCGGCCACCGACGGCCCGGCCAAGGTGCTCTCCTACGAGGGCATGCGCCTGCTGCGCTCCAACGAGATGGTCCAGCCCGCCCCGGGCGGCCACTTCCTGGCCGACTTCGGCCAGTCGGCCCGCGACCTGATCGACGGCAGCACCAACATCGGCAACGTGCCTCAGGTGCTGATGATGATGAACGGCAAGGCCCAGCAGATGCTGACCAGCCGTGACTCCCTCATCTTCCGCAACATGGACAAGGTCAAGGACCCCTCCGAAAAGGTTGAGCGCATGTTCATGAGCATCATGAACCGCCGCCCCACGCTGCAGGAGAAAGACATCTCCAAGCGCGAGCTCAGCGCCTCCGGCGAGGAAGGCTACAGCAACATGATCTGGGCCCTCATCAACACCCGCGAGTTCATCTTCATCCAGTAACCCCCTTGCAATCTCCAACCCTCCTGATTCCATGAAATCCGAACTTCTCAAACTCGACGAACTCAGCCGCCGCAACTTCATGATGCAGACGGCCAGCGCCACTCTCGGCGTCACCCTGCTCCCCGGCCTCTCCGCCAAGATGCAGGCGGCCGAGGGCAAGGTCGTCACCGGCCCGGGCACGCCCGGCTTCGGCAAGGCCAAGCACGTCATCTTCCTTTGGATGAGCGGCGGCATGAGCCACATCGACACCTTCGACCCGAAAACCGGCGAAACCAAGGGCTTCAGTGATCCTGTCAAGGCCAAGGCCGAAGGCATCGACTTCCTCGGCGGGTACCTGCCCAAACTGGCCGAACAGGCCAACAAGTTGAGCATCATCCGCTCGATGACCTCGAAAACCGGCGTCCATGAGTCCGGCACCTACATCATGAAGACCGGCTACGAGCCGCGCGGAACGATCGTGCACCCGCTGATGGGCGTCTGGGCCAGCCACTTCCTCGGCCGCATCCAGGGCGTCACCCTGCCCGACAGCGTCGTCGTCAACAGCGGCAGCGCCTACCCGGGCGCCGGCTTCTTCCCGCCCGCCATGGCGCCGATCCCGATCTCGAACCCCGAGGCCGGCCTGCAGAACATCCGCCCGACCACGAGCGACTCGATGTTCAACAAGCGCATCACCCTCATGAACGAGTTCGATGGCGCCTTCCGCAAGCGGTTCGAGACCGAGGCCGTCAAGTCCTACAATGAGTTCTACGACGAGACGATGAAGATCATGAAGAGTGAGGACCTCAAGGCCTTCGACCTCGCGCTGGAATCCGCTGAAACCCGCGAGAAGTACGGCCGCAATTCCTTCGGTCAGGGCTGCCTGCTGGCGCGTCGCCTCGTCGAAAGCGGCGTGCGTTTCGTCGAAGTCCGCATGGGCGGCTGGGACCACCACAACACGATCGACACCGCCATGGGCAACAACGGCGAGACGCTGGACACCGGCTTCGCAGCCCTGCTCCAGGATCTCGAAGCCAAGGGGCTGCTGGATTCGACCCTGGTGGTGCTCGGCTCGGAGTTCGGCCGCACCCCGAACATCAACGAGAACGAGGGCCGCGACCACTACCCGCTCGCCTACTCCACCGTCTTCGCCGGCGGCGGCGCCAAGCGCGGCTACACCTACGGCGCCACCAACAAGGACGGCAGTCGTCCGGCCGACAAGCAGACCACCCCGCAGGACTTCCTGGCCACCATCGGCCATGCCATGGGCCTGCCGACCGAGGAAGTCGTCATGTCCCCCTCCAACCGCCCCTTCACCGTGGCGGACAAGGGCGTGCCGGTCGTCGACATCTTCGCCTGATCCGGTCTGCATCCCGCTCGACACCCGGCCGCAAGGCCGGGTGTTTTGTTTTCGGCGGGTCAGCTCCACCCGCCTCGCCCCGTCAGGAAGCCAGCCGGCCATCGGCATCGTGCAGCGTACCGCCGCGCGCCTCGATCTTCTCGCGTGCCTGCTCAACCGGCACGTGCCGCGGCGTGTCCGCCGCCCATCCCTGCGGCCGCGCCCAGCGCACGCCGTTGACCAGCACCCGGCGCACATCCGGGTGATGGTAGATCGGATACAGCTCGTGGCCGGGACTGAAGTAAAACACCCGGCCGCTGCCGCGCGTCCAAGTTGCGCCGCTGCGAAACACCTCGCCACCTTGGAACCAGGAAAGGAAAACCAGTTCATCCGGCTCCGGGATGCCGAAGGGCTCGCCATACATCTCCGACTGTTCGATCTCGAGGCACGGGCCGAGACCCGCGGCGATCGGATGCCCTGGATTCACCACCCAGACCCGTTCGCGCTCCCCCGCCTCGCGCCAGCAGAGCGCGCAGCTCGTGCCCATCAGGCGCTTGAACAGCTTCGACCAGTGCCCAGAGTGCAGCACGATAAGTCCCATTCCGCCCAGCACGCGCTGCTGCACCCGCGTCACCGTGTCATCCAGCACGTCGTCATGCGCCGCATGTCCCCACCAGAGCAGCACGTCGGTGTCGTCCAACAGCGCCTGCGGCAGTCCCTGCTCCGGCTCGTCAAGGGTCACCGTGCGCACGCAGAGGTCCGCCTCTGCGACGAACGCCTCCGCAATGGCCCCGTGAATGCCGCGCGGGTACAGTCGCGCGACCTCGGGGTTCTGGCGCTCGTGGACAAACTCGTTCCAAACAGTGACGCGGATCGGGGTGGGCATGTGAGCACTCAACCGCGGCCACAGGTCGGGTCAAACGCGCGTTGCAGGCACAGCCAGCGGCCGGCAGAGCGTCTCAGTGCGGCATCGAACAGCCCGGGCCAACGCTCTGGAAGAAGTCGTGGCCCTTGTCATCGATCAGGATGAAGGCTGGGAAATCCTGAACCTCGATTTTCCAGATGGCCTCCATGCCGAGTTCCGGGAACTCGACAACCTCGACCTTCTTGATGTTCTCCTTGGCCAGGATGGCGGCGGGACCGCCGATGCTGCCGAGGTAAAAGCCGCCGTGCTTCTTGCAGGCCTCGGTCACCTGCGGACCGCGATTGCCCTTGGCAATCATGACCATGCTGCCACCGCGGCTCTGAAAAAGGTCGACGTAGCTGTCCATGCGCCCGGCCGTGGTCGGGCCAAAGCTGCCACTGGGCATGCCCGCCGGCGTCTTGGCGGGGCCGGCATAATAGACCGGGTGCTCCTTGAAATACTCCGGCAGGTCGCCACCGGCATCAAGGCGCTCCTTGAGCTTGGCATGGGCGATGTCGCGCGCGACGATGATGGGTCCGCTCAGCAGCAGGCGGGTGGTCACCGGATGCCGGGCCAGTTCGGCGCGGATCTCGGCCATCGGCCGGTTCAGGTCGATGCGCACCGCGCCGGTGTCCTTCCGGTGGCGCAGTTCCTCGGGGATGTAGCGCAGCGGCTGCGTCTCGAGCTGCTCAATGAACACGCCATCGCGGGTGATCTTGCCCTTCGCCTGACGGTCGGCCGAACACGAAACGCCAATGCCGATCGGCAGCGAGGCGCCGTGACGCGGCAGACGGATGACGCGGACATCGAGGGCGAAGTACTTGCCGCCAAACTGGGCGCCGATGCCGCAGGTGCGGGCCGCCTCGAGCATCTGCGCCTCCAACTCCAGATCGCGGAAGGCGCGACCGTGTTCGTTGCCGGTGGTCGGCAGACTGTCGTAATACTTCGTCGAGGCCAGCTTGACGTGCTTCATGGTCGCCTCCGCCGAGGTGCCGCCGATGACAAAGGTCAGGTGGTAGGGCGGACAGGCGGCGGTGCCGAGAGTCAGCATCTTCTCGGTCAGGAATTTCACGATGCCCTTGGGATTCAGCACCGCGCGGGTCTCCTGATAGAGGAAGGCCTTGTTCGCCGAGCCGCCGCCCTTGGCGATGAACAGGAACTTGTAGGCGTCGCCATCCACCGCGTGCAGGTCAAGCTGGGCCGGCAGGTTGGTGCCGGTGTTCTTCTCGTTGAACATGTCGAGCGGCGCGTTCTGCGAGTAGCGCAGGTTGTTCTCGGTGTAGGCGAGATAGACGCCCTTGGACAGCGCCGCCTCATCGCCGCCACCGGTCCACACCTGCTGGCCCTTTTTGCCGAGGATGATGGCGGTGCCGGTGTCCTGGCAGAACGGCAGCAGACCGGCCGAGGCGACATCGGCGTTCTTGAGGAGCGTCAGCGCCACCATGCGGTCGTTCTCGCTGGCCTCCGGATCGTCGAGGATGGCGGCCACCTGCTGCAGGTGGGCGGGGCGCAGAAAAAAGTTGATGTCGTGAAAGGCCTGGTTGGCGAGCAGGGTCAGGGCCTCGGGGTCGACCACCAGCACCTTTTGTCCTTCAAATTCCGTCTCACGCAAGTGCTCGCGGGTCAGCAGGCGGTATTCCGTGGTGTCTGGGCCGGTCTCGAAAAGTTCCTGGTAGTGGAAAGGCGGGGTGGGCATGGCAGATGGAAACTTTGAAAAGCATCCGGCCAACGGCAATCGGGAAAGCCGGATTTGTCGCGCCCGTCGCCCCTGCGGCCGCCGTACCCTTATTGACAATCCCGTCGCCCGCCCTTTCATTGCTGCATGTCCCACCCCCTCGCCGACTTCCCTTCCAGCCTGACGCCGCCCGCCAACTACATCGTGCCCACCGTCATCGAGACCGAGGGTCGCATGGAGCGCGCCTACGACATCTACTCGCGCCTGCTCAAGGACCGCATCATCTTCCTCGGCACCGAGGTGAATGACCAGGTGGCGAACATCATCATCGCCCAGCTGCTCTTCCTGCAGATGCAGGACCCGAAGAAGGACATCCACCTCTACATCAACAGCCCGGGCGGCTCCGTCACCGCCGGCCTGGCGATCTATGACACCATGCAGTTCGTCACCTGCGACGTGAACACCTACTGCATCGGCATCGCCGCCAGCATGGGCGCCGTGCTGCTGTCCGCCGGCACCAAGGGCAAGCGCTTCGCCCTGCCGAACAGTGACATCATGATCCATCAGGTCTCCGGCGGCGCCCGCGGCACTGCCAGCGACGTCGAGCGCACCGTCGATTTCATGTACAAGCTCAAGCGCCGGCTCAACCGCATCCTTGCCCATCACACCGGCAAGAGCCCGGAGACGATCGAGAAGGACGCCGACCGCGACAACTACATGAGCGCCGAGGAAGCCGCCGCCTACGGCCTGGTCGACAAGGTCCTGCAGAGCAACAAGGAACTCCAGCCGGCCACCTGATCCCCATGCCGCGCGCCTCCACGGTCACCCTCTGCTCCTTCTGTGGCAAAAGCCACGCAGAGGTGAAGAAGCTCATCGCCGGGCCGGGCGTGTACATCTGCGACAACTGCATCGGTGTCTGCAAGGGCATCCTTGATCGCGAGGCCTCACCGGAGGATGAGAACTTTCAGGGCCTGACCGTCCCCCGTCCCGCCGACATCAGCGCGGTGCTCGACGAACATGTCATCGGCCAGGCCCAGGCCAAGAAGGTGCTCAGCGTCGCGGTTCACAACCATTACAAGCGCATCCTGCACACCCAGCAGCAGGTCAGCGAGAACGCGGGCCGCCCGCGGCCGATCAGCGGCTCCGACGAGGTGGAACTGGAGAAAAGCAATGTCCTGCTGCTTGGCCCGACCGGCTGCGGCAAAACCCTGCTTGCCAAGACGCTGGCCAAGCTGCTCAACGTGCCGTTCAGCATCGCCGACGCCACCACACTTACCGAGGCGGGTTACGTCGGCGAGGACGTCGAAAACATCATCCTGCGACTTCTCCAGGCCGCCGACTACGACATTGCCAAGGCGGAGATCGGCATCGTTTACATCGATGAGATCGACAAGATCGGCCGCACCACCGGCAATGTCAGCATCACCCGCGACGTCTCCGGCGAAGGCGTTCAGCAGGCCCTGCTGAAGATCATCGAGGGCACCGTCTGCAACGTGCCGCCTCAGGGCGGCCGCAAGCATCCGCAGCAGGAGTACATCCAGGTCAACACGAACAACATTCTGTTCATCTGCGGCGGCGCCTTCGTTGGATTGGAGGACATCGTCAAACGCCGGCTCGGCCGCCAGACCCTCGGCTTCAGCAGCGCCGGCGCCACCGCCCGCGCCGAGGACGAGGAAAAGCACTGCCTGCGCCATGTCGAACCCGAGGACCTCATCGCCTTCGGCCTCATTCCTGAATTCGTCGGTCGCCTGCCGGTGCTCTGCACGCTGGAACCACTCGCCGAGCAGGAACTCGTGCGCGTTCTGACCGAACCGAAAAACGCGCTGCTGAAGCAGTACGCCAAGCTCATGCGCATGAACGGCGTCGATCTGACGATCACCAAGGACGGCCTGCTCGCCATGGCGCGCGAGGCCATCAAGCGTGGCGCCGGAGCCCGCGGCCTGCGCAGCATCTTCGAGCGCATCATGCTCGACGTCATGTACGACGTGCCCAGCCGCAGCGACGTGCGCTCGGTGTCGATCAACGAGGCGGTCGTCAAGGGCGAGCGCGCCCCGATCCTGCGCAAGCGCGCCGAACGCAACGCCGCCTGAGGCGATGTCCTCGCGGCGATTGACAGAGCGGGGCCTTTCGCCCTGTTCTTTGCTGATGCGCCCCGGCCCCCTATTCGCCCTCCTCCTCAGCCTGCAGACTGCCGCCGCCCAGCAACCGGCCGCCACGCCCTGGGGAAACTTCGTGGAGGCGGATTTTCCCTTCTTCAGCAGTGTGCTCGACGCCCGCGAGACCGGCGCAGGCCTGCCCGGGGACAACCTGACGCCCCGCGGCCTCATCCTCAACCTCGGCCACAACCTCTGGGCCTGCTTCGACACCGATCTGCTCCGCCTCGCCGCTGTCTGGGAGAGCGAAGCCGGCCAACCGCCCGTGACCCCCGACGCCCTTGCCCCGGGCTCCTACCATGTCGCCGGCCAGAAGACCAAGGACGGCCAGGAATTCCTGCCGAAACCGCTCGGACAAGTCCGGCTGGCCACTGGCCTCTATCCGGGCTGGCAGACGGGCGACACCCCGGCCTTCATTGATCCGCGCGAACCGGCGCCAAGTCCGGAGGAGGTGGGGCGTGGGCCGCTGAATCCTCGCAGCGGTCGCTTCGTTGCCATCGACACCTCAGCGAACCATCCCGCCCTGCAGTATGAAGTCGCCGGCGTGGCCGTGCGCGAGGTTCTGCAGGCGGGCAGCAACGGTGAACTGCAGCGCGAGTTCGAACTCGGCCGCAGCGAGCAGGTGCTGAGTCTTTTGCTGGGTCAAGCGTCCAGCACGCCCGCCCAGCAACCCTGGAACACCAAGAGCGGCCTCAAGCTGCGCGTGCTGCAAGGGACGGCCGTGCTCGAAATCGAGCCGCACACGGCGACCCGGCGCTTCATGCTGACCCTCAACCGCCAGGGCCTCTGGCAGACCGCACCGGCCGCTGCCGACAGGGCGCCGGCCATCCCTGCCCGCTGGCCCGCCAGCGTCACCACCCAAGGCCAACTCTCCGCCAAACCCGACGCCCACGTCGTCGATACGATCGCACTGCCGGTTCCCAACCCCTGGAAACGCAACGTTCGTCTCGCCGACCTCGATTTCCTGGACGACCAGGGCAACGCGGTGGGCGTCAGCTTCGACGGAGATGTCTGGCTCATCTCCGGACTGCGGGGCGACCTCGAAAAAGTCACCTGGAAACGCTTCAGCTCCGGCCTGCACGAACCCATGTCGATCGTCGTGCGCAGTGCCCCCAAAAATCGGCAACCCGAAATCCCCAATCCGAAATCCGAAATCTTCGTCTTCGACCGCAACGGCGTCTGGAAACTGGTCGATGCCAATCAGGACGGCAGCTGCGACCGCCATGAACTGTTCTGCAACCTCTTCGCCCAGACGGCGGAGACGCGCGAGTTTCCCAACTCGATGAAGCTCGGCCCCGATGGCTCACTCTACCTCAGCAAGGGCGGCCAGGAGGGCACGACGCGCGGCAAGCACAACGGCACGGTGCTGAAGGTGGCGCCCGATGGTAAAAGCTTTGAGGTCATCGGCCACGGCTTGCGCCAGCCGTTCATCGGCGTGCACCCGCAGACCGGCCTGGTCACCGCCAGCGACCAGCAGGGCCACTATGTGCCGTCAACGCCACTGCAGATCATTGAGAAGAACCAGTTCTACGGCCACCTGCCGACAATCGCCCCAAAGGAGCAGTATCCGGAACCCATCGCCGAGCCGCTCGCCTGGATTCCGCATCCGGTCAATCCCAGCGGCGCCACCCAGACCTGGCTCGTCGGCTCGCGCCTGGGACCGATCGACGGCGACCTCATCCACGTCGGCTACAACCGCCCGGAACTCTTCCGCGTGGTGATGAACACCCGCTTCGCCCGGGCGCAGGCCGCCATCATGAGCTTCTCGCGCAACTTCGATTTCGGCCCGCTCAACGCCAAGGTGAACCCTGCGGATGGCCAACTCTACGTCATCGGCTTCCAAGTCTGGGGCACCACCGCCAAGCAACTCAGCGGCCTGGCGCGCGTGCGTCACACCGGCAAGCCGCGCGTCCTGCTCCAGGAAGTCACGCCGATGGACAAGGGCCTCTTGCTGCGCTTCAACGCCGCGCTTGACCCGAAGCTCGCCACCGATCCCGCCAGCTTCAGCGCCGAGCGTTGGAACTACCAGCGCAGCGCCGAGTACGGCTCGCCCCACCTCAAGCTCGACGGAAGCCCCGGCCAGGAATTCCTCACCGCCAGCAGCGCCTACCTGAGCCGGGACGGCCGCAGCGTCTTTGTCGGCATCCCCGACATGCGCGCCGGTGTGCACCAGATGCGCATTGGCTGGGGCCTGAAAAGCCGCGACGGTCTGCCGGCGAACAACACCGCCTATTTCTCGCCCTGGGAACTCGCCGCGTTCAATCCGAAGAAGGAGGGCTTCGACGAACTGACGGTCGATCTCACCCCGCGCACCGCCCTCGCCACGGCTCAGGTCAAGGCCAGCGCCGAGGAGGGTGAACGGGTCGCCCAGATGTTCGGCTGCATCGCCTGCCACAGCATCGACGGCGGCACGGTCGGCAAGGTCGGCCCGAGCTGGAAGGGCCTGCACGGCTCGGTGCGCGAGATCGCCAAGGGCAAAAAGGGCAAGGTCACCGCCGACACTGCCTACCTGCGCGAATCCATCCTGTCGCCCTCGGCCAAGGTGGTGAAGGGTTTTGAGAAGTTCGACACCGGCATGCCCATCTACGCGGGCATCCTCAACGACGCGCAGATTGAAAGCCTCATCCTTTACATTCAGACCCTGAAATGAGAAGCTGACCGGATGGCCGGCATGAAAACTGCGGCCGCCACGCACGTTCCTCCCCCATGCCACGCCGTTTTTTTCGCGCCGCCCTCGCCCCGCTGATCGTGCTGCTTTCGTCCTGTTCGGTTCAGCAGGCTCTCCGCCCGGGCGCCCAGCGGACCACGGCACCGGCCGCCGGAGTCGTGCGCGCCCAGCCCTACGCGCCGCCCGCGGCCTGGCAGCCACCGCCCATCGATGCCCGCCCGGCCTTCGCCAGTTCCAGCGTGCCGGCCATTCATGCCGAGTCCTTCCTGCTGATCGACGCCGCCACGGGCCGGCACCTCGCCTCCAAGAACGCCCACACCCGCCGCTCCGTCGCCAGCACGCAGAAACTGGTCACCGCCCTGGTCATCGTCGAATCGGGCAACCTTGACAAGCCGGTGGAGGTGCTCAGCACCGACCTGCGTGTCGAACCCACCGTGCTCGGTCTGCGCCCCGGCGAGACCTACACGCGCCGCCACCTGCTCTACGCCTTCCTGATCAAGAGCTGCAACGACGTCGCCAACGTGCTCGCCCGCGACAACGCCGGTAGCGTCGCCGCCTTCGCCACCAGGATGAACGCGAAGATGCGCGCGCTCGGCTGCCAGAACTCGAACTTCCGCAACCCGCACGGCCTCACCGCTTCTGGCCAATACTCGACCGCGCACGACATGGCCCGTGTCGCCATGGCCGCCTACCGCAACCCGGTGATCCGCGACGCCGTGCGCCGCTCCTCGTACACCTTCCGCCGCAACAGCGGCCAGATCGTCACCCTGCAGAGCACCAACCACCTGCTCGGTTCCATGCCCGAGTGCAACGGCATGAAAACCGGCTACACGGTCGCCGCCGGTCGCTGCCTGATCTCGACCGCCAGCCACTCCGGCCGCGACGTCATCCTCGTCCAGCTCGGCACCCGCACGAAATACATCTGGAACGACGGCCGCCTGCTCATGAACTGGGGCCTGCAGCGCTGCCAGGGCAGCTTCCTGGCCTGGAACCGGTAATGCCAAGATCATGGCCGGCGGCGGCGTATGCCTACCCGCCAATGAATCCGCGCCTTCTGCTTCCGCTCGCCCTGCTGCTCGCCAGCGCCCCCGCCCTGCCAGCCGCCTTCACGGCCGGCGCCGCAATCGCCGACGTCACTCCGCCCAAGCTTCCCGTGCTTGTCAACGGCGGCATGCTAAGCCGCTATCTCAACAAGGTGCGCTCGCCCGTGCAGGCCCGCGCCCTCGCTCTGAGCGACGACCGTGAGCAGGCGGTCCTTGTGGTCGTCGACAGCTGCATGCTGCCACGGCCGCTGCTCGACAAGGTGAAGGTGCTCGCGGAAAAGCGCACCGGCATCCCGCGCGACCGCCAGCTCATCTCCGCCACCCACACCCACAGCGCACCCTCGTCGATGGGCTGCCTGGGCACGGAGCCGGATGCCCATTACCTGCCATTCCTGCGCGAGCGCCTGGTCGAGGTCATCGCCGCCGCCCAGGCCGCGCGCGAACCGGCCCGAATCGGTTTCACCCGGACCGACGCCGCTGAGTTCACCGCCCTGCGCCAGTGGATCCGGCGCCCTGACCGCCTGGCCGAGGATCCGTTCGGCAACCTGAGCGTGCGTGCCAACATGCACGCCGGCCGCAACTGGGACGATGTCACCGGCGAATCCGGTCCCGAGGATCCCGAGCTCTCGATGATCTCCGTGCAGACCCGCGAGGGCAAGCCGCTGGCGGTGCTGGCGAACTTCTCGATGCACTACTTTGGCGACCAAGACCTCAGTGCCGACTACTTCGGCCTGTTCTGCGAGGGCCTGAAGGCGCGCCTGTCACCGGGTTCCAATTTCGTCGGCCTGCTTTCGCACGGCTGCAGCGGGGACATCTATCGCGTCGATTACAAGGTGCCGGCGGACCAGCGCCCGAACCCGACGATTGAAGGCTATGCCAACGGCCTGCTCGACCTCGCCGTGCAGGCGCTCGCCAAGGTCGAGTACCGCGACGACGTCGATCTTGCCATGGCCGAGGCCCGCCTGCCCATGAACTATCGCGTGCCGGACAAGCAGCGCCTCGAGTGGGCGCAACGCATCGTCGCCGGGATGGGCGACCGCGCGCCGAAGACGCCGACCGAGGTTTATTCGCGCGAACAACTCCTCCTGCACAAGCACCAGAAGACCGAGGTCGTGGTGCAGGCCCTCCGCGTCGGCGACATCGGCATCGCCACCACGCCCACCGAGACCTACGCGATCACCGGCCTGAAAATCAAGGCGGCGAGTCCGCTGCTGAAGACGATGGTGATCGAGCTGGCCAATGGCGGCGACGGCTACATACCGCCGCCGGAGATGCATGCCTGGGGCGGTTACAACACCTGGGCGGCGCGTTCGGCCGGCCTGGAGGTACAGGCCGAACCGAAGATCACCCAGGCCGCCATCGGCCTGCTGGAGACGGTCAGTGGCGCGCCGCGCCGCTCCCAGGAACTGGGAGCCGGCCCGGTCACGCGCGCGATCGCCGACCTGCAGCCGGTCGCCCACTGGCGCCTGAACGAATTCAACGGCCCGCTGGCCGCCGATGCCAGCCCGCACGGCCGCGCCGCCGCCTATCTGGGCGGGGTCGCCTACGCCCTCGACGGCCCGCCGTCGGAGCGTTTCTGCACCACCGGCGAGCGCAACCGCGCCCCGCATTTCGTCGAGGGCCGCCTGGCCGCGCAACTGCCGTCCCTGGGCCCGGACTACAGCCTGGCACTGTGGATCTGGAACGGCCTGCCCGATCAGGCGCGCGAGATCAGCGGCTGGTTTTACTCGCGCGACGTCGACCACGGCCTGAGCGCCTTTGGCGAGCACCTGGGCGTCGATGGCGCGGGTCGCCTGATCTTCCAGACGGGCAAGGCGTCGGCGGTGACCGGCAAGGCCACCGTGCCACGCTGGACCTGGCAGCAGGTCGTGCTGGTGCGCCAGGGCGACACGATCCGTGTCTATCTGAACGGTGAACTGGAGATCGAGACTCAGGCCAAACCCGCCCGTTGCCCCGACCTGTTCTTCGGCGGCCGCAGCGATCACGCCGCGTCCTGGGAGGGAAGGCTCGACGAGGTCGCAGTGTTCGGCAAGGCGCTCGACAGCGCGGCCATCCGGCGCCTCGCTCAACCCTGAGCCGGCTCACTCGGTCGTCTTGAACACCGGCGCGAGAAGCTGCAGCAGGCTCGTGCGGGCGACGTAAAAGACATCGGGACCGGCGTCAACACGGCCGAAGTACAGGGCCGTGTCCATGCCCTCCTGGGTGGGCGCAAAGTTCAACTTGGTCTCGCGGGTGGGGCCATCGTTGCGGCCGGGTTCGCCGAGCGTCACCACGATCTCCAATGCCGGTGTCTGCAGGGCGTGGATCGCTGCAGAGGCGTCGGCCGACCAGTCCTGGACGTTGAACTTGGCCAGGCGCCCCGCAAGCAGGTCGGCCTTCACGCGGTCGATGAGCGATGTGATGTCGCGGCCGGCGCGTTCGCCACTCCACTGCGCGGTCGTGGGATCGTACTTGAGCAGGATCGGCGGGGCGGAGCCGGCGGTGAGGCGGATGCTGCGCAGGGCGAATTGCGAGAAGCGCAGGGCACCCAGTCCCTTCCATTTGATGGCATCCTGCGGGATCGACGGCAGCAGCGAGGCCTCAATCCGGTAGACGCTGGGTTCCCCCTCATACTTGGCGAAGAACTCGCTGCCCTCGGCATTTTTGCCGAACAGCAGCTGCTGCTGTGGCGTGCCGGACTCTTGCCAAGCGACTTTGAGGAAGGGTTTGTCGAGGCCATAGGGCCCCAGATTGGCGGCGGAATCGGAAGTGAATTCAGCGATGGCGTGGGTGTTGAGCGCCTCAAAGAAGCGCAGGATGCGCTCGCCGTTGGCGGCCACCTGGCGGTCCTGGCGGCTGAGGAACCAGGAGTCCGAACGCTTCTCAAGCACGATCTGCGGAAACAGCAGTGACTCAATGCGGATGGAGACGGCCCGATCCTCATCGATGCGCGCCAGCATGCGATCGCGCAGGTCGTTCGGCTGCGACCAGAGTTCCTGCAGGGATTTCGATCGGACGACAAAAACCGGCTTGCGGTGCGAACTCGTGCCTCGGGTCTCGGTGGCATCCCTGGCGGGCTTGCTGAGCACGACCTCGTGAGAGGTGCCGTCCTTCTCGGTGACGGTCAGGCGGAGCTGAGCGCCGGGAGTGTTGGCCGGCTCGGCGGCAGAGCCCGACTCAAGCACCTCGGTCACCTCCAGGTTGAGCAGGGTGGACAGCAGTTCGCCGGCCTTTTCCTTGCTGGCGCGACTGCTCAGCGGCTTGACCAGCATCCAGGGGTGCTGGTCGTCCGGGCGTGCCAGCTCGATCTGACCGCCGTTATGGCCGAGCTTCAGCCCGGTGATGCGGGCCACCGCCAGGCGCAGGAGCTTGGCATCGCGCCACTCGCCAGGCTTGACCTTGGCGAGTTCCGGCAGGGCGGTGCGGGCGACGTAGTAAGCGGTCTCATCCGTGCGACCGACCTGCCAGACCGAGACATAGCTTGCGCCCTCGATCGGAGCCGCCGCGCCGAGGCCGAGTTCCAGCACCAGCTTGTCGCCAGCGAGGAAGCGCAGCCGGTGTCGCGGCTGCTCGAGCTGGGTTTTGGCCCAGCCGGACTCGTCGAATTCGGCGGCGTGCACGCGCTGGATCCAGCCAACGCCGGGCACCTCGGCGAGCAGTCGGACGATGCGCTCCGGATCCGCCAGGTCCTCGAAAGGGCGGGTCACGCGCCACAGGTTGTCAATCAACGCCAGACTGACGCCATCGCCGCCACTGGAGTCAATCTCGATGCGGGTGACCGCACGCTGGTCGAACTTCACCGGACCTCGCCGCATCTCATGCAGCTCGCGGGTCGACGGAAAATAACGCTCGACGCCCAGGATCACCGCGCCAAGGGCGGCGGCCAGGAGCAGGAGAAGCAGGGTGGTTCGCGGGTGCATGGCAGGCGAATCAGGAGGCGCGGCGCGAGGCCCAGATCATCAGGCCAAGCCCCAGCACCAGCGCGGGGAAGACGCAGGTGGTGAGCCAGAAGATCAGCTCGCCCTGGCGCGGGTTGAGCTGGATGCGGTAGTGGTGCTTCACCTTCGGCGTGATGCCGATGAGACGCTCGCGGTTGAGCAGCCAGTTGAGGCAGGCGGCGACGAAGTCGCGGTTCACGGCCAGCGCGCTCTTCTGATCGAGCAGAGAGGCGTTGCCAACGACAATCATGCGGCAGCTGTCGACGCGCAGGGTTTCATCAAGCACGCTGCCACGCTCCACCGAGGCGGCGAGGAAAAGGTTCTCGCGCGCGTCCTCGGCATCGGCCACCGGCAGTTCCTCGAGGTAGTTGCGCTCGCCCCAGTAGCGTTCGGAGGCACCCATGAGCGGGTGCAAACGGATGTTCTGGTTTTCCAGGTGCGGATCGTCGAAACGGAGCTGCAGCGACTGGGTTTGGCCGGGCAGGGTGGTGTTCGAGGTCGCCAGCGGCTGGGTGATGGCCGACTCGTTGTCGAACACCGCCTGCACGGAGAATTCCTTGCGGATACCAGTGCTGGTGCTCTCGGCGTAGAGCACGCGGTCGGCGCGCGGCAGAACGCCGTGCAGGCCGAGGAAGGCTTGCAGGCGCGGCATTTCCGCCTCGGGATCAAGCAGCACAAGCAGGCCGGCGCGCTTGCCCTCCCAGTAGCTTTTCAGCATGCCCATCTCACGCTCGGAAAAGTCGTAGCGCAGTCCGGAGAGCACCAGACCGTCGGCATCCTCGGGCACCCGGTTGATCTCCGCCATGTTGAGCGGCAAAAGCTGGAAGTTCTGCTGGCGCCCCAGCTCGCCTAGGGCGGTCATGGCATCGACCAGAGCACTTTCAGTGCGCGCGCCCTTGCCGACCACGAAATAGAAGCGGCGCTGATCACCCTCGACCACGTTGATGATCGCCGAGGTGACTGCGTCCTCACCGCGAAACTCGCGAACCGGCCGCACCGCCTCAGTTCCGGGCTCGCGCAGGATCATCTCCTCCTCGCGGATGAAGCGGGTGCGCGTGCCGCAGCGGATGAGCACGCCGTTCTGGTCGAGAGCCAGGCCGGTCTCGGCCTTGAGCGCCTCGGCGCGCTCGATGTCGCGCAGCGGATCGATCGAACGCACGCGGATGCGGCCACGACCGTTGGCCCGATACTGCTCCAGGAGGGCCTCGATGTCGCCGTAGACCTTGGCATCACGGGCAAAGACGTTGGCGATGAAGACATCGCGCGGCAGTCGCTCCAGGTAGTTGAGGGTCGCCGAACTGAGGGTGAAGCTCTGCTGCGGGCTGAGGTCCCAGCGCGTGTGGTAGCGGTAGCTGATGCGGTTGACCCCGGCAAACAGGGCAATGGCGAGCAGGACCTGCACCAGCACGTTGGCGCCGATGCCCCAGCGGCCGGGCATGCGGGGCGGCTGACTGGGATCGGTGACGGGCGCGGGATCGGACATGCGTGGGGAAAAGGGCATCTAAGACCATTTGCCGGCGACTGACAACCGGCGACTGCGATTTCGCGGCGGCGAAAACAACAGACCCCGCCTGGGGCGGGGTCTGCGAAAACGGACTGTATGCGGAGGATCAGCGCTTGGAGAACTGGAAGCGCTTGCGGGCACCGGGGCGGCCGGGCTTTTTGCGTTCCTTGGCGCGCGAGTCGCGGGTGAGCAGTCCAGCCTTCTTGAGGGTCGGACGCAGCTCCGGGTTGACGGTGATGAGCGCGCGGGAGATGCCCATGCGCACGGCGCCGACCTGGCCGGTGATGCCACCGCCCTGGGCGTTGATGTTGAAATCGAACTGCTGGCGGGTGTTGGTCAGGGCCAGCGGCGTCAGGATCTGGTTCTGCAGGGCGACGGTCGGGAAATACTCCTCGAAATCGCGACCGTTGACGGTGATAGCACCTGAGCCGTTCAGGATGTGGACGCGGACGACGGCGGTTTTGCGACGGCCAGTGGCGGAGGTAAGGGGCTTGCTCATGAGCGGAGATGGGAGGAGGGGCGCTGGACTCAGGCGATGGCGCAGGGCTGCGGGTTCTGGGAGGCGTGCGGGTGCTCGGTGCCAGCGTAGACCTTCAACTTGGTGACAATGGCGTTGCCCAGGCGGTTGTGCGGCACCATGCCCTTGACGGCGCGGAAGACGAGTTCCTCGGGCTTGCGCTGGCGCAGCTTCTCGGCGGTCTCAACCTTCTGGTTGCCAATGTAGCCACCGCGCTTGCTGGTGTAGACTTTCTGCTGCTCCTTGCGGCCGGTCAGAACCACCTTGTCCGCATTGATCACGACGACGAAGTCGCCGGTGTCGACGTGCGGGGTGAAAGTCGGGCGGGTCTTGCCACGGATCAGGTTGGCGGCGGTCACGGCGACCTGACCCAGGACTTTGTCCTTGGCGTCGATGACCCACCACTGGCGGTTCACGTCCTGAGCTTTGGCGGAGAATGTTTTCATGTCGAAGGTGCTTGAGGTGGGGCGCCGGCCTGCCCCCGAAACGGGAACCTTGCCAACGCAGAAATGAGGGCCGTGAGAGTAGAAGTCAGGCGGCGGGTGTCAACTGGAAAGTCAGGTTATTCGCACGCTTGCCGCTTGCGGGCGTCGCCCCCCCATGATAGCGAGACGGCTCAACCACCCCCTTCCGCCGCCCCAGGCGCCCATGAAAGCCCAGCAACTCCTCCAGGCCATTGGCCCCGAACTCAGCCAGCAGATCATTCAGTTCGTCCAGAACGACGAGCGCCCGGCCTACCGCGCCCTCATCCAAAATCTGGCCCAGCAGCGCAGGCTGCGCCCCCAGTTCATTCTGGAAAAATCCCGCCCAAGGCAGGCCGAATGGCTGCTCGCCCAGCTCAACCTGAAAATCAACGACCCGATCGCCGAGCAACTGCTGCAGATCTGGCTGCTCAAATCCCAGGGCGCCATGCTCACCACCTTCCTCGACGCGGTCGGCATCGCCCACGACGGCAAGGGCCAGGTCGAGGACCTGCCCGAAGAGATCGCCGAGGACAAGGCCGCCGCCGGCATCGAAGCCCTGCTCGCCGCTTACCCGCCCAAGCAGGCGGCCTTGTACCTGCACATGTTCCAGCTGCAGAAACCCGATGGCTGGGAGGGCCTGGCCAAGGCCATCGCCGCCCGCCCGGAAGTCCAGCTCCACGCCTGAGCCCCATGAAACTCCGCCCCAGTCGTGTCCTCCGCGAGGTGCGCGCCGGTCGCCCGGCCGCCGTCCTCAAGCTCAACCTCAACGATCCGCGAATCGTCGAAATGGCCGGCCTCGCCGGGGCCAGCGCGGTCTGGCTGTGCAATGAGCACGTGCCAAACGACTGGACCAACCTGGAGCACCAGGTGCGCGCCGCCAAGCTGCACGACATGGACACCATCGTCCGCGTCAGCAAGGGCTCCTACAGCGACTACGTGAAGCCCTTTGAGCTCGACGCCACCGGCATCATGGTGCCACACGTTGCCAGCACCGAGGAAGCCCGCCACGTCGTCGACATGGTGCGCTGCCACCCGCTCGGCCGCCGGGCGATGGACGGCGGCAACATGGACGGCGCATTCTGCCAGATCCCGCTCGCCGACTACGCGCACCAAAACAACACCGAGCGCTTCGTCATCCTGCAGATCGAATCCCCGGAGGCCCTCGAACAGGTCGAGGCCATCGCCGCCGTTCCCGGTTTCGACATGCTGCTCTTCGGGGCCGGCGACTTCAGCCACCGCATCGGCAAGCTCGGGCAGGCCACCGCTCCAGAGGTCGTTGCCGCCCGCAAGCGCGTGGCCGCCGCCGCCCTCAAGAACGGCAAGCATGTCGCCGTTGCCTCGCTCTACGGCCAGAAGGACGAGGTCATGGCTGAGGGCGCCCTGGTGGTCACCCTCGGTGCCGATGTGCTCGCCTTGGGCGACGCGTTCCGGCAACTGGTCGGCAATTTCCAGCCGCAGGCGACCGGTGCCAGCGCCGAATCTGTCTACCGCTGAGCCGTGCCAACCGGCTTGAATCAGGTCGGGGATGGATTAGAGTGAAGTTTCGCATGTGCTTCGTTCATCGCCACCTCCTCGCCGGCTGCCTGCTATTCGCCGCGTGCTCCAGCACTGTGCCGAGTCCGGAGCAATTCGAGGTGGTGGAGCGACAGGTGCGCGCGCTGCACCAGTCTGACTTTGAAAATCTTGAGCGGCAGCGTCAGACAGGGAAGCTCGATGCCGAATCACACCGCCTTGCCCTCGCGGAACTGGACCATCGCATCCGCAATGAGGTCGACAACCGCCTTTGGAACCGCCATGCCCTCGCCCAGAGCGAACTGAGGGCCAACAACATTCCGACGCCCGACCGTCCCGTTTCGAATCCGCCACCCGGCGTCGGCAGCATGCCCAACTCCCTCTACAACAGCCAGCGCCAGAGCGGAATGGGCAGCCAGCTCATGGGCAACTTCCTGCGCGACTCGGGCGGCGCCAACTTCAACACCACCCGCGCGGGCACGACGTACGACCCATGAACTGGAACGCTGGCACCGCCGAGCGCCTGATGCGGGTCAGCCACACGGTCATTGCAGGCACGCGCCGCCGCCTCCCTGAGTCGATTCGTCGAGCGGCCGAAGCCTGCGTCACTGTGACCGAGCTCATGACGGACTGCCTCGACGCCGACGAGACCATCGACGAGGATCTGCTCGGCCTGTTTGAGGGCTGTTCGCTGGCCGATGGCGAGCCGGAAGTGCCCGGCCAACTGCCGCGCATCCGCCTTTTTCTCGACAACCTATGGGACCACGCCGGGGGTGACATGAGCGTTTTCCGCGAGGAGGTGCGCATCACTTGGCTGCACGAGCTGGGCCACTACCTGGGCCTTGACGAGGACGAGGTGGCCGCACTTGGGCTTGCCTGAGTCAGCCGCGCAGCTGACCGTCGCCGTCACCGAGATACTTGTAGCTGCAGAGTTCCGCCAAGCCCATGGGACCGCGCGCGTGCAGCTTGTCGGTGCTGATGCCGATTTCCGCGCCAAAGCCGAACTCGCCGCCGTCGTTGAAGCGTGTGCTGGCGTTGTGCAGGACCACCGCGCTGTCGACCTCGTGCTGAAAGCGCTCGGCCGCCGCGCGGTCGCGGGTGACAATACTGTCGGTGTGGTGCGAGCCGTGCCGGTTGATGTGGTCAATGGCCTCGTCGAGTCCGGACACGGTCTTCACTGCCAGCACCAGGTCGAGATACTCGGTGTCCCAGTCGCTCGCCTGCGCCGGCATGGCGGGCACACCGAGCAGGCCGCGCGCGGTGTCATCGGCACGGATCTCAACACGGGCGTCGGCGAGCCGGCGGCCAAGCAGCGGATAGAAGGCGGCGGCCGCATCGCGGTGCACAAGCAGGGTCTCCAGGGCGTTGCAGACGCCGGGCTTCTGGCACTTCGAATTGACAACGATCTTGGCCGCCATCTCCACGTCGGCATCGGCGTGCACATAAACGTGGCAGACACCGTCGTAGTGCTTGATCACAGGCATCCGCGCGCAGGCGACCACCTTCTCGATCAGGCCCTTGCCGCCGCGCGGGATGATCAGGTCGAGATACTGGTCCATGCGTGCCAGGTGCTCGACGCTGGCGCGGTCGGTGAACGGGATGAGCTGGACGCTGTGCGGGGGCAAGCCGGCGCGCTCGCCACCGGCCTGCAGGGCGGCGGCCAGGGCGACGTTCGAATGGATCGCCTCGCTGCCGCCGCGCAGCAGTGTGGCGTTGCCGGTCTTGAAGCAGAGTGAGGCGGCGTCGGTGGTGACGTTGGGGCGCGACTCAAAGATGATGCCGATGACACCGATCGGCACACGCACCTTGCGCAGGCGCAGGCCATTCGGGCGCATCCACTCGGCGAGCACCTCACCGACCGGATCCGGCAGGGCGGCGACCTCGCGCACGGCGTTGGCGACAGCGCCAAGGCGCTTCGAATCAAGCGTCAGGCGGTCGATCATGGCGGAACTCAGGCCGTTCTCGCGGGCGCGCGCCAGATCCTTGGCATTGGCCTCGAGAATGGCCGCCTGGCGGGCCTCGATCTCGTCGGCCATCGCCAGCAGGATGGCGTTCTTCTCTGCCGTCGTCAGCTTGACCAGTTCATGGGCGGCGGCACGCGCGCGCCGACCCATCTCCAAAAGGGTCTGTTGAATTTCGATATCGGTCATGGGGCAGTTCAGCATAGCGCGCAGCGCGCGTTCATCCAGCGGAATGCGCGGCCGCAGGCTTGGTGAACCAGGCGAGAAACTCGCGGTTGCCATCCGTGCCCTGGATCGGCGATTCCACCAACCCCTGCCAGCGCAGATCCGGGCGCCCCTCGACAAAGGCCTGCAGACGCGCGCAGGCCTTGGCATGCAGGGCCGGGTCGCGGACGATGCCGCCAGCACCGATCTCCTCGCGACTCAGTTCGAACTGCGGCTTGACCAGCACAACCGCCTGCCCGCCGGG
>JBIJBO010000120.1:0-11509 GCA_044345215.1 Prosthecobacter sp. | reverse complement strand
GGTGCGCAGGCAAACAGCCCATGCCTGCGATTGGCTGCCGACCCTGGCCGAGTTGACCGGGGTGAAAGCGCCGGCGGTTCACCTTGATGGACGCAGCCTGGTGCCGGTGCTGCGCGATGCCAAGGCGTCGAGCCCGCATGAGAAGCGGGCGCTGCACTGGCAGGTGGGCCTGGGGCCGAAGGCCGAGTGGGCGGTGCTTGAGGGCGACTGGAAACTGATCGGTCGCAGTCGCGACACCGGCGTGACGGACGGGGAGCGACTTGAGTTGTTTCTCGGCAACCTCAGCGAGGACCCGGGGGAGACGCGCGATTTCGCGGCGGAGCAAGCGGAGCGGGTGGCGCGCCTGCGTCAACTGCACGAGGCCCATCTGGAGCAGCCCTGAGTGCAGGGTGTGAAAGCGATCCAGACTCGGCCATGCCGAGGTCGGGCGGGTGGTGGTGAATCGCTTGCGTTTTCGGTCTTGGAAACGCGAGTAACTGGGGTCTGCCTGGCTCGCACCATTCTCCCCTGACGAACTTGGTGGGAGCTGATGTCACAAAAAACCCGGCAGGAGAGATCCTGCCGGGTTTTGCGAAGAGACGAATTGCGGATCAGGCCTTCGGGGTGTCCGGGCCGCTCGTCGGCAGGTCGGGCTTGGCGACGTACTCGGTCGGAATCTTGCCCTTGAGCGCCTTCAGGAAGGTGACGATGCTGGCGACTTCCTCGTTGTTGAGGGTTTTTCCGAGCTGGTGTTCGGCCATCATCTTGACCATCTCCTCCAGCGTCTTCACCGAGCCGTCGTGGAGATAGGGTCCGGTTTCGGTGACGTTGCGCAGGCTCGGGGTCTTGAAGAAGTACTTGTCGCTGTCCTGCTTGGTGGCCTCATAGCGGCCCAGGTCCTTCAGCTCCGGCCAAGCTTTGACCAGACCCAGCTTCTGATACATTGCACCGCCAACGCCGGGGCCGTTGTGGCAGGTCGCGCAGCCCGCCTTGGCAAAGGTTTCGTAACCCTTGGCTTCCTCGGCGGTCAGCGCATCCTTCTTGCCCTTGAGGAAGTCGTCCCACGCCGACGGGGTGATCAGCTTGCGCTCGAAGGCACCGACGGCCTTGCCGAAGTTGTCATAGGTGACGGGGTCGGCTTCGGTCGGAAAGGCGGCCTTGAAGGCGTCGACGTAGCCGGGAATCGATTTCAGCACGCGGACGACGAAATCAGCGTCAGGCATGCCCATTTCAATCGGGTTGAGGACCGGGCCCTTGGCCTGCTCTTCGACCGTTGGTGCGCGACCGTCCCAGAACTGGGCGATGTGCAGCGCGGCGTTGTAGGTGGAGGGGGAACTGCGGCCGCCAAGCTTGCCGTCGTGACCAGGCGAGAAAGGCAGGTTGTCCTGGCCGTATTTGTCGAGCTGGTGGCAGCTGTTGCAGGAGATCTTGCCACCCTTGGAAATGCGGGTCTCGTAATACAGCATGCGGCCGAGGTTGATCTTGGCCTCGGTCAATTCGTTCTCCGGCGAGGGGGCTTCGCTTGGCAGCGGGCGGAACATCGCCAAGTACGAGTCCGAGAGGGCGTCGGCGTGAGCCGGAACGACGGAAAGGACGCCGGCGACAGCAAGGTAGCGGAGTGGGTTTTTCATGAGAAAAGCGCGATTGATACGAAACAAGACTATCCGCGGTTGCAGGTGTCGGGCGAGATTTTTTTGCGTTTCCTTGTCTCTTCACTGGCTTTGTTGAGGCGAATCTGGAGATCCACGCGAAGGATCTTGGCTGGGTGAAATGGGTTGGCCTGTCTGCCTCCATCTGTCATCATGGAGGCATGACACGCCTCTTGTCATTGTTTTGCCTCATCAGCCTGTCGCTCGCCGGTGCGCCCCTGCCGGAGCCAGAGGTCCTGCAGATGCTGCTGCAGGCCCAGGAGATGAAGCAGCAGGGACGCTTCACGGATGCCCTGGCCAAGCTGGACGAAGTCGAAGCGGTGGCACCCCAGCATCCCCAGTTGTCGAATCTGCGCGGCACCCTCTACCTTACCCCGGGTCTGCGCGATCTCGATCGGGCGGCCCGGCTGTTTGATGAGGCGGTGGCCCGCAACCCCGGCGAATTCAGCTCGCGCTTCCATCGAGCCGAGGTCGAGTATGTCCGCCAGGACTGGGCTGCCGCGCACGCGCGCCTGCAGCAACTGCTGGTCGAATTTCCCAAGCTGCCCCAGCCGATCCGCCACATGGTCCTCTTCAAGCGCCTGGTCTGCGAGGTGAAGCTGGAGCGACTGCCGGCTGCCGAGCAGACTCTCAAGGACAGCTTCACCTTCATGGACGACACGCCGGCCTACTACTATTCCCAGGCCACCCTCGCTTTTGCCCGCCGGGACGAGGTCAAGGCGAAGGACTGGCTGACCCGTGCCGGTGGCATTTTCAAGCCCGCCGAACGCAGTCCCTATGAAGACTGTCTCATGGAGGCGCGCTGGCTGCCCAGCTTGGCCCTGCCGCCGGTTTCGGGTGAAAAGAAGAAGAGTAAGGGATAAGCGACAAGCAAGAAGGGACAAGGCAGCACGATGGAATGGCGCATTTCGGCGGATACGGGTGGCACCTTCACGGATGCCTTTGCGGTCGATCCAAAGGGGCGGACCTCGCGTTGCAAGGTGCTCTCATCCGGGGTGCTGCGGGCGCGGGTTCGGCCGGGGGCGCTGCCCGCGCAGCTGCATCTTGATGGCCTGCCTGATTTGCCGGCTGGGCTGCTGCGGGGGTTTTGTGCCTGCGCCGGTGCCGAGCAGCGTCGTGTGCTCGCCTGGGATGCCGGTGCCCGGCAGATCACGCTGGACGCGCCCTTTGCCGCGCTGCCGGAGCGAATCGACCTGACGACGGGCGAGGAGGCGCCGGTGCTGGCGGCGCGGGTGCTGACCGGCACACCGGCTGACTGCACGCTGCCACCGATCGATCTGCGCCTGGCGACGACGCGCGCGACCAATGCCCTCCTGGAGCGCAAGGGCTCGCCGGTGGCCCTTTTCATCACTGCAGGGTTCGGTGACCTGCTGCGTCTCGGCGACCAGCGCCGCGCGGATCTCTTTGCCCTGCGGCATGTCCCGCGGCCGTGTTTTGTGGAGTCGGTGGTGGAGGTGAAAGAGCGAATGGGGGCCGATGGCACGCGGTTGATTTCCCTCGACGACTCAGCGCTCCGTCGTGACGCGCAGCGTCTGCGGTCGCTGGGTCTGCGTCACGCCGCGGTGGCCCTGCTGCACAGTCATGCCCATCCTGAGCATGAGCGACGCGTGGCGGCCCTGCTGCAGGAAGTCGGCTTTGAACAGGTGAGCCTGTCGTCCGAGGTGGCTGCCTTTGCCAGGATCCTGCCGCGCACCCAGAGTGCCGTGGCCGATGCCTACCTGACGGGACCGGTGCAGGCTTTTCTCGCCGGTGTGGCGGCGCCACTGGGGGCGGGTTCGAAACTGTCGATCCTGACCTCGGCGGGAGCCCTGGAGGCGGCGCGGGAAGTGCGCCCCAAGGATTTGCTGCTGAGTGGTCCCGCCGGCGGTGCCCTCGGGGCCGCCAATGCCGCTGTGAGGGCCGGTTTTGCACGCGTGCTTACCCTCGACATGGGCGGCACGAGCACGGACGTGGCGCGCATTGAGGGCCGCCCCGGCCTGCGGTTCAGTCAGGAGGTGGCCGGTCTGCGTCTGCTCGCGCCCTGCGTTGCGATCGAAACCGTCGCCGCCGGAGGGGGCTCGATTTGTCGTTGGACCCCCCAGGGCCTGGCGGTCGGTCCGGAGAGCGCGGGCGCCGATCCCGGTCCGGCCTGCTACGGTCGCGGTGGTCCGCTGACGATCACGGACGTCAACCTGCTGCTCGATCGCTTCGATCCGGCGCGCGCGCCGATTCCCCTCGATGTGGAAGCTGCGCGGCAGCGACTCAACGAACTGCACGCTGCTTCAGACGGACGGCTCACGCCCGGGGAACTCCTGCGGGCCTGCCTGTGCCTGGCGGTCGAGCACATGGCGTCGGCCATCCGGCGCATCTCAGTAGCCGAAGGCTATGATCCGCGCGACCACGCCCTGCTGGCCTTCGGCGGTGCCGGACCGCAGCACGCCTGTGCGGTGGCGGAGCGCCTCGGCATGACGACGGTGCTCGCACCTGCGCATGCCGGGATTCTCAGCGCCGTCGGGCTGCACGAGGCGCTGCCGGAAAAGTTCGCTTCGCGCCAGGTGCTGCTTCCACTCCCGGAATCTGCCGCGAGCGTCGACGGCTGGTTCCGGGAGCTGGTGCAGGAGGCCCGGCAGGCCTTGGGCGACCCGTCGCAGGTGGAGGTTTCACGACTTGCCGAAGTGCGTCTGCAGGGCCAGGACACGCCCTTGCAGGTCGCCTGTGAAAATGCCGCCGAACTGCCGGCTCTCTATGCCTCGGCCTATCAACGTTTGTTCGGCTACCCGCCGCCCGCAGGACGTGCCATGGAGCTGGTCAGCCTGCGGGTCGCCGTGCGCGCAGGCGCGACGGAGCGCGTCTGCTCCGCGCCACCGGCTGCCCGGCCGCTGGGGACCGGCCCCATGCTGCTGCAGGATGCCTTCAGTACGCTGGTCGTGGCCGACGGCTGGGAGGCGGCTTGGATCGAGGGTTTTGGCCATGTGCTGACCCGGCAGCAGGCGGCACCGGTGGCCGAGGCGGCTTTCCAGCGCGATCTGGTCCGCCACCGCCTGCACGGCATCGTCACCGAGATGGGCGCGCTGCTCTGCCGCACCTCAATCTCCACGAACATCCGCGAGCGACTCGATTTCTCCTGCGCCCTGCTCGATGCCAAAGGCAGGCTGGTGTCGAGTGCCCCGCACATTCCCGTCCATCTCGGCGCGCTCGGCGTCTGCGTGCGCGCGGCGGTGGCCGGCTTTCAGCTGCGGCCGGGCGACACACTGGTCACGAATCATCCGGCCTACGGGGGATCGCACCTCCCCGATGTCACCCTCATCACACCGGTGTTTGATGCCGACCTCGAGTTGCTCGGCTACGTGGCCAATCGTGCCCACCACGCCGAGATCGGCGGTCTGACGCCAGGTTCAATGCCGGCGACGGCGACCTGTCTGGCCGAGGAGGGCGTGGTGCTGGCGCCGCAGTACCTGGTGCGTGCGGGTCAGTCCTGTTTCGGGGAGGTGGCTTGCCAACTCACCGGCGCCGTGCATCCGACTCGCAACCTTTCTGACAACCTCGCTGACCTGCATGCCCAGCTTGCGGCCAACCAACTCGGGGTCGAGCGCCTGCGTGAACTGGCCGGGAACGACAGTTCCCCGCTGCGTGCGGCTCTGGCCGAGATCCTCGCCCACAGTGCCACCGTGCTGCGCGATTTTCTGCCGAGCTTGCCGTCCGGTGCGGCGGAGCAGCAACTCGATGACTGCTCGGTCCTGCGCGTACGGGTAGAGCCTGTGGAGGGCCGACTCAGGCTCGACTTCAGCGGCAGCGCGCCGACGCATCCGCGCAACCTGAACGCCACGCGCGCCATCGTCCACAGTGTCGTTTTGTACAGCCTGCGGCTGCTGCTGCGCGAGGACCTGCCGCTCAACGAGGGCCTGCTGGAGCCGGTCGATCTGATCCTGCCCGAGGGCACACTCCTGAATCCGGTTTTCAGCGGTGATCCCTCACTGGATCCGGCGGTCGTTGGCGGCAATGTCGAGGTCAGCCAGCGCCTGGTCGACACCCTGCTGCTCGCCTTTGGCCTGCAGGCCTGCAGTCAGGGCACAATGAACAACCTGCTCTTTGGCGACGGTCGCTTCGGCTATTATGAAACGGTCGCCGGTGGCACCGGCGCTGGGCCTGAGGGGGCGGGGGCCGATGGCGTGCACAGCCACATGACCAACACGGCGATCACCGATCCGGAGATCCTGGAGCAGCGCTATCCGGTGCGGCTCCGACGTTTTGCGCTGCGGCGCGGTTCCGGTGGCGACGGCCGGCACCGGGGTGGTGATGGCGTGGTGCGCGAGTTCGAGTTTCTGGCGCCGTTGACGGTGTCGCTCTTGACCCAGCATCGGGCGGCCGGGCCCTACGGTCTTGCCGGTGGTGCGGACGGTTTGCCGGGGCGTCAGGTGTGGATTCGTGACGAGTGGGAAACCGAACTGGCCGGTTGCGTGAGTCTCAACGTGCGGCCCGGCGACCGCCTGCGCCTGGAGACACCCGGGGGCGGTGGTTGGGGGCAGGATTGAAGATTACTCGCGCAGCGGCGGCGGCCGGTGCACGGGGATCTGGGCCCTGAAATCGCCGAGGCTGTTCCAGTGGGTGCGCTCGTTGAGATCGACCTCGGCCACGGCGATGCTGCCCCACTGGGTCGCCTGCGCGAGCACGTTGCCGTAGTGATCGTAGATGCCCGAGATCATCCAGTCGTGCTTGGCGCTGTCGGTGTAGGTGCTGCTGATCACGTAGGCGTGGTTCTCGCAGGCGCGGGCCGCGGCGAGCCGCGGATTGCAGCCCCAGACCGGCCAGGCGATGACTTCCGCGCCTTGGACGGTGAGGGCGCGTGCCACCTCGGGGAAGAAGCCATCGTAGCAGATCATCAGGCCCACCCGGCCAAAGGCGGTGTCGAAGACGGGATACTCGCGGCCGGGCGTGATGCCGGCCTCGATCTCGCTGCGCGGCAGGCTGACCTTGCGGTACTTGCCGATCAGCGCGCCGTCGGGACCGATTAGGGCGGCGGTGTTGTAGAGCGTCAAGCCATCGCGCTCGACGAGGCCGGCGACGAGGTGCAGGCGGTGTTGCCTGGCGAGTTGACCGAAGTACTCGGTGCTCGGACCCGGGATCGATTCGGCGCACTCGTGCATCTTCTTGCCGGTGCCGTAGTAGGTGAGGGTTTCCGGCAGCACGAGCAGATCGACCTTCTGGTGGGCCGCCTCGGCGATGAGCGGCGCAAACTGGGGCGGCTTGTCTGACGGATTACTGCCCTTTTGGGGCTGCAGGTGGGCAGTGGCCAAGCGAACCTTGCGCGGCGCGGGTGGATCGACCGGTGTCAGGGTGGCCTGGCTCCAGATGACACGGGCATCGGCGGCCCATTGCAGGTAAAGCTCGAGGCGCGCCTGGCGGGCGGCCTGGGGAGCGCGCAGGGTTTCCCGGACCTCAGCCCAGACCCCCTCGGCGGAGCCGGGATCGCTCGGGTATTCCGGTTCCGCGCGCGGGATCTGGCCCCTCGCATAGCCGGCGGGGGCGGGTTTTTCCCAGGTCACCGGATTGCCCTCCGCATCCTGCCAGAGCACGCGGGCGACGACGCTGCGCCGGGCTTCCGGCACCCGCTCAAACTGGCGCCAGGCGCTGAACCTGTAGTGGCGACCGCCTTCGACCGGCACCGTGGTTGTCCAGCAGCCGATCCAGTGTTCGCCGGCACCGGTTTCGAGAATCAGGGCTGGGCTGCTGTTGCGGCCGGCCGTCGCGGCCTGTCGATGGGCCGGTGCCGCTTCCTGGCGGGGGGATTCAAAGGTCCAGGGCGCGGCCGCGGCCAGAGCCGGAGCGAGGAGCAGGGGAATCAGACAAATCATCAGCACAGAAACGGTTCCAGCCCAAGCCTTTCATCAAACCCGATGCCTCCGTCGGGAAGCGGTCGCACCCGGCTGGAGCGCCATGGGGCATGTCCGCGCTCCCTCAAATCTCTGCCACCCTCCCCATCTGCAGAATCTTTGGAGCTTGGGGGGGCGCAACGTCCCGCACCTTTTCGTCTGGCCGCGGGTCGCGGATGGCGTAAGGTTGGGATCGACATTCCGTCCGCGCATGAACGACCCGCACCCGCTGCTGCCGAAGATCGACCGTCCGTGGCGGGCGGCAGAGATGAACTCCTTTGGCAAGTCGCGCGGGCCGGACTTTTATGGTGCCGCCCATTGCTGCGCGCAGAGTCTTTGGCAGGAGGGATTTCCGGCCCAGGCCATCCTGATGCTCAACCGCGCGCTGTCGGCACCGCTTCAGGGCGAGGAGCCGATCCTGCAGACCTGGCCGTTGCCCTACCGCGCCCTCGCTTGGCTGATGCTGCACCGGCCAGACGGCCAGTTCATGGGCAATCCGCGCCGGCACTGGCAGCACCTGGCGACCCGCATGGTCGAGCCGCACAAGGAACTGCGCATCTGGCGCGCCTGGGCCTGCGGCTACCTGGCCCGGGAGATTCTGCCGGAAAACGAGTTTCCGCCCGACCTCGGGCAAATTCGCGAGGAGGGCGTTGTCGAACCGGACCATGCGACGATTGCCGCCCGGCTCGGCGCGCTTTCGCCGGCCAATGACGTCGATGTCTGGTCGGACACCCTCGAATGGACTCGTGCGCAGCTGGGTCGCAAGGCACGCTCCGCGCCTGCGGTCCGCTTGCGCCGCATCGGCCCGGAGGAACTGCCGGTCGTGCAGCGTCTCGCTCGGGAGATCTGGCACGCTTGCTACCCGGGCATTCTCAGCGACGCGCAGATCGATTACATGCTCACCGTCTGGTATCAGCCCGATGCCATGGCATGCGAGATGGCGGTGCGCGATGCCTGGTATGCCCTCGTCGAAGCCGAGGCGCGCGGTCCGGTCGGCTATCTCTCCTTCGAGCTCCATTCCGGCGGCGAGGTCGCCTTCCTCAACAAGCTCTACCTGCAGCCGGCAGTGCATGGGCTGGGCCTGGGCGCGATCGCCCTCGACTGGGTCGCGCAGCGGGCGCGCGAACTCGGTGCGCGGTTCCTGCAACTGCGCGTCAACAAGCGCAACGCCCAGGCCATCCGCGCCTACCGCCGCGCCGGCTTTGCGTTCCTGGAGGACGTTTGCACCGACATCGGCAGCGGCTTTGTCATGGACGACTTCCTGATGGAAAAAGTCCTCTGACTCAGATCCAGTCGCGCCAGCGGTAGACGATCAGGCCGAGCACCTCGTGCAGCCAGGCGGAGTAGAGCGAAAAGCCACCGGCATGCGGCAGGTGCAGCCAGCGCACCTCATCGCTGCGGTTGAAGCTGCTCTCATAACTGCACGGCACGGCGATCACCTGCAGGCCCGTCTTGGCAAAGGTGGCGGCGGCGCGCGGCATGTGCGAGGCCGAGGTGACGAGCAGCACCTTCTTCCAGCCGCGCTGCTGCGCCAGCGCCGCGGCCTTGATTGCCTCATCGTGGGTGTCGGCACAGAGACCGAGGCTGAGCGTCTGCACCGGCAGCGGCGCGATCCGCGCCAGTTCCTTCGCCACGGCGTCGGCTTGGGCAATCCTCTGGCCTTCGCGCAGCGATCCCCCGCCGCCGATCACCAGGGCCGGCGCCTGCCGGCGCACCGCCAGGGCCAGTGCCGTGGTCAGTCGATCGGCCCCACCCTGGGTGAGGTGAATGCCGGTCGGCTCGCGCAATCCGGGCTCCATGCCGCCACCGAGGCAGACGATGAAGTCGGCCTTGGGCAGGTCCTCGAGTTGCACCGCCGGAATCCGGTTCTCCAACTGCGCCAGCAGCCAGGAGGGCAGGGGCGTGCAGGTGGTCAGGGTCAGGATCAGCCAGCCGAGCCGGAGCAGGCGCGTGCCGGGGCGACGGCGCACCAGGGCTACCCCCAGCCACAGGGTCAGGATCAGCCAACTCAGGCTGAGCGGGTGACTCAGTTCGATGAGCAGGTAGAGCAAGGCCTTCATGCGCTGTGTTTCACCTGGTCCCAGATCGCGTCCATCTCCTCCAAGGTCGCCTCACCCAGGGCCTTGCCCTCGGCGGCCAGCCGGGCCTCGACCGCGTGGAAGCGACGGGTGAATTTCTCATTGGCAGCCGCCAGCGCCGCCTCGGACTCGACCCCGAGTTTGCGCGCCAGGTTGACGACACAGAACAGCAGGTCGCCGATCTCGTCCTCGACCGCCGAACGTTCACCACTGGCCACTGCGTGCTCAAGTTCGGTGGCCTCCTCGCGGATCTTGGCGAAGACCGGCGCGGCATCGGGCCAGTCAAAACCGACGCGTGCCGCCTTCTTCTGAAGCTTCTGCGCGCGCATCAGGGCGGGCAGACCGGCGCCTGTGCCGTGCAGGTGGCCCTCCTTCTGCGTGCCTTTTTCCTGGCGCTTGATGGCATCCCACTGCGTCAGCACCCCGCCTGAGTCGGCCACGGTGGCCTCGCCAAACACATGCGGGTGGCGGCGGATCAACTTCTCGCTCAGGCGGTCGGCCATGCGGTCCAGGTCAAAGTGCCCCGTCTCGGCGGCGATCTCGGCATGCAGCACCGGCTGCAGGAGCAGGTCACCCAATTCCTCACACAGCAGGTCGGTGTCGCCCGAGCGGATGGCATCGACCACCTCATAGGCCTCCTCGAGCACGTGCGGGATCAGGCTTTCGTGGGTCTGCTCGCGGTCCCAGGGGCAGCCGCCGGGGGCGCGCAGGCGGTGGACGATGGCGCGCAGGCGGTCAAGGGCGTCGGGGGATTCCGGGATCATGCCATGCCGATAGCCGCAAAAGCCGGCCTGAAAACGCAAAATTGCGTTGATTCGCCCGGGGCCATGCCTACCTCATGCATCCCGCACCGCGACGTTCGCGTAACTTCATCCAAACCTCCCTGTCATGGCTTCCGCTGCTGTTCTCACCCTCAACGAATCCAATTTCCAAAGCGAAATCGCCGCCAGCGATGTTCCGGTACTCGTCGATTTCTGGGCCGAATGGTGCGGCCCCTGCCGCATGCTCGGCCCGATCCTCGACCAGCTTGCCGACGAGAAGGCTGGCTCGGTCAAGGTCGCCAAGGTGAACGTCGATGAAAGCCCGGCCCTCGCCGCCCAGTTCAACGTCCGTTCCATCCCCATGCTGCTCTTCATCAAGGGCGGTGAAGTCAAGGACACGGTCGTCGGCGTCCAGTCGAAGGACGCCCTCATCAAGCGCCTCGAAGCGCTCGCCTGAGTTTCGTGTTGTGTGTGTTGATGTCCGCGCCGGTTCGCCGGCGCGGACGTTTTGTTTACAGGCGTTCGCCCTCGCGCTCCGCGCCCTCGGGAGAGCGCACCGTGATGAAGGCGCTGGCGGCGACGATGCCGATGCTGCAGAGAATGGCCAGGGTCTGGAACGACATCAGGCCCAGGGCCGCAAAGGCCAGGTAGGGTGCCACCAGGCCGCGCAGGCCGGTGAAGAAGCTGTGCACGCTCATGTACTCCGCCACCGCGTGCGCCGGCGCCAGCTTGGTCACCCACAGGCCCCAGGTGACGTTGCCCCCGGCGTTGGCCACGCCCCACAGCGCCATGCCCACCGTCCAGCCCAGCCAGCCCTGCCCCAGATAAAAGCACAGGATGCCGGCGGCAAAGATCAGGTTCAGGATCGCGCGCACCTTGAACAGCCCCACCCGGTCGTAGATGACCCCCCAGGGGTAGGCGCAGATCATGCGGAAGGCCACCGGCACCACGCCGGTGATCCAGGCCACATCTCGCTCGGGTAGGTTGATGCCGTGGCGCGGGTTGGCAAGGTATTCGACAAAGAGACAGGCGGCGATCAGGTTGCCCACCCCCATCATCATCCAGGAGATGAGCAGCGTGCGGAAATCGCGGTCGATCTTCACCCAGTGCAGGGCCGCCCAAAGACCTGGCGGCGCATCAGCGCGGGCACTCCACTCCACCGAGGGCAGGCGCTGCGTCAGCCAGCCGGAGAC
>JBIJBO010000251.1:0-3469 GCA_044345215.1 Prosthecobacter sp. | reverse complement strand
AGCGCGGTCAGGTAGTTTTCGAGTAGGGGCAAGTACGTCTTGACCTCGTCCTCGTTCACCAGGGCAACCACCTGGGCGAATTCACGCTGTTCGACCAACCAGCGCACCAGCGGCAGCAGCTCTTCCCTCGTCTTGCCGCGCGCCTGCTCGATGGCTTCCTGAATGAACTTCGGCCGCCTGGCCGGATCGAGGCGCGCCTCGCGGGTGAGGGCCTCGGCCAGGTGCCAGCCACCGGCCTTCGGATGCGTGCGCAGGCGCTGAATCAGGCGCGCCGATTGATCGGGCGGCAGGCGCTCGAACTCCGCAAGAAATCCGAGCGCCTGCAGCCCCGTGTCGCTGTCATCACCGGCAAGCTCCCATGCGAGGCGCAGGCCCTCGGCGGCATCGGCCGTGCCCTCGGCCCGGGTCAGCAGCCGCGCCAGACGCAGGCGATGGGCCTGATCCTCGGGATGCTTTTCCGCGTAACTGCGCATTGCCGCCAGCAGGGCCGGCGCGGGTGTCCCTTGCCCCCAGACCTCCCCGGCGAGCTGCATGAGGCCCTCGTCGGGAGCGTTGTCGACCAGCAATTGCTCAAGCAGGCTCGCCGCCTCCTTGTCGCGGCTGAGCAGGCGAAGCGCGCGCACGCGGGTCTTCCGATCCTGCAAAGTGGTCGCGTTGAGTTGATCAAGGCGGTCGAGGAAGTACAGCGCCTCGGGCTTGCGCATCGCCGTCAGGAACTCGGTATTGAGGCGGATGGCACTGACATTCTGCGGCGCCATGACCACGGCCTCCTGGGCCTTGAACACCGCATTGACCAGATTGCCATTGGCGGCGAGTTCGCGCGACTCGCGCACAAGCCGCTCGGCCTTCCAGTCCTTGTAGGCCTCGCGCAGCGGACGCGCGTAGGCATAACCAAGCCCGGCCAGCGTGAGACAGAACATCGCCACAAGGCCGCCGGCGATCCACAGGCTGCGCGTGCTGCGCCGGTCAGCATGGGCCTGAGTCGGCGGCACCAGCCAGTGCCAGACAGTGACAAACGGCCGCAGCAGCAGGAAGGGCTTGCGGTCGTCGTCCTGGTTCGGGTCGATGGTCTGATGAGTGAGCAAGGCGCGCGGCGGGAAAAGAAAACCTAACGCCAAAGCACCAGCCTGGCAAGATCCTCCGGACCGAACTCGAGAGGGAAATCCCGAAGGTGCAGCCAGGAATGTCCAACGCCCGTCTCAAGAGCCCGCAGCTCCTCCATCCTTGGGACTTTCGTGTTGGAGATTGGCGATACCCTGCGCCGGGCTGGCTCGTTTCAGGGCCGGGCTTCCCCGGCCTTGGCCTGTGCCACCAGTTCGGGGACCAGACTGCGGATGAAGATCTTGACTTCCTCGAGCGCGGTCACCTCGGCAAACAGATCCTCCTGGCCAATGGCCTGGTCGCGCAGTGGGGCGAAGAAGGAGACGAGCGCCCAGCGGTGATGGAGATTGCGCAGGACGGAGTCGAGGTAGGAAAGTGTGACATGCCGGTTGTAGGAGGCCGCCGTGGTGCCGTCGGAGCCAAAGTACCAATAGACGTTGAGCGCGCGGGTGCGGCGCACCCCACCCTCGGCCGTCTGGGCGTCGCGATGCATCGAGAGCAAAGTCGCCTGCACCGGCTGCTCCAGCCCGGCGTCGATCTCAACGAGCTGTTTTGCATCGATGATCCAGCCCTGACCAGGCAAACAGACCTGCGGCTCGTGCAGCGAGCGCTTGATGACGCCGCTCATGACCACCGAGGCAAGGATGGCGCGCTCGGGCGTGGTGTAGAAACGACGACCGATGGTGACATCCTCATGCAGAATCTGGCGCTCAAGTGTCGACATCGGCATGTCGACACTCTCAAAACCCGCGTGGCGGGCTGGCAATCGCGTGCCAATGCCCGGAGCCGCCACCGCATAGCCGGTGTCGGCCAGCAGACAGGAGGCCAGGCCGCCACCGGCGATGAGAGCGAGGGCGACGAGATGCGCCGGCCTCGTGGGGCGACCATTGGCGGCATGGGAGACGGCAGCCGGCACCGCCGCGCGCGACTTCCCTCGCCCGCGCCCGCGCGCCTCGAGGAGCGAGCTCAGGGCAAACATGCCGACCAGGGCGACCCCGAAGACCGCGAAGCCGGCGAAGGTGTGGAAGAAGCTCATCTCCTGGTGGCCATCGAAATTGCGCCCGACTGCAAACTCGACGCCAAACCAGCGGCTGCCGACAGTGAGCAGGGCCATGCGCACGACGTTGCCAAGCACGGCGAGCGGAATCGCGCTGGAAAAAAGCAGGGCGCGCGCGCCCCAGGTGCGCAGCGAAAGCCAGCCGTAGAGCGCGCTGATCATGAGCAGAGAGAACAGCGAGCGGATGCCGCTGCAGGGTTCCTCGACGTCAAGGCGGAAGAGCGCGCCCTGTTCAAGACCGCGCAGGGCGTCGGCGGCGGAATGCAGGGCGGTGCCATCGCGCACGACGTCCATGCCGAAGAGGTTGAGCAGGCTGGCGGAGAACTGGGCCGTGAAGCCGCGCAAGGGGAAAGCCAGCAGGGATTCCAGAGGCAGCATCGGCCACATGAAAACCAGAAAGGCCCAGGGAAAGGCCAACCGGGCAAACCAGCGGCGGCCACCAACCTGCAGGATCATGCCAAGGATCAGCAACTGGATTGCCACATAGCCGGGGTAGGCGGTGTCGGCCTTGTAGCCGAACCAGTAGAGCCCCATGCCGAGCAGCAGGGGCGGCAGGCCCATCCAGCTGCCCTGCAGCGGCAGCCGGGCCAGTTCCGCGCGCAACCGCCAGACCAGCCAGCCGACCAGAAAGGGCACAAACAGACAGAAGATCCACTCGGAATCCTGGCGTGCCTTGGCCAGGATGCCACCGAGCAGGCTGGAACGACGCTCGAAGTCCCAGTGCTGGTAGGGAAGCCAGGCCAGCAGCAGCAGAAGCAGCAGCCCGGCCAGACCCCAGGCCAACAGGCCGAAACGCCGCGTGGCGGCGTTGACGGGAATCGCGCTGGCAGCGGCTTCGCTCATGCTCGGATCATGCCTTGCACACAGACTTCCATCTGTCCATGCAGACGGGCTGGAAAAAGCGGCAAAACCGGCTTTGCTGAAAGCATGCCCGAAAGCCCTGTGCCGCCCGCCAAACGTCAGCCGCTGCTTGCCGGCAAAGACGCCGCTGTGGAATCCCACCCCCGCTCGGAAACACTGGTCACGGGGGCGCCGCGCTTGCAACCGCGTGAACCGGCACCGGCACGCGGGATTGGCTGGCCGGCCCTGCTCACCTTCTCCGCGGTCCAGTGCAGCCTTCTGGCCGCCGCCGGCTGGTACCTCCTGCAAACGCCCCCACCCACTCCTGCTCCAGCCCAGAACGCAACACCCGCACCCGCCACCGACACCCGCGCGCTGGAAAACGACCTCGCCGACGCACGCACCCAGCTGCGCGCCCTGCAGACACGGCTTGATGAGCGCACCCGGGGGGAGGAACGCCTGCAGGGCCGG
>JBIJBO010000019.1:0-36018 GCA_044345215.1 Prosthecobacter sp. | reverse complement strand
ACAAGTCCGACAAGTCCGACAAGTCCGACAAGTCCGACAAGTCCGACAAGTCCGACAAGTCCGACAAGTCCGACAAGTCCGACAAGTCCGACAAGTCCGACAAGTCCGACAAGTCCGACAAGTCCGAAGCCCCGTGCGAGCCTGCGGCTTGTCAAGTCCGGCGCGGGCGCCTAGGCTGGCTTGGCTTTCTCCGCGCCTCATGAAATCCCTGGCTTATGAAGTCCTGCGGCCACTGGCCCTGATCAGCCTGACGCTGGCCGGCTGGTTTGGCTGGATCGCCTGGCAGCAGGCCCGGCATGCCGAGGCCTTGGCGGGGGCCTCGGGCCGGGCGGTGGCGCGGCTGGTGGAGAAAACGACCTTCACCTCCAGCGGGGTGCGGGACGGCCAGTTCGTCGAAAAAGGCCCGACCCGCTACAGCCTGCACTACGAGTTCACCCATCCCGAGACCGGCGAGACGCACCAGGGTCGTTCCAGCGTCGGTCAGGAGGTCTGGGACGCCATGACGGAGGGCGAGCACTACGAGATCCTCTTTTCCAAGGCCGATCCGACCATCACCTCGTTGTTCAAGGGGCAGGATTTTCGCGACGGCGCCCGCCTCGCCGCCCGACTCTCGAGCGGTTTCGCCGTGCTGGGAGTTCTAGGCCTGCTGTTCTGGCGTCGCTGCCGGCCCGCGGTTGCTCCGGCCGGGTGAGACTCAACCCACGGCCTCGCTGTCGGCGCGGATCGCCTCCAGCTCCTCCCAGCGCGCATACAGGCGGGTCACCTCGGCCTTGGCTGCTTCCAGATTGGTGGCCAGACCGGGCGCCTCGTGCGAGCGCTCGATGTAGAACGACGGATCATTGAGCGTGGTGTCGAGCGACTGCACCTTCTCCTCGGCGGCGAGAATGTCGGCCTCGATCGTCTCCAGCTCGCGCGTCTCCTTGTAGCTGAGCTTGCGCGGCTTGCCTCGGGTCGCCGCCGGTTTCGCCGCCTTGACCGGCTCGGTCCAGGCGCGTTCGCGCAGCTCGCGCTCGCGGCGCTTTTCCAGGTAGTAGCTGTAGTTGCCGGTCTGCACATGCACGCCGCCCGGCTCGAAGGCGACGATCTGGTCGCAGACACGGTCGAGGAAGTAGCGGTCGTGGCTGACCACGAGCACGGTGCCGTCGAAGTTGCTGATCGCCTCCTCGAGGATGCGCAGGCTCTGCAGGTCGAGGTCGTTGGTCGGTTCGTCGAGCACGAGAATGTTGCCGCCGCGCTTGAGCACCTTGGCGAGCAGCAGGCGCGCGCGTTCGCCGCCGGACAGGCGGTCGACCCGCTCGTTGATGCGGTCGTCATTGAACAGGAAGCGGCGCAGGTAGGCGCGGGCACTGAGCTTCTGGTCGCCAAAAAAGACGGTTTCATCCTGGTCGGCCACCTCGGCGATGACACTGCCGGTGCCGTCGAGCTGCAGGCGCGCCTGGTCGATGAAGTTGAAGGCGGCGCGCTTGCCGATGGCAACCTTGCCCTCGTCGGGCTCGCGTTCGCCGAGGCAGAGGCGCAGCAGGGTCGTCTTGCCGGCGCCGTTGCGACCGACAATGCCGGTGCATTGGCCGGGCCGCAGCTCGACGTCGAGCTGGCGGAACAACCAGCGCTCCTGGCCCTGTTCGTCGGTCACACAGGCGCCGACGCCAGCGAGGTTGACGGCGACATCGCCGAGCGGCGGTGCCGGCGGCAGCAGCAGGTCCATCTCGCGCTCCTCGGGCGGCGCCTCCATGCCCTCGATCTGGTAAAACATGTCGAGGCGGTGGCGCGACTTCGTCGTGCGCGCCTTGACGCCGGCGCGCACCCATTCCAGCTCGGTGCGCAGGAAGCGCTGGCGGCGGCGCTCGGTCTGCTCGGCGATCTGCCGGCGCGCGGCCTTGCTCTCCAGGTAGGCGGTGTAGTTGCCCTCGTGCGAGTAGCAGCGGCCGTCGGCGATCTCGAGGATGCGCGTGGCGATGACGTCGAGGAAGTAGCGGTCGTGGGTGACGAAAATGACTGCGCCGGCAAAGCCGCGCAGGAACTCCTCCAGCCAGCGGATCGATTCGGCATCGAGATGGTTGGTCGGCTCGTCGAGCAGCAGCAGGTCGGGCTGGCCGACGAGGGCGCGGCAGAGTGCGACACGGCGTTTTTCGCCGCCGGACAGCGGCGCCACCGGGGCGTCGAGCGGCGGCGCGCCGAGGGCGCTGGCGACCGCGCGGATGCGTGTCTCGAGATTCCAGCCGTCGGCCGCCTCAATGCGGTGCAGCAGCTCGGCCAGCTCGGCCTCCCCGCCGGCGCCGGCCTCGTAGCGCGTCCGCCACTCCATGAGGTCGGCGGCGCCGGCCTGGATGTTCTGCAGGACCGTGGTGCCGTCATCGAGCTCGAACTCCTGGGGCAGGTAGCCGACCCGCAGACCGCGGCGGATCGACAGCTCGCCGGAGTCGGGTCGCTCGCGCCCGGCGAGGATTTTCAACAAGCTCGTCTTGCCGCAGCCGTTGCGGCCGACCAGGCCGACCTTTTCACCGTCGCTCACGGCCAGCGTGACGCCTTCCAGCAGGCGCTGGTTGCCGTAGCCGAGGGTGAGTTCATTGGCGGAAAGCATGGGGGCGCTTCCATCGCCCGGCTGCAGGCTTTTGCCAAGCTCAGGGTTTCACGAAGCGGTAGTGCGAGACGAGCCATTCCTCGCCGCCGCGGTAGCCCCAGAGTTCAGCGCAGGCGAGGTAGAAGAGGCGCCAGTAGGACCACCATTTCACGGTCTGATCGGCGCCATAGGTTTCGGCGAAGAGCGGCAGGATCTCGGCCTTGTGGGCGTCCATGTTGGCCAGCCAAGCCTCGGAGGTGCGACTGTAGTGGAGGCCGCTGACCTGCCAGTGCGCCTCGATGCGCAGGTCGTCCTGGAAGTACAGCAGCAGGTCGTCGGAGGGCATCTGGCCGCCGGTGAAAAAGTACTTTGCCATCCAGTCGTTGTCGCTTTCGACCTCGAAGTGGTAGGGCGTGTCGCGGTGGGTGAAGATGTGCACGAAGAGCCGGCCGCCGGGCTTGAGCCAGCGGGCGATGCGGCCCATCAGCTCGCGGTAGTTCTTCATGTGCTCGAACATTTCGACCGAGACGCAGCGGTCGAAGACCGTGTCGCCGACGCCGGCGAAGTCGATCATGTTGGCGGTGATGATCTCGAGGTTGTGCAGGCCGCGCTTTTTTGCCTCGGCGTCGATGTGGGCCTTCTGCGAGTGCGAGTTGGAGACGCTGGTGATGCGGGCGGTGGGGTAGTGCTCGGCCATCCACAGAGACAGCGAGCCCCAGCCGCAGCCGAGCTCGAGGATGCGCTGGCCGTCGGCCAGGCCGGCGCGTTCGCAAGTCAGGCGCAGCATGGTGGCCTCGGCCGTGTCGAGATCGTCGTGCGGCGAGGTGTAGTAGCCGCTGCTGTACTTGAGGTGGCGGCCGAGGCAGAGCTGGTAGAAGCGGGCCGGCACCTCGTAGTGCTGCTCGTTGGCGGCCTCGGTGGCGATGGCGACCGGGCTGGTTTTCAGGCCCTCGACATGGCGCATGAGCGCTGCCTGACGCGCCTCGGGATCGGTTGGCCGGTGCCGGCGCAGCACGGCGGCGAGGCGGCGGCGGATGCCGGCGCGGATCACCGGATCGGGGAGCAGGTCCCTGGCAAGGAGGTCGTTGAGATTCATGCGCTTACTGAACAACGCCTGCGCCAGCGCACGGGCCGTGTCTTTTTCGGGCGCGGTCTCCGTTCAGCCCGGGAAGAGTTGGCGCAGGGCCTGTTCGCGGGCGGCGAAGAGTCGTGCCAGTTGCGGGCGCACCAGCCAGGGCTGGGTGAGGTCGCCGAGCGGGGCGAAGGGCAGAGTGTAAGTGATGTGATCGACCACCTCCGCACGGCCGGTGCCGGCGCTCTGCACGACGTGCTCGTGCTGCCAGAAGGCATAGGGACCGGCGCGCTGCTGGTCGATGAAGCAACGGCCCGGATCAACGTGGGTGATTTCCGCCAGCCAGGTCAGGGGCAGGCCGAGCAGGGGGCGCACGCGGTAGGCGATGAGCAGGCCGGGGGTGACACGCTCGGGCAGGTTCGGTGTCAGCACCTCAAGACCGAGTTCCGGCGGCGTCAGCTTGGCGAGATTGCGGGGGTTGGCGAAGAAGTTCCAGACCGCCTCGGGTTCGGCAGGAAGGATCTGACGCGACTGCCAGGTGTGAACGGCCATGCCTTACTTACGCCTGGCGGCAGCCAGACGGATGGCGCCGCGTGTCGCCAGGGGATGAGCCGGTTCGCCGCGCTGGGTGCAGACGAGTTGGCCGCTGGCAACCAACTCGGCAGCAAGCTCGCGCACGTGTGGCATCAGGGGGCGCCAGTCGGCCGAGGCCCGGCGCGCGACCTCCGAGGGGCAGAAGGTCGCACCCTCCGCGCGTTCGTGCGCGAGATCGAGCAGGAGTTGGCGGAGGAGGGTATCGAGGCAGGCGGGCGCTATGGCCATGCCAAGCTTACGCCTGTGGCGGCCGGGCCGAGGATTTTCGAGCATCCGTTCGCGCCTTGCTGGCCGGGCGCCGTCGGGTTTCAGCGTCGGACTGCGCTCACTAGCGGCGCGCTGTCTTTTTCGGGGCGGTTTTTTTGGCGGTCGGCTTTTTGGCCACCTCTTTCTTGGTGGCGGCCTTCTTCGCCTTGGCCGGCTTGGGGGCCGACGTGGAGGTCGCCCGTTTCGCGAGGGCTTTGGGAGCCGCTGCCTTGGCGGGCTTTTTCGCGGTGGCTGCGGGTTTCGGCGTCACGCTCTGCTGGCGCTTGAGGATGCGCGCGAGCCCCCCCTCGCGGGAAAGCCGCTGGCGCAGCATTTCCTCGCGGAAGGCGATGGCCTCGGCAAGAACCTGATCATGGATGTCCTTGGTGTAGGCGTAGACCCGCGAGACGGTTTTGCCGCGCTCGGCCCGGACCGAGACAGCGATGTGACGGATGATGCGGCCCTTGGCGTTCTTGGTCTTGCGGTAGGAGATGCCGACGTGGCCGCTCTTGTTCTTCGCGTTGTGGCTATGGGCGATGCGGCTGGCCTCGATCTCGGGCATCTCGGCGAGCATCTGGTCGCGGTAGGTGCGTGCGGCCTTGAGCGAGCCCTTCAGGCCGCCAAACAGGCTGTCGGAAAAGTGCTTGGTGTGGAGTTTGCCGTGGCGGGAGATGCAGACCTGGAATCCGTGGGTTTGTTTGGCCGCATCCGGCCGGGTGTCGATGCGTTTGATGTTGCGTTCGGAAAGGGGGTTGGAGCGGCGGCGCATGAAAATCTCAGGGGTTTTTTGGGAAAGGGGGAAGCGAACTTGGCTGCATCACCCTCGCACGCAACCCGAAAGTGCCCGCGTGCGGAAGGGTTGGTTATGCGGCTCGGAAGGTGGCGCTGCCGGGGTTGCAATCCATGGCAGGGAATGCGGCACAAGCCGCTGCGGGTGAGTGGATTGGGATCAGCTCACTCGCGGGCGCGCGAGTCGATGACAATCGTTACCGGCCCGTCGTTGACCAGGGCCACCTGCATGTCGGCGCCAAAGACCCCGCGTGCGACTGGTTGGCCGAGCTCGGTTTCGAGCCGGGCGAGGAAGTGCTCATAGAGCGGGACGGCTTTCTCCGGGCGCGCGGCGCGAGTGAAGCCCGGGCGGTTGCCCTTTTTGGTGCTGGCGAAGAGGGTAAACTGGCTGATCGCCAGCACCCGGCCGCCGGTCTCGGTAACATTAAGGTTCATCTTGCCCTCGGCATCGGCAAACAGGCGCAGGGCGGCGGTTTTCGCGGCCAGCCAGTCGGCATCCTCGGCGCTGTCGGCCTCCTCGACACCCACCAGCACGACCAGGCCACGGTCGATCTGGCCGACGACCTGGCCGTTGATGCGGACGCTGGCGGCGAGGGAACGCTGGATGACGAGACGCATGGCGTCATCCTGCGCGGCGCGCGGGTTTTGTCCACCGGTTGACTCCGGCCGCGTCCTTCCGATGAGTGGACCATGCGCTTTCTCATCACCGCCGGCCCGACGCGCGAGCCGATTGATCCGGTGCGGTTCCTGTCGAACCGCTCCTCGGGGCGCATGGGCTACGCCCTCGCCGAGGCGGTCCTGGCGGCAGGGCATGCGGTGACTATGGTGAGCGGGCCGGTGGCCCTGGCGGTGCCCGCTGGCGCGCAGATGGTCCGCATCGAGACCGCGCGCGAGATGTTTGAGGCCGTGCGCGATGCCATTGGCGGCTGCGATGCCGCGGTGTTCTGCGCGGCGGTGGCCGATTACCGGCCCGTGGCGGCCGCGGCGCAGAAGTTGAAAAAGAGCGGCGACCGTCTGGTGCTGGAATTGGAGCCGACCGAGGACATCCTCGGTTCCGCCCGTTCGGTGTTCGGATTTCGCGGTTATCTGGTCGGGTTTGCCGCCGAAACCGAGAAGCTGTTCGAGCATGCCCAGGCCAAGCTGGAGCGCAAGGGCTGTGATCTGCTCGTCGCCAACGATGTCGCGCAGCCGGGCATCGGCTTTGACAGCGACGAAAACGAGGTCATGCTCTGCCTGCCCGGCGGCCGTTCCCGCGTCCTGCCGCGCCAGTCCAAAAAAGACCTGGCGCGCGAACTCGTCGCCTTCATCGCCGCGGCGGCTTCCTGAACCCCAGTCCCCCACGCACCGCCCCTTCATGGACCTTCTGCCCCTCGCCCTCGACGCCGCCACCCAGGCCGGCCGCCTCATCAAGGACAACTTTGGCTCGGAAAAGACCGTCAACGAGATGAAGCGCCGCGACGTGAAGCTGGAGCTCGACGTGCGCACGCAGAAGCTGATCACCGATCTGATTCTCGGCACCCATCCCGATCACGCCATCCTGGGCGAGGAGGAGGGCGATCTGGGCGGCGAGGGCGAGGTCGAGTGGATCGTCGATCCGATCGACGGCACGGTGAACTACTTCTACGGCATCCCGCACTTCTGCGTGTCGATCGCCGCGCGCGTGCGCGTCACCCATGAGCCGCTGCTCGGCGTCATCCACGACCCGATGCAGGGCGAGACCTGGAGTGTTGTCCGCGGCGGCACACCCCAGATCAACGGCAAATCGATTGCCGTCAGCGCGCGCACGCAGATGAGCGAGGCGATCATCACTGCCGGATTCTCGAAGAGCAAGTCGGCCCTCGACGCCGGCTTCGACCGCTATCGCCGCCTCAGCTACGAGGTGTTCAAGACGCGCATGCTTGGCAGCGCGGCGCTGGCCCTGGCCTACGTCGCCACCGGCCGGCTCGACGCCTACGTCGAGGAGCAGATCAGCCTTTGGGACATCGCCGCCGGTGTGCAGCTTGTTGAGGCCGCGGGTGGCAGGGTGATCACGCGCCCGAGCGAAACCAAGCCGGGCACCTTCTTCATCTGCGCCTGGAACGGTCGTCTGCCGATTGAGCAGTTTCTCTGAGCCCTTCACTCCGTCGGCAGGCGCGCCGACTGCCAGGCGAGGAAGCGCCACTGACCGTCCTCCTTGCGCCAGACGGCCAGGTAGCTGAGCGTCGCCTCCATGCGGCCGCTGCCGCCCTCGACCTGCAGCTTGGCGCGACCCCCCATCAGGGCCAGGCCGGGAGCGGGAAAGGTGATCGTGCGTTCGCCGGGTTCATAGGCGAGGTACTTCGTGCGGCCGCCGAGCAGGCTGTCGATGAAGCTGGCCTTGGTGTCGACGAGACCATTCGAGTGGGCGTAGCGCAGCTCGTTGGAAAAGGCGGCGTCGAGCGCGGCGCGCTCCGGCTTGAGCATGGCGGCTATGCGGGTGGTGTCGGCGGCGACGACGGCAGCGGTTTCATCGGCGGCGAGCAGGGGCAGGGCGGCGAGGCAGGCGAGCAGGAGCAGCAGGCGGCGGGTCATGCGCCAGCATGCGGGCATGGGCCGGTGAATCCAGCGGAAAATCGTGCCGTGTGGGGCACCCTGTCCCAGAGCGCCGGGTCTGGGGGCGCTGCATCCGGCACGGCGTGCTGAGGCAGGCCGATTCCAGCTTCGCCGACAAACCACCGTCCTTGGTGCCGTAATTTCAGGCCATGTCCGACCAGCCTTTTCCAAACTCCTCCCGCCGCCAGTTCCTGAAGACCGCCGCCGCCGGGGTCACGGCCTTCAACATCGTGCCGCGCCACGTTCTCGGCGGCCCGGGTTTTGTGCCGCCCAGTGAGAAGGTCAATGTCGCCCTGGTCGGGGCCGGCGGCCAGGGACGGGTCAACCTGCGCCAGTTGCTCCAGCTTGAGGACGTCCAGGTCATCGCCGTGGCCGATGCGGCCGAATCGTTCAGCCTCGAGAACTTTTATTACAAGGGCATGGGCGGCCGCCTGCCGACGCAGGCCGACATCGAGAAGCACTATCGCGAGAAGACGCCAAACTACCGCTGCGCCGTGCATGAGGACTTTCGCGTCATGCTGGAGAAGGAGAAGGAGGTCGACGCTGTGCTCTGCGCGACGCCCGACCACCTGCATGCCTACGTTTCTTGTTATGCCATGCGCGCCGGCAAGCATGTCTACTGCGAGAAACCGCTGACCCACAACATCCGCGAATCGCGCCTCGTGGCCCAGGTGATGAAGGAGACCGGCAGGGCGACTCTGCTGGGCAGCCAGGGCCATTCCTCGCTCGGCACGCGCGAGACCATGGAGTATCTGCAGGACGGCGCCATCGGAACCGTGCGCGAGATCCATTCCTGGGTCGGCGCCAAGCGCTGGAATCCGACCCTCACCGGCCGGCCGACCGACACCCCGCCGGTGCCGGCCGGCTTGAACTGGGACCTGTGGCTTGGCCCGCGCGAGGCACGGCCTTTCCATCCCGCGTATTTCCCGGTCGCCTGGCGCGACTTCTGGGATTTCGGCACCACGGGCATCGGCGACTTTGGCTGCCACGATCTCAACACCGCGGTGCGCGCCTTCGACTTGCCGCTGCCCTCGCGTGTGCAGGCCTTTGCCGCCGGCGCCATGGACAAGGACATTGCCCCGCACGGCTCGATCATTCACTACGACTTCCCGGCGGTGGACAAGCGCCCCGCCATCCACCTTACCTGGTATGACGGCGGCCTCATGCCGCAGAAGCCGGAGGCGCTCGGCGCCTTCCCGCTGCCCAAGCGCGGCACGCTGTTCATTGGCGACAAGGGGGTCATCCAGTGCGACGGCAGCGGCGGCGCCCCGCGGCTCTTCCCGGACACGCTGCGTGCCTCCTACCAAAAGCCGGAGCCACGCCTGAAGCGTTCCAACGGCCATCACCGCGACTGGATCGACGCCTGCAAGGGCGGGCCGGCGGCGAGCAGTCCCTTCGACTACGCCGCCCACCTCACTGAGATTGTCCTGCTCGGCGTGCTGTCCCTGCGCAGCGGCAAGACGCTGGAATGGGACGGCTCGCTCATGCAGGCGAAGGGCCTGCCGGAACTCGAACCGCTCATCCACGGCAGCTATCGCAAGGGCTGGGAAGTCGTCTGACCGCCATGGCCTGCACCCTCGCCTTCACCCCGCTCACCACCGCTGATCACGAGGCGGTGGCACGCCTGCTGCACCGCTCGCTGGTCGACTGGTACGAAAGCCGGCTCCGTCAGGGCGCGCGCTTCGGCGAGAGCCACGAACCCTTCCGCATTTTCCCCGAGGTCTATGAGGCGCTTGATCCCGGTGAGGCGGTCACCGCGCGCGATGCGGACAGTGGCGAGCTGCTCGGCGTCTGTTTCTCGCACGAACGCGAGACCCACCTCGCGGTCGGCATCGTCGCCACCGCGCCCGAGGCGGCCGGTCGCGGCATCGCCCGCGCCATGATGCAGGCGGTGCTCACCAAGGCCCGGGCCTTGGGCAAGCCGGCGCGGCTGGTGTCCAGCCTGCTCAACCTCGATTCCTTTTCGCTCTACACCCGGCTCGGCTTCGTGCCCGGCGCGATCTTCCAGGATCTGCTGCTCAGCGTGCCGGCCGACGGCCTCGCGGCCGCCGCCCCGGCCGGTGTCGAACGCGTGCGCCCGGCGCGTGCCGACGAGGCGGCTCGCCTCGCCGATTTTGAGCAGTCGATGCAGGGCATCCGCCGCGAGAAGGACTATGCCTTCTTCCTCGCCAACACCGCCGGCTCCTGGCAGGTGCTCGTCTCCGAGACGGCGACCGGCGAGATCGACGGGGTGCTGGTCGTCAGCGATCATCCCAGTTTCACCATGATCGGTCCCGGCGTCGCCGCCGATGAAGCCAGCGGTGCGGCCCTACTCTGGCGCGCGCTCGACCGGCTGCGCGGTCGCACGGTTGTCTTCCTCGTTCCGTGCGCCGCCGCCGGCCTCGTGCGCACCGCCTACGGCTGGGGCGCGCGCAACGTCGAGCTGCACGTCGCCCAGTCCACCTCGCCGGTCGCTGGCGCTCGCGGCCTGGTGTTTCCGACGTTTTTGCCGGAGTCCGGCTGAACCCTTATTTCCAGTCCGCCGGAGGCACGAGCCGGATGTCCACATCGGCTCCCTTGAGGTGCTTGTCGAAGAAGTCGCGCATGAGCTGCTGCACCCCGGGCCAGGCGAAGGACGGACCGCCATGGCCTGCGCCGGGCAGGGTTTGCAGCCAGACGGGCACGCCGGCGGTTTTCAGGGCGGCCTCAAACTGCACGCTCTGGGCGTAGGGCACGAGGGCATCATGGGTGCCGTGCAGGATGAGGAAGGGCGGCGTGTCCTTGCTGACGTAGTGCACCGGGCTGACGGCCTGGGCCTTGGCTGTGTCATCGAGCGGGGCCCCGATGAGGGACGAGTATGGATCCGACGGCGTATTGAAGGCAAAGATGTTCTTCACGTTGGGACCCTCGCCCGCCTGGCGCACGACGCTGGTGAAGTCGGCCGGGCCATAGATGTTGCAGACGGCCTGCACGCGGTCGCTCTGGTCGGTGTGACCTCCGATCGGCGGAAACGCGCCCTTGCCGCCGGCCGTGCCGACGAGGGCCGAGAGATGGCCGCCGGCCGAACCGCCCACCACGCCAACGCGCTCGGGATCGAGATGATGGGTGGCAGCGTGGGCGCGCAGCCAGCGGATTGCCGCCTGGCAGTCTTGGATCTGCGCGGGAAAGACCGCCTTCTGACTGAAGCGATAGCCGACGCTGGCGACCGCGTAACCCAGACGTGCGTAGTTGGCCACCGGGCAGGGGAACTTGTTGCCGGCACGCCAACCGCCGCCGTGGATGTGGACGATCAGCGGCAGCGGCGATTCCGGCTGCGTCTCGGGCAGGTAGAGGTCGAGCTTTTGCGCGGGGTCGCCGCCGGGAACGTAGGCGAGGTCACGTTCGAGGCGGACGCCGGCCGGCACCCCCTTTTCCGGCTCCTGCGTGAAGCCAGCCGGTGGCAGAAGCAGGGCAGTGGCCAGCGTGAGCCAGGCGCGACGGTTCAGACGGTGGCAGTCAGGGTTTCGCATAAAGGCGGATGTCGTCGAAGTCGTTCATGTCGTCAAACGAGCCGAGGCCGAGGCGCCCGCTGGCGGCCTCGCGCACGACCTTGACCTGATGCCAGCCATCGGCCCAGGCCACGGGCCGGGTGTTGTTTGTCAGGGCTGCGGTTGCACGGCGGGGCATGTTGCCGGTTGGGATGGGAGAGGACGGAGAAGGTTGGCCGCAAAGCAACGCAAGGAGCGCAAAGGGAAAGAGGGTTGAGACCTTTGTGTTCTTTGCGATCTTTTGCGGCTAAAAAGGTTTCGGGCCGGGGTTGCTTCGAAGAGACACGAGGAGGAGCGCAAAGGCGGAGTTTCGCGCCCGCCTGCCGCGTGGGCTGGCGGACACCGAAGGTCAGGGCTTGGCGCGAGGCTCAGGCGAGCTTGTAGCAATCCGCCCACTCAGCGCGGGGTGCCGGGCCGGCGAGGCGGGCGTTGGCTTCGTCGTTGCCGATGAAGCGCTTGGTCTGCGGGTCGAACTGCAGATCGACATTCAGGTACTCGGCGATGGTGCCCAGATTGAGGACCTGGGTCAGTTCGCCGGCGACGCTGAAGGGCGACTCGGTCTTGCCCTCGCCCATGCAGGCGTGGACGAAGCTCTCGAAGTGGTTGTGCTTCGGCGGGTTCAACGCCATTGCGTCCTTGAATTCGACCATTTTCGCGCGCGGATAGACGAGCGAATGGCGGTCGTGGGAACCGCGCTGGACCAGGTAATCGCCCTGCTTCCGGTGCAGAAGGGAACCGGTGGTGCCGGGGTTTGGAATGAAGTTTTTGCCATCCTGACCGGGATCGCCAAACTGCTCGCCGATCTCGATCATGATGTCGCCGCCGGCCTTCCAGCGCAGTTCCACGGCCGGCATTTTTTCGCCGCGGGCCGGGAACTCAAAGCGGATGTCCGAACTCAGAGGGTAGCTGACGCGGTTGTAGTCGGCGAGTGCCAGCGGCGTGATGCGCGTCGGCAGGCCGAGCTTCAGGTGATGGTGGGCGAAGTCGATGATGTGCGCGCCCCAGTCGCCAAACATGCCGCCGCCGTAGAGGTGGAAGCCGCGCCAGTTGAAGGCGTGGTACATCTTGCTGAAGGGTTTCATCTCCTGCGGCCCGCACCAGAGGTCCCAGCTCTTCAGCGACTCGGGCATCGGCTCCTCCGGCGGGTAGCCTTGGATGCGTTCGGCGGCGTTCATGAACCACAGCGAGGGCGATTTCCAGGCCTCGATCTTGACGATGTCGTCGACGACGCCGGCAGCGAGCATCTGCTTGAACTGTTGTGCGCCGGCGGAGGTGTGACCCTGGTTGCCCATCTGGGTGACCACCTTGAACTTCTTCTCGGCGCGCATGAGGATTTCCGCCTCCTCGAAGGTGTGGGTGAGCGGCTTCTCCACATAGACATGCTTGCCGCGGGCCATGGCCTGGATGGCGGCAGTGAAATGCGTGTGGTCGGGCGTGACGACGCTGACGGCGTCGATGTCGCCGCCCATCTGGTCGAGCATCTCGCGGAAGTCATGGAAGCGCTTCACGTCGGGGAAGGCCTTCAAGTTTTTCTCCGCGCTCTTGGCGGTGACGAAATCCACATCGGCAAAGGCCACCGGGGTGGCCCTGCCGCCCGCGGTCAGTCCGGGGATCACGCTGCCCGCCCGGCCGCCGACGCCGATGCAGCCGAGGTTGAGGCGCCGGCTCGGCGGCAGCTTGGGGTTGTCCGCCGCGCGCGCGCTGGTCAGGTAGGCGGGCAGAAGGTTGAAGCCGAGGCCGGCGGCGACGGATTGCTGGACGAAACGGCGGCGGGAGGAGGGGGTGGCTTCCGGGGTTTTCATGATGCAGGAAATGCCTGGTGACCCCAAGCTAGGTCTTCGTTGGCACAAGCGCCAGTCAGGAATCTCGGCGGCGAGACCCCGCGGGCATGACAGGCTTCAGCTCGCTGGGTGCGCGAAGCGGTCACTTCGGCCACTGACCGTCGAGGATGGGCTTGAGGGTCAGTTTCGCCGGATCGACGACGACGTGCTTCACCTTCTGGCGCTTCCAGGTGTAGGTGAGGTGGACGAGTCCGTCCTGCGTCTGAATGATGGCCGGGTAGCTGTACTCGCCGGGTTCGCTTTCCAGCACGAGCGCCGCCTGCCAGCTGCGGCCGTCTTTCGAGGCGGCGAGGTTGAGCGGGGTGCGCTTGCCGCCCCACTTGCCGGGTGTGCCGCCGATGTGGTTGTAGACGATCAGGTGAGTGCCGTCGGCGAGTGTCACGGCATCGGTGCCGCTGTTGTTGTTGGGCAGGGAGCCGAGCGTGATGGGTCCCCAGGTCTTGCCGCCGTCCTCGCTGGTGATTTCGAAGACGCGATCCTGGCGCGAGCGACCCAGGGCGAGCAGCTTGTTGCCGCCGAGCAAGAGCAGGCTGGGTTGGATGGCCTGGATTTCCTTGCCGTCATGCAGCGGCGGCGTGCGCTCCCAAGTCTTGCCGAAGTCGCGGGTGCGCTCGAAGTGCACGGTCCAAGTTTCCTTGTCGCCCTTCGCCTTGGCGGGCGATTCCTCGCTGGTCGGGCAGAGGATACTGCCGTCGGGCAGTTCCACCGACTTGTTCTTCACCGGGCCGAGGATGCCCTCGGGCAGGCGGCGCGGTTGCTCCCAGGTCTTGCCGTGGTCGTTTGAGGTGGTGAGCATGCCCCACCAGGTTTGCGGACTCGGGCCGGCCTTGTAGAAGAGCAGCAGCGGGCCGTTCTTCGGTTGGAAGAGCACCGGGTTCCAGGTGGGGTGACGAACCACCGTGCCGTCACTCAGAGTGTGCTGGATGCCGTTGGCGACCTCGACGCTTTCGGTCCATTTTCCCTTGACCTGGCGCGAGACCCAGATGCCGACATCGGGGTTCTTTTCGTGGGTGCCGCCGAACCAGGCGGCGACCAAGCCTGCGGGTGTTTCGGCGATTGTCGTCGCATGAATCTGCGGGTAGGAACCGGTGTCGTAAATGAATTCGCTTTTCAGCACCGCGGGATCGCCGGCGACGAGGCGGGCGGCGGGCAGCAGGCAGAGGAGGAGGCGTTTCATGGCGGGGCGACAAGCTGGTTGAGCTGGCGGATGGCACACCCGCAGCACAGGCCTGTCAACGTCCCGCACCTGCCGATTCTCGATTTGGCATGCGCATTCTTGACTCGCGTTTGCAGCTCAGGCGAGCACCTCGCGGATGACGTGCCCCTCGACGTTGGTGAGTCGCCGCTGGATGCCGTTGTGTTCGAAGGTGAGCCGTTCGTGATCGAGTCCGGCGAGGTGCAGCAGGGTGGCGTTGAAGTCGTACAGCGGATGCACGTCCTTGACTGCGCGCTGGCCGAGCTCATCGGTTTCGCCATGGCTGACCCCCGCCTTCACGCCGGCGCCGGTCAGCCAACAGGTGAAGCCGTCCGGATTGTGGTCGCGGCCCTTGGATCCCTTCTGGAAAAACGGCATCCGGCCGAACTCGGTGCACCAAACCACCAGGGTGTCCTCCAGCAGGCCGCGCTGGCGCAGGTCGCGGATCAGCGCCGCTGCGGGTTGGTCGAGGATCTGGGCATGCACATCATACTGATCCTTGAGCGCGTTGTGGCCGTCCCAGTTGAGTTTGCCGCCGCTGGCGTAGGCGCCGTTGAACAACTGGACGAAGCGGACGCCACGTTCGAGGAGGCGGCGGGCGAGGATGCAGTTGCGGGCGAAGGCGGCCTTGTCGGGGTTCTGTGTGTCGTCGGCGCCGTACAGGCGCAGGATGTGGGCGGGCTCGGTCGACAGGTCGGCGATCTCCGGCACGCTGAGCTGCATGCGCGCGGCGAGTTCGTAGCTGGCGATGCGTGCCGCCAGCCGGGCGTCGCCGGGGTTGGCCTGCAGGTGGCGGGCGTTCATGCGCTGCAGCAGCGAGCGTGCGGCCCCGTCGGCAGCCGCCGACACCCCGGGCGCGCTGAGGTGGCGCACCGGATCCTTCGAACTCATCGTGGTGCCCTGGAAGGCGGCCGGCAGAAAGCCGGGGCCCCAGTTATTGGAACCGTTCTGCGGCACACCGCGCGGGTCGGGGATGGCAACGTAGGCCGGCAGGTCCTCGCTCTCGCTGCCGAGCGCGTAGGTGGTCCAGGCACCGAGCGAGGGAAAACCGTCGAGCACAAAGCCGGTGGAGAGGAAATTTTCCGCCGGGCCATGGGTGTTTGACTTGCTGGTCAGCGAGTGGATGAAGGCGAGGTCGTCCGTGAGTTCGGCCAGATGCGGGATCATGTCACTGACCCACTTGCCGGTCTGGCCGCGCGGGCGGAAGGCATACTGCGGCCGCGCCAGATTGCCGGCGGGACCCTGGAAGGTGACGGCCGGGCCCCCGGGCAGGGGCTTGTTGTCCCACTGGATGAGTTCCGGCTTGTAATCCCAGGTTTCGAGCTGGCTGACCGCGCCGGCGCAGAAGATCACCAGGACGTTTTTTGCCTTCGCCGGGAAATGGGGTTGCCGGGCCGCATAGGGTCGGGCCGGATCGATCACCGGCGCGGCCAGCAGGCCGTCGCGGCCGAGCAGGTCGGCAAAGGCCAGCGAGCCGAGCGTGGTGGCACTGCCGCTCAGAAAGCGGCGGCGATCGAGCAGCAGGCGGCCGGCGGTGGAGAGGTGTTCGGGGTTCGGCGGCATGGCGGTCCGGGCGGGGTCAGGGCAGGAACAGAAATTCGCTGGAGTTGAACAGGGCGCGGGCGAGCACGGCGACGCCATGAGTGCGCACGATGGGTTCGGCCTCGTCCATCTCCTCCGGGCTGGGTGCGCGCCCAACCGCAAGCTGGTAGGCGCGCTCAATCTGGCGTTTCGGATCGGCGCCGGCCTCGCGCTGCAGGCGTTCGGCCAGGGCTTCGGCCTGGGCAAGGGTGAAGCGACTGTTGAACAGGTTGAGCGCCTGGATCGGGGTTGTGCTTTGCACGCGCCGGGCCGTGCTCTGGCCGGCGTCGGGGCAGTCGAAGGCGCCGAACACGGCCTCGCTTTCGCGCCGCACCTTGTGCGCGTAAATCATCCGTCGCTCGTTCACCGGGGTGAAGACCTCGACCGGCTTGAAGCCGCTGAGGCCGCCGCGCTTGTCGAAGAGGTCGTAGCCACGGCCGAACATGGCGGGATTGAGGCGGCCGCTCACCGCGAGCATGGTGTCCCGAAGGGCTTCGGCCTCGAGCCGGCGCGTGGGAAAGCGCCACAGCAGGCGGTTGTCGGCATCCAAAGCGGCTGCGGCTTGAGCCGCACCCTTCTGGCTCAAGCCGAAACCGCTTTGCCGGTAGGCTTGGCTGAGCACGATGAGCCGGTGCAGCTTTTTCAGGCTCCAGCCGTCGCGGATGAACTCGGCGGCCAGCCAGTCGAGCAGTTCGGGGTGCGAGGGCTTCATGCCGCTGCGACCGAAGTCGCTCGGTGTTTCGACCAGACCGGTGCCGAAGTGACCCTGCCAGACGCGGTTGACCATGACGCGCGCGGTGAGCGGATTGGCCGGACTGGCGATCCATTCGGCAAGGGCTTGGCGCCGCGCCGGCTCGGGCGTGTTGGCGGCGAGGGTCAGTTTGCCGAGGGCGGCGGGCACGGCGGGAGCGACCGCTTCCTTTGGCTGCTCGGGATCGCCGCGGTTGAGCAGACGGATTTCGTCCGGCGTGCGGAACTTGCCAGCAAAGACGAGCTGGCCCTGCTCGGCCGCCTGGATCCGCGCTTCGAGCGCGCGCTTTTCCGCGAGCAAGGCCTCGGCCTGGCGCGCCTCCTCCGGCGGCAGGCCGGCGGCGCTGAACACCGGATCGAGGGCGGTGCCGGCGATGAAGGGACGGCGGTCGCTGGAGTCGGCAACGAGGCGCCAGGCCCCGTCCTTGAGCGAGGTCTCGATGCGGTATTCCGTGGTCAGGCGGTCCTCGAGCCGGCCCTCGCGGTCGCGGCTCCAGACGACGCGGTCGATCTCAACCGTCTCGGTAAACTCGAGTTCCACCCAGCCGCGGCCCTCCTCGTGGCCAAGCCAGCTGCGGCTGTTGCCGTAGAGGCCGTCGTTCACGTAGGCCGGGTCGTGACGGTCGGGCACGAGGATGTTGCCCGAGGTCTTCACTTTCGCGCCGCGCGCGACGTTGCGGCCGCGGGTGTCGAAGACTTCGACTTCGTCGAGGCAGGGTGACAGCCCATTGGTGGCGAGCACGGTGAAACGCAGGCGGCGCGCCTGCACCGGCGTAAAGCGGTCGGTGCTCAGCTTCCAGTGCACGGTCGGCCGCGGCGGCCGCGCCTCGGCCAGCACGCGCAGGGCGTCACGTTCCAGGCCGGCCTCGAGGGTGAAGGCGGTGGCGAGGCGATCCTGGAAACGGCCCTCACGATCGCGGCTCCAGACGATGCGGTCGATCCGGCGTGCTTCCGGCAGTTCGAATTCGACCCAGCCGCGGCCTTTGACATCGCTCATCCAACTGCGGTCGTTGCCGTGGCGACCGTCGTTGAGGTGTTCGAGCCGGTGCTTGGCCGAGGTTCGACTGCCCGAGGCGCGAACCTTGGCTTGGGGCGCAAGATTGACGCCGGCGGAAAAGATTTCGAACTCGTCGAGACAGGGTTCAAGCAGGCCGAGCTTGGGATGCAGGTTGGCGTCATGGATGGTGAAGCGCACGAAGCGCGCTTCGGCGGGCTTGAAGACCTGCTCGTTGCGGGTGGGATTCGTGACACGCGCCGGGCTGCCGGGGCGCGCCAGTGGCACAAAGCGCATGAGCCGCCGGTCGAGATCGATTCCCTGCTGTTTCAGTTTGGCGGTTTCGCGTTCGCGGGCCATCGCCTCGGGGGAGCGCAGGGGGCGGTCAGCGTACTCGACCCCGGCGACGAAGGCCTGCATCGCGTAGTATTCGCGGGCGCTGACCGGGTCGAACTTGTGGTCATGGCAGCGGGCGCAGCCCAGGCTGAGGCCGAGGAAGGTTTGGCCGATGTTGACGACGATTTCATCGATCGAATCCTGGCGGGCCAGGCGCATGGAGGGCGCGTCCTTGCCGATTTGACCGGGCAACAGCACCGACGCCGTGACCAAAAAGCCGGTGGCGGCATCGGGGTGAAGGGAAGATGGGAGATGGGAGATCGCAGATGGGGCATCGCCGGCGATCTGGTGGCGGATGAACTGGTCGTAGGGCAGGTCGGCGTTGAGGGCCTGGATGACGTAGTCGCGGTAGGGCCAGGCGTTGGGGCGCTCGGTGTTGACCTCAAAGCCGTGGGTGTCGGCGTAGCGCACCACATCAAGCCAGTGCTGGGCCCAGCGCTCGCCGTGGTGAGGCGAGGCGAGCAGGCGGTCGACGAGGCGCTCGAGGGCGGCCTCGTTCGCCTGGTCGCCGTCGCACTCCTTCACGAAGGCGGCCACTTCTTCCGGGGGCGGCGGCAGGCCGGTGAGATCGAGGCTGAGCCGGCGGATCAGGGTCGCCGGATCGGCCGGTGGTGCTCGGTGCAAACCTTGTTCGGCGAGTTTGGCATCCACGAACGCGTCAATGGATCTGAGATTTGAAATCTGAGATTTGAGATCTGCCTGGAGCGGCCTGAACGACCAGTGATCGGTGCGGTCCTCGAGTTGTGCCGTGTCGATGCCATCCGGCCAGGCGGCACCCTCTTCGATCCAGCGGGTCAGGGTGGCGATCTCGGCGGCCGACAGTCGGCCGGCCGGGGGCATGAGCTCGTCCTCGTCGTCCGTGGTGACAAAGTGGATCAGCGGGCTGTCCTTGGCCCGGCCGGGAAGGATGTCCGGGCCGTGGTTGTCGCCGCCTTTGAGGGCCTCCGACTTGATGTCGAGGCGCAGTCCGGACTTCTGTTTTTTTTCGCCGTGGCAATCGTGGCAGTGCTGCGCGAAGATGGGTTGCACCTCACGGACGAAATCGACCGGCGCGGCGAGCGCGGCTGCGGGCAGGAGCAGGAGACAGGTCAGCTTCATGCGTCAACGGTAGGGATTGCCAGCCTCGAACAGGGCGCGGATTTCGGCGTCGCTCAAGGCGCGACCCAGCAGCAGCAGTTCATCGACGCGGCCGCTTAGCTTGCGGTCCTGGCGATCCCAGTTGCCGATGCGGGCCGGGCCAAGGCGTGCGGGGTGGGCGATGGCCTGGCGCGTTTCCTTGTCGAAGCGGCCGTTGTGGTAGAAGCGCACGGTGCGGGTGTTGGCATCATAGACGGTGGCGAGATGCACCCAGCGGCCCAATTCGGGCAGCACCTGCGTGCGCGAGTCCGGGTAGCCCTCCGTCTCGTCGGAGCCGGCGGCCAGCGTGTTGCCGCGCAGCGCCAGGCGCATCGTCGCATGACGCGTGACCATCCAGTGCACCTGGCCGGGCTTGCTCGATTCCCAGCCATCGGTGTGCAGCAGCGACTGATAGGGCGCGCCCAGCCGGTCGAGCCGCACCCAGGCGGCGAGGGTCAACTGCGGCCAGTCGCGGTCGCCACCGGCGTCGAGTTTCAGATGGTCGCCGATGTCGGTGAACTCCGGCGCGCGGGATCCCGGCCAGCGGCCCTGAACGATGCGGAAACTGCCCTCCCGGGCGATGGAGTCCTCGAAGTCGAGCAGGGCGATGAGCGCGGGATCGCGGCGCAGTTCCTCCAGGGTCTGCTCGGCGCGCGTGCGCTGGCCGGCGGCGAGCCCGGCGCGCAGGCCGGGCATTTCGTCGGGCTGAATGAAGGCCGCCGAGCGCAGCTCGCGGGGGGCTCCGCCCTGCAGCGCCACGGCGTCGCCGCCACGCAGGCTCTGTGTGCCCGATGCGCCGTTGGGTTTGGCAATCACCTCGCCTTGAAACACATGCACCTCGGCGCTGCCGCCGGCGGTCACGTCGATGCCGAAGCGCGTGCCGAGATCGACCGCTTCACCGCTCGGGGTGACAACGGTGAAACCCTTGGCCGCAGGCGGCACGTCGGCGGCGAGGCGGCCGCGCTTCAGGCGCAGGCGCTGGGCGGATTCAAAGCGGAATTCCGCCGGGGCCTCCAGCGCCAGCCGGGCGCCGCGCGCGCTGATCAACGCCAGCATGCCGGCTTCGAGCCGGTGCCAGCCGCCGCGCAGGCGGTCTCCCTCGGCGAGGCCGGCAACCCCGGCGGCTTCGGCCACGGTGGCATGGGCCGGCCGCGCGTTTTGCCAGACCCACGCGCCGAGTCCGAGCAGGGCCAGGCCGGCGGCCGCGGCCAGCCAGCGGGTCGTTGCACCAAGCCGGCGTTGTCTTGGTGGGGCTGCGCTTTCGGTCATTCCTCCCGCGGCCAGGGCGGCCAGGGCGGAATCGAGGTTGAGCAGTTCCACGAATTCACGCCGCGCCCCGGCATCAGACTGCAGGCGGGCGTTGAGCTCCGCCTGCGCCTCGGTGGACAGCGTCCCGTCGAGGTAGGCGTCGAGAAGCCGGTCGAGTTCGGTTTTCATGAGGCCGCCTCCTCCCGGCCGAGGGCGCGCCGGATGCAATCGAGCAGCAGCCGGCGCATGCGGTGCAGCCATTGATAAAAGCCGGCAACGCTGCGGCCGCTGCCGCGGGCCACGTCCTGGATGCGCGCGCCCTCATGGTAGGCCTGGAGCAGCAGGGTCCGCTGCGCGTCAGGCATTTCGCGCATGCAGGCCTCCAGGGCCTCGCGCTGGCGCGCCAGCCGGGGTTCATCGGCCGCGCTCTCCTCGGCGATCCTGGCGACCACCGTCTCATCGAGCACCAGGCGGTCGCGGCCCTTGTCGCGTCGCCAAGCCAGCACTTCGAAGCGCGCGATGCCGAAGGCCCAGGCGCGGAAATCGCCGTCGGCGCGGAAGTCATCGAACTTCTCCCAGAGCACGACGCTGATGTCCTGCAGGATGTCATCCGCATCGGCCCGTGTCGGCACGAGCCGGCGCACAAAGGCGCGCAGGGCCGGCTCGTGCGCCGTGTAGAGGCGCAAAAAGGGGCGGTGGCGTTCAGTCTCGGCGGGTGACATGCGGCTTCGTTCAAGTACTCTCCATCAGTCCGCCGGTTTTTACGCGAAAAGTGAAGGCTGCGGCGGCGGAGAGGAAAATGGAGGATTCAGGATGTGCAGATTCGCTTGAAAAAGCTTGCGAGACCGATTTGCGGTCTTTACACCCTGAGGCACATGATGAAAACCATCGCATTTCTGACGGCAGTTCTTTTCTTTTGGAGTGTCGCGACCGCTGAAGCCCAAACCACTCCCGAGCCGGCGGATGGTTTGTGGGAAGGTTTGATCACTTACAAAGTGAACAATCTTTCGCTCAACCAGAAGTGGAGCTTCACCTCCAAGATGAAGGCCACTTATCACACCGGCAATTTTCAAGGCGGTGCTTTGGTATCTTCACCGCCCGTGTTTTTTCAGGTTCGCAGCTGGATTAGTTTGAGGGAGACAGGCGGGTCGCCAGTCGGCGACCTTTTTCCTTCGGATGGCTACGGTGCTCGAGATCTCTTTGACTTTTACTACAATGTGCAAGACCCGAATCAAGTGAGTTTTGAAGTGAAGTCCTTCAAGTTTACACAGAATTCCGACGGGCGCATGACCAGCTTCAGCAACGCGGTGGTGGCGCAGGTCAATTGGTCGTTCGGAGTCAAAGGTGAGGTGATTGACGAGGTGTCGGTGACCTAGAAATGGAAGTCACCGCTGCGCTGGACGCCGCCGACTCCCGAGTGATGAACCGACTGCTTCGCAGCAAGCGAGGCGCAGCGGTTTCGTTGCAGAAGATCGAAGGTGGGTGATGTCAGGCTGAGCTGCAGGTGTAGCGGCAGCAGGGCTGCTGCAGGCCAAGGCGCCATCAGCCCAGCAGGCCGAGCGCGGTCAGGCGTTCGCGAAGGAGCGCGCGTTCGGGCTCATGGAAGCGCTGGAAGGGTTCGGCCATCTGGTCGTCGCAGATGCCAAGCAGGGACAGGCCGCACTTGATGCCCTTGATGATGGCGCTCTTGTGGCGGCCGACGGTGTAGATGCTGCCGGCCAGGCGCATGACCTCGGCATGCAGTTCGCGGGTGCGCTTCAGGTCCTGGGCGGCGGCGGCTTGGTGCATGCGCACATACAGCTGCGGATGCAGGTTGGCGCCACCGTTGATGCCGCCATGGCCGCCGAGCAGCACGGCCTCGGCGGTGAGTTCCTCGGGACCGACCAGCACGCTCCAGTCCGGTCGCTGGCGGGCGATCTCCAGCAGGCGGTGGAAGTAGATCATGTCGCAGGAGCTGTCCTTGACCCCGCAGATGCCGGGCAGGTCGAGTGCGCGGCGCACGAGGTCGAGATCAAAGCTGACCTTGGTCAGGCCGGGCATGTTGTACAAAAACAGCGGCAGCGGCATTTCGGCGACCAGATCCTGAATGTATTCCCAGATTTCGGGTGGCGCCGCGGGGAAATAGTAGGGCGGGGCAAGAACGACGTGCGTGGCCCCGGCCCCGGCGGCGAAACGCGCGAGCTGGACGCTTTCGGTGAAGGCGGTGTCGGTGATGCCGACCAGCACCGGCACGCGCCCGGCGGCCAGGCGGCAGGTGCGTTCGATCAACTCGCGGCGCAGGCGATAGCTCAGGCTCGGACCCTCGCCCGTGGTGCCGAGGATGAAAAGGCCGCTGACTCCGCCGGCGATGAGGTGCTCGATCAGGCGCCCCAGGCCGGCGGTGTCGAGGGTGTCGCGACCGGACAAGGGGGTGACGAGGGGTGGAATGATGCCGCGAAGCGGTGGAGCGGTGGACATGACGTTCCGGCAACCTCGTCCAGGCGCAGCCGCGAGGGCAAGGCGGGGCTTGTGCCCATCCTTGGCAGCCGGTTGACGATTCTTGACTCGCCCTGCAAGATGAGCGGGTCGGCCGACTTTCTCTTGGCGCATGCCCGCCACGGAACAGGCCGACTATTTCTCCACCCAGGTGCTGCGCACGCGTCGTTTTTACCTGACCGACTGGCGGCAGCGTCGCCGGGAGGGCGCCGGGCTTGGTTTGGTGGGCGGTGGCTGCGAGTGGTGCGCGCCGGATTTCGTGGTCGATCGACGCAGTTTCCCCTTTCTGGCCTTTGAGTTTGTCGCCCGCGGTCGCGGTCAGGTGACCCTGGCGGGCCGGCGCCAGGACGTCGGGGTCGGGCATGCGTTCTTTTTTGACCCCGGCACCCCCCATGTGATCCGTTCCGATGCCGAGGAACCGATGGTGAAGTATTTTTTCAACCTCACCGGCTCGCGCGCGGCCGCCCTGCTCGACGAACTGGGCCTGGGTGCCGGCCAGGTGCTGCGTGTGCTCGACGCCGCGCGGGTGATCGGTCTGCTCGAGGAGGTGATCGACCACGCCCTGCGCGGGGGGCGTCTCGGCCTGCGCGCTGCCGCCGCGGCGTTGGAACATGCGCTGGTGCTGTGTGCCGACAGTCGCCAGCCGGCGACGACGAAGCTGGATCCGGCCTACGCCACCTACCTGCGCTGCCGCGGCCATATGCTGCGCAACTACCCCGTGCTGGGCAGCATCGAGGAGGCGGCTCGGCATTGCCACGTTTCGGCGGCCTACCTGACACGGCTCTTCAAGCGCTACGATGAGGAGACGCCTCTTGCCTGCCTGACCCGGCTGAAGCTCTCGCAGGCGGCGGTCAAGCTGCGCCAGCCCGACGCGCAGGTGAAGGCGGTGGCGAGTGAGCTTGGCTACAAGAGTGCCGCGCACTTTTCGCGGGTCTTCAAGCAGTGGAGTGGAACGGCTCCGCTGCACTGGCAGCGCGGGGAGACCGAGCCTGTGGCGCCGGAGGCTTGAGTCAGAAACCGGTGGTCGAATCGGCGGCCTTGGCCCGTTTGCGGCCGGCGGGATAGGTGACTCGTTCGACGGGCGCGGCAGCGGGGCAGGGCGAGGGTTTCTCGGCGGCGATCGGCAGGAGTTTGGCCCGGGCGGCGTGCGCCTTGTCGACGACGGCGCCGGCGAGGTCGTAGTCGCAGCGGCGAAGGTCCTCGAGGCCGATCTCGATCGAGTCACGCATGATCTGGGCGCGCGTCCGGCCCATGCGCGCCGCCACCGCGTCGAGGCGGTTCAGCAGCTCGTCGGGAACAGCCAGGGGGATGGGGCGCGAGCGCTTGCTCATGATCGGATTTCATCCTAGCCCGGCTTGGGCGGATGCGAAAGTTTTTGCGAGGGCGGACGCAAAAAGTTTTTGACGCAAGTATACGATTCTTATATCGTCTCTCTGGAGATGAACCCTGTCTTGCCGAGACAAAAACCACAGACCGATTCCATGCCGGGGAAGTTGCCCTCACGTCTGGAAGCGCAGCTGCGCAAGGTGGCGAAAGAGCTCGGGCTCAGTCGCGACCAGGTGCTGCTCCTGAGCTTGCAGAGCGGCTTGGACAAAATGACCGCCTCTTCGTCGTCGATTCTGCAGGGCGCGCCAGGCTCGCCGGTCTCCTGACAGGCACCAGCTGGTGCGAAGGCGGGCCAGACCCGGCTAGCCGATTCGAACCCCACCCCCATCATTCTTCCACCCCGAATCTCCCCATTTATGGCCATCAACCTGACCAAGGGACAGCGAATCGACCTGAAGAAGGCCACCGGAGCCAGCCTCACCGAGTTTTGCGTGGGCGTGAACTGGGGGGGTATCGAGACGCGCGGCGGCTTTCTCGGATTCGGCAGAAAAATTCAGGAGGTGGATCTCGATCTGAGCGCCGTGTTGCTCGACGAGCATGGCCAGCTCTGCGATCACCTCTACTCGCCTTTGTACAAAACCGAATTGCTGGCCAAGTTTGGACTGCCGCCGGGCAAACTGAGCGCTGCGAATGGCGCCCTCCTGCACACGGGGGATGACCGGGCCGGCGATGCCGGTGGCGATGATGGCCTCGACAACGAAATCATCACGGTCAACCTCCCGGGAATTCCATCGCGGATTGCGCAGGTGGTGTTCTTTTTGAACAACTGTGGGAAGGAAGACTTTTCCCAGATTCCGTACGCCAAGATCCGCATGTTCGAGGGCAGTCCGACGCGTGTGAGGGAGGTCTTTGCCTCCTACAATGTCGCTGCTGAACCCCAGTTCAAAGGTCGACGAGCCCTGATTCTGGGAAGGCTTTACCGAAAGGCTGGCGAGTGGCGCTTTGCTGCGATTGGGGATGTCACCGAAGATGTCTTTGTGGGGCAAACCGTGGCGCGAATCGCCAGCGAGTATCATGACGCGTGAATTTCCATTCTTGACCAACCTACCCTGATCATGGCCATCAATCTCATCAAAGGACAACGGGTGGACATTGGGCTGCAAAAGCTCGGTGTCGGCCTCGGTTGGGATCCCAACACAAATGCGTCGGTGGAAGACTTTGATCTCGACGCCTCCGCTTTCCTGCTCGGCGGGGACGGACAGGTTCCCAACGAGCAATTCTTTGTGTTCTACAATCACCTCGAGTCTCAGGACGGTGCCGTTCGATCTTCCGGGGATGATCGAACGGGAGGCAACTCGGACGGGGATGATGAGACGCTGGAGGTGGATTTGGGCCGGTTGGATCCGCGAATTGAGCAGATCGTCTTCACCGTGACCATCAATGACGCGGCGGCGAGGCGCCAAAACTTCGGGCAGGTTCGCAATTCCTTCATTCGCATTTACAATGCCCTGAACAGCGAAGAGATCTGCAAGTACGAACTCGACGAGGATTTCTCCGTGGAGACGGCCATCGAGTTTGGACGCTTGTACAAGCGCAACGACTCTTGGAAATTCGAAGCCATGGGAACGGCCACCACCGGCGGACTCGAAACCTACGTGAAGAAATACGCCGGTGCTTATGCCGGGTGAACCGCCTCTTTCCGCCCCCAGCAAGGCCCTTCCGCCGAAGATCGGCCGAGCCACGCAAAAGCGGCACGCGTTTGCCGCACCGTTGGTCAAATTCCTTCGTGTCACACCTCCGGCAGTTTCCTGAAACCGCAGTTTCCACACGCACCCCAGCCTTCCGCCCATGCGCCGCCTCCCCGTTTATTTGCTCCTCGACACTTCGGGCTCGATGTCCGGCGAACCCATTCAGCAGGTCAAGAACGGCGTTCAGATGCTGGTATCCGCCCTTCGCCAGGATCCACAGGCGCTGGAGACCGCATACCTCAGCGTCATCACGTTTGACACCACGGCCCGCGAGGCGGTGCCCCTCACCGATCTCCCTTCCTTTCAGGCTCCCGACTTTCAGGCCAGTGGGTTGACCGCGCTCGGTGAAGCGCTTGCCCTTGCCGCCAACTGCGCGCATCGGGATGTCCAAAAAGCTTCGGCCACGAAAAAGGCTGACTGGCGCCCCATGGTGTTTCTGATGACCGATGGCGCACCGACGGATGCTCTTGAAAAGGGACTTGCCCGCTTCAAGCAGGAAAAGTGGGGCGCGGTGGTCGCCTGCGGGGTAGACAGTGCGGACGTCGGCGTGCTCAGGCAGATTGCAGGCGAGGCGGTGGTCACTCTCTCGACGGCTGACAGCAAGGCGCTGGAAGCCTTCTTCAAGTGGGTCACGGCCTCGATCAGCACGTCCAGCAGAAGCGTGCAAACGACCGGCAAGGAAGTGGAGGGACTCGACCAGTTGCCGCCGCCGCCGCCGGAAATTCAGGTCGTGGTCTGAGGTCGAGTCACCCTGCCCCCATGTCAGCCCGCCGCCTGCCCGTCTATCTGCTTCTCGACACCTCCGGCTCCATGCGAGGTGAGCCGATTCAGGCTTTGAAGGTCGGGGTCCAGGCCTTGGTTTCGACCCTGCGCCAGGATCCCCACGCCCTTGAGTCGGTTCACCTTTCCATTCTCAGTTTTGATGCCAGGGCGCGGGTGCTGTGTCCGCTGACGAGCCTCGAGGATTTTCAACTTCCCGTCATCGATTGTCCGCAATCCGGGCCAACTATGACGGGGGCGGCTCTGGAGTTGCTTTGCCAGTGCGTGGATCGCGAGATGAAGCGCAACACGGAATACCACAAGGGGGACTGGCGACCGATCGCCTTTCTCATGACGGATGGCAGTCCGAGTGACACCGCTCTCTACGACCGCACGATTCCCGAGGTCCTCAGGCGGCCGTTTGCCTCGGTCATCGCCTGCGCCGCAGGGCCCAAGGCGAGGTTGGAGCCCCTCAAAAAACTGACCCCTCACCTTTACAATCTGGAGACGATGGACGGCCATTCCTTTGCGGGCCTATTCCAGTGGGTGTCGTCCACGGTTTCCAGTGGCAACCGCAGCATGGGCGCTGCCTCCAGCCTGACGCTGCCACCACCGCCGCCGGAAATTCAAGTCGTCGTCTGACCCATGCGCATGGATTTTCTCACCCAGCATGCCGATGCCGCCTGCTTGCACGAAATGGTGCGTTCCCTGGCCCGTGCCCTGGCCGCCTTACATGCGGACCTTCAAGCCCACGGCGGACTCCATGGCGGCATCCTGAAAAACTGCATCTCCCCCGACGGCGGTTTTGACACGGAGGCTTTCATGGCCAAAGCCGCGGATGACCGGGGCGTCAGTCAGGAGGTTCTTCTGGCGGACCAACGGGCCTTTGTGGATTGCTGCGTGCGCTGGGTCGGGGGAGTTTCCGTCGCGCCGGCCTCAGGTTTTCGTGCCGAACTGCATCGTGGAGGGGTCTGGCCGGAGCCCTTTCTGGAGCTTTTGGAGCGAGCGCAGGATGAGGCGGTGCTGCAGAAGTTGAGCCTGAACGACTGGTGTGAAGCGCTCGAAGCACCGGCCGCAGCATTAGCGGAAATCTCCTCGGATGTCGCAGGCCACGAGGCCGTCACGCCATCCGTCAACCCGCTCCCTGCGGTGGAATCGGTTGATTGGACAGCCGCCTCTGCACAAGCCGCGAACGCGGGCGATGCCACGATGGCTTCGGGCCGCGGAGTTGGTGCACACCCTGCAGGAATTCCTAGCGTGCGCTTCAGCCTGCGCAACGGCACGGTCGGCCGCTTTTATCGGATCGAGCCCGGCGTCATCGCGACCAGGATCGCCGAAGCCTGTGGCGACTCGCCCGTGTCGGCGCGTGTGCTGGACATCCATTGGCCGCCATCCCTTGGCTTGGTCTTTGACCCTCAAAGCGGTGCGGTCGAGGGCGTGCCTCTGTCGCCTTTTGAAGGGGATCTGGAGGTGACCTATGCGGCTTCGGCTGAAGCCAAGCCCCGGCGGTTGATGGCCGGGTTGCTCATCAATCCCGACCCGGCTTCCTTGTGGAAGGAGTTGGATCCTCCGCCCGGAGCGCCCTATGCACGGCCTCTGACGGAGGGCGTGGAACTTCGGCACGGGCCATACCGCATCATTGCGGCCAGCCGTCGCGGACGCGCGCACGCCAATCGCGGTGAATTTCGCGATGACGCCTTCGCGGTCGGTTATGCGGCATCCACTGGCTGGCTCGTCGTGGTCGTGGCGGACGGCGCCGGGTCGGCCAAATACTCGAGGCGGGGCGCCCAAGTGGCGTGTGAGGCGGTGAAGGCGCGTCTGACCGCCGCGCTCCATCAAGCGGCTCCCGGGTTGATGGACCGACCGCCCATGGGAGCGGGCGAACCACAGGAGGCGGATTCCCGCACGGCCTTGCGGCAGATGCTTTACGAGGCTGCCTTGCACGCGCATTATGCCCTGCAGGAAGAGGTCAGGAACCCCGCGGAGGCCCTGCCGGAGCCGCCCCTTTTGCGCAACTATGACACCACGCTGCTTGTGTGGGTCATGAAACCCTGGGCGGAGGGACATGTTGTGGCGACCTTTGCGATCGGCGATGGCGGCGCGGGCGTGCTGACGACGCCGGAAGCGGGGCATCCGCTCACCAGGCCTGAAGGTGGCGACCACGCGGGGCAGACCACTTTTTTGACGTTGCCGGTCACCCTGAGGCCCGAGGAGTCCAACCTGGAACGGCGCTTCTGTGCCGAGTGGCTGCCAGCGTTCACCGCGGCCCTCGTCATGACCGACGGCATCACCGACCCCAAGTTCCCCAGCGATGCGGCCTTTGCCGACCCTGCGGCATGGGCGGCGTTGTGGCAGGAACTGCAACCGGCCCTCGTCTGCCCCGAGACCCTGCTCGGCTGGATGAACTTCTTTTCTCCGGGCAACCACGATGATCGCACCCTGGTGGCAGTCCTGCCCCGCTCCAGAAACCCGGAACCTGAGCCGCCATGAGTGTTGTCCAAGTCCAATCCATCCTCACTGGCAAAACCTACCATTTTGACGATGCCAAGCATGCAGGCAGCGGTGCAGTCAAGGACGTCTATTTCGCCCCGGATCGAAGCTATGTGGTGCAGATCTTCAAGAATAAACAGGACGCCAATTCCATCGATCGCTTGAAAAACATCGTCGGGAGGTATCGCGACAACATTTTTCAGCAGGTCGGCGGGGATTACTGGGAGAGCGTGTATTGCTGGCCGACGGATCTGGTCGAGGTTCCCGGCACACGCCAGACCGCCCTGATCGCACCCGTCTATCGAAGTGAATTTTTCTTCGAGTTCGGCTCGGCCAACAACGACATGCTGGGCATCAGGGGCAGGGACAAGGAAGGCAAGTGGTTTGCCAGTGCCACGCACCAGCAAACGTACCTTGATCCACGCGAGCGCGGCAACTGGCGCAATTACCTGGGGCTCTGTGTTCGCATCGCCCGCGCGGTCAAGCGTCTCCACGCCGCCGGTCTGGCGCACTCGGACCTGTCCTATCGAAATGTTCTGGTCGATCCTTTGACGGGCGGCGCCGCGGTCATCGACATCGATGGTCTGGTGGTGCCGCAGAAATACCCGCCGGATGTCATTGGAACCCCCGATTTCATCGCTCCGGAGGTGCTTCGAACCCTGCATCTGCCCGTGACGGACAAGGGCAGGGCGTTGCCCTGCATCGAGACGGATCGGCACGCACTCGCCGTCCTTGTCTACATGTACCTGCTCTACCGGCACCCGCTTCGCGGTGGCAAGACGCATGATGCGGACGCTGCGGTCGATGAATCGTTGATGATGGGAGAGCGCGCACTCTTCATTGAGCATCCTCAAGATGCTACGAACCGCCCGAACCTGTCGCATGTCAAGCCTTCGGCCCTGCCGTTTGCCGACGTCTCCAGGCTGCCGTGCCGCATCACCGGCCCCTACCTGGCCGAGCTGTTTCACAAGGCGTTTGTGGAAGGCCTGCATGATCCGCATCGGCGACCGAGCGCTGACAGTTGGGAAACCGCCCTGGTAAAGACGGTGGATTTGCTGCAGCCCTGTGCCAATCCAAAGTGCGCCCAGAAGTGGTATGCGTTCGACAACAGCACACGACCCGCCTGTCCGTTCTGCGGCAAGCCCTATCAGGGGCTGCTCCCCGTGCTCAATCTTTACTCGCGGCGCCGCACCTCCGACCCCTTCAAGGCCGACAATCACAGGCTCATGGTGTACAGCGACCAGTATCTTTATCCCTGGCATGTCAACCGACTCGTCGCTCCGAACGAGCGCCTGACCGCCGAGCAGAAGAAGGCGGTGGGTTATTTCGTGCTCCACCAGGGTGCCTGGTGGTTCGTCAACCAGACCCTCACCGGCATGAAGGACCTTACGCGCAAGGTCGAGATCGCCCCGGGTGGCAAGGTCGAGCTGACGGAGGGACTGCAGCTTTTGCTCAGTCCCGAGGAAGGGGGACGTCTGGTGCAGGTGCAGATGGTGCGCGGAATCTGAGGATCGCGATGGAACTTCGCAAAAACGGCCTGTCCCCCGCCTTCGGCGCAGGCAGGAGCCCCTTCCGCCCTGAGTCGCCTTTCGATTTTCACCCATCCACACGCTATGAGACGCCTTCCCGTTTACCTCCTGATCGATTGTTCCGAGTCCATGATGGGAGGGGGCATCGAGGCTGTGCGAGCCGGACTGGCCAGCATGGTTGCTGAACTGCGCAGGGATCCGCAGGCGCTTGACACCGTGCATCTTGCGGTGATCACCTTTGATGACGGCGCGAGGGTGGCGGCTCCCCTGACGCCCCTGCTGGATTTTCAGCAGCCGGACTTGTCCCTTCGTCAGGGCACGGCGCTGGGTGCCGCCCTGAACCTGCTGGCCAACCGCATGGGCAGCGAGGTCCGAATCACGGCGGCGGACTGCAAGGGCGACTACCGGCCGCTGGTTTTGCTCCTGACCGATGGTCAGCCGAGTGACGATTGGCGGGTGCCGCTGTCACGGGTGGGTGCCCAGGTCCGACCCCGACCGGCCAACATCTATGCCATCGGTTGTGGAATCGATGTCGATTATGCCGTGCTGCAGAACGTCACGGACGTTGTCCTGCGCATGGAGGACATGAGGCCCGAAGCCTTTGCCAAGTTGTTTGTTTGGCTGACGGCCTCGGTCGCCAGCGCAAGTCGGGGCATGGGGGAGGCCATGGACGGCCGAATCCGCCTGGAAAAACTGCCCGACAGCGTGGAAGCCGTGGCAGGCCGGGCGGAACCCCTGCCGCCCGGCCCGGCCCGGCAGGTTTTTCTTCGAGCACGATGCGCAGTGAAGCTTTTTCCCTACCTGATGCGCTATCGTCTGGATCCCGCACTCGGCTGTTACCAGCCCGTCAAATCGCATCGCCTTGCCGCTGGGGAGGCTCAGGATGCCGGGCGTGGCCGACTTCCGGATGTTCCAGGCCATCTCCTCAATGGCGCTCCGGCCTGTCCTTGGTGCGAAAATCCGGGTGCCGGCTGCTGCGGCAACTGTGGGACGCTCTTTTGCTCCGATCCCCGTGCCGCTTCGGATGTTCCGTGTCCCGGCTGTGGCACCCGCCTGAAACGCGGAGGGGAGGGGGGGCAGGGTGGCTTCCAGGTGCGCCAGAGTCAGGGATGATGTTGGTTTGCAGCTTTTATGAAAACACTGCCGGTCTGGGCGGCGCTGGAGTTCGGCGCATTGCAGGATCGCGAGGGCCTGATCGCCGACAAGACCGACGCCCTGGCGGGACACATGTTCGTTTCGCTGAGGGCGATGCTTTATTCCCGCCGTCGGACTGAACCATAGTGTGCAGGCGCACTTCCTTGCGGTTGTCGCAGCACGTGGCAACGGCAAAATAGCTCGAGCACTCGTTGTTGCAGATCATCTGTTTGGCGGCCAGCAGGATGGGACGTGGCGGGCCGAGGTTTGGCGGTGGGCCTGACGCGGAGTCGCTGAGCCGGCTGCGGAGCGGGGCTGCCTCGTGGTCCGTTCGTTGAAAGCCGGTGCCGGAAGGCATCGTTGCCAGCCCGGCTTCAACCCGTACCTACCACCACCCGGCATGCCGTTTTTTCACGCTTTTTGTTGCGCTGTCCTCGCCGGTCTGGCGTTCGCAGCTCCGCCTCTGCCGGCGGCGGACCTCTTTGATGAAAGCCGGGCGACCACTCTCTTCGCCTTCGATCAGGTGTCGATCCCGTTCACGCAGAACCTGCGCTTGGAAATGCGCCAGCCGGTGCGGCATGCGGCCAGTCCGGTGCTGCAGCGCGGGGCCCCGGGGTCGCCCGATGCGCTGGGCGTGCAGTTCTACGGCTCGATCCTCCGCGAGCAGGGCCGCTGGCGGATGTGGTATGTGGCCTTTGATGATGACGACTCGAACCGCGTGGCCTCGGCGCGCTGGCGGGCGGCCTACGCGGAGAGCGACGACGGTCTCGCCTGGACCAAGCCCGATCTTGGGCTGGTCGAGCACCGCGGCAGTCGCCGCAACAACCTGGTCGATCTCGGCGGGCAGGGATGGGGTGTGGTCAACCTGAAGGTGATCCGCGACGACGCCGATCCCGATCCGGCGCGGCGCTACAAGATGACCACGCATGTCTACTTCCGTCATCACACGCGGCTCGGCACTCTGCTGCCCTTGGTCAGCGCGGACGGTCTGCGCTGGAAGCCGGTGAAGGAGGTGCAGCCGCAGCGGGCGGAGCTGCGCATGGAGGATCTTCTGCTCCCCGGGGTGCACTTTGAGCCCTGCGGCGGCTTGTATCCGTGGGGCGGCTTTTATTATGCCTGCGGGCAGAATGCCCTGCCGGGTGTGCAGACCTATCAGGGGCGCGTTTGCCGGCTCTACCGCAGCCGCGATTTCACCCATTGGGAACCGACGAGCAGCATCGCCTTCGTGCGCACGCCGCAGTTTGAGTTCCTCGGCGCGGGGCGCAGTCGCGAGGGCGAGCAATGCCATGAGGGCATCAGTGTCTGGCCGCGCGGCAATGTCCTGCTCGGCGTGTACGGTCGCTGGCACGGCGCGGCCGAGTGGCCGGACGTGCGCGTTGATCTGGGCTTCGTGCTCAGCAACGACGGCCTGAACTTCCGCGAGCCGAGGCACGAGTGGACGTTGTTGGAGCGCGGAGCCGACGGCGCCTGGGATCAGGGCGGCCTGCTGCAGGGGCAGGGCTTTGAAAACGTCGGCGACGAGACCCGCCTCTACTACGGAGCCTGGGATCCTCGTCCGACCGGCGGCCCGCCGCGGCCGCGCGGCGGCGTGGGTCTGGCCGTGCTGCCGCGCGATCGTTTTGGGGCATTGTCGGTCGATCTCGCCCGCGAGGGTCCGGGCGATTACCAAGTGCCGCAGATCACGGCCGAGCTGGTTACTGCAGTGGTGCCGGCGACGCGGCCGGCCTTTTTCGTCAATGCCGAGGGACTGGGGCCGCAGGCGGCGTTGCGCGTGGAATTGCTCGATGATCAGGAGCGACCCCTGCCCGGCTATGCCGGGGCGGAGGCCGCGGTCATACGCACCAGCGGTTTTCAGACGCCGGTGGTTTGGCCGGGCAAGGCCCACCTGCCGGGTCATGTGCGCGTGCGCGTCGTGTTGGAAGGCGAGCGCCGCGCCGACATCCGTCTGAGTGCCATTTATCACCGACCCTGAACGGGCGGGGCAAGCCGCAGTGGACAAGGGGGAGCAAGGCAGGCTAGGCTGAAGGCCGATGGCCCGCGCGTTCCTGGTTCCCGATTTCCTGCACCTGCTGCGCGGGGGCTTGCTGGCCGTGCCGGTGGCGGTGGCGGCGGGATCGGCCAGCGCGTTTTTCCTGTGGTCCCTCGACGCGGTCACCCGCCTGCACTGGCGGCACCCCGGTCTGCTCTGGCTGCTGCCGGTCGCGGGTGTCGTTGTCGGCTGGCTCTACCACCGCCTCGGCAAGGACTCCGACAAGGGCAACAACCTGCTCATCGACGAGATTCACGAACCCGGCGGTGGCGTGCCGGCGCGCATGGCGCCGCTGGTCCTGCTTGGCACCCTGGCCACCCATCTCTGTGGCGGTTCGGCCGGCCGCGAAGGCACGGCCGTGCAGATGGGTGGCAGTCTCGCCGGTCTCTTTGCGCGCCTGTTCCGGCTTGGTCGGGAGAATCGCCGACTGATGCTGCTTTGCGGCATCGCCGCCGGCTTTGGCTCGGTCTTCGGCACGCCGCTCACCGGCGCGATCTTTGCCATGGAAGTCCTGGTCATCGGTCGCCTCCAGTACGACGCCCTGCTGCCGGTGCTGGTTGCGGGCATTGTCGGCGACGCCACCTGTTCGGCCTGGGGCGTGCATCACACCGTGTATCATCTCGACGCTGTGCTGGCCGCCGGGGCGCCCGCGCCCTTGCAGGCCTCGCTGCTCGCCAAGGCGGCCCTGGCCGGCATCGCCTTCGGCTGGGCGGGTCGCCTGTTCTCGCGACTGACCCACGACCTGCAGCGCGGTTTCACCCGGCTGGTTCCGGTGGCGCCGCTGCGGCCGGCCCTGGGGGCGCTGCTTGTCATTGCCCTGGTCGGCCTTGCCGGCACGCGCGACTACCTCGGCCTCGGTGTCGAGACCGCCCCCGGAGGGCAGGTCTCCATCACCGCCGCCTTCCAAGCCGGCGGTGCCGAGCCCTTCAGCTGGTTGTGGAAGACGGTGTTCACCGCGGTCACGCTCGCCAGCGGCTTCAAGGGCGGTGAGGTGACACCCCTGTTTTTCATCGGCTCGACCCTTGGCCACAGCCTTGGCCTGCTGCTCGGCGAGCCGGTGGCCCTGTTCGCCGCGCTAGGTTTTCTCGCGGTCTTTGCCGGGGCCGCCAACACCCCGCTCGCCTGCACGGTCATGGGCATCGAACTGTTCGGCGGCGACTACACCGTCTGCTTTGCGGTGGCCTGCTTCACCGCCTACCTCGCCAGCGGTCACTCGGGCATCTACGGCGCCCAGCGTCTTGGCGTGCCGAAGAAGAGCGTCGCGCCTGAGCTGCACGGTCGTCCGCTGCGGGAGGTGGGGCGAAGGACGAAGGCAGAGAGTGGAGAGTCGTGAGTGGAGAGTGGCAACATGCGATCCTCAAACCGCGTTTTTCTTGGCGGCCACGGTGTTGCTGCCAGCCTGATTTTATGATCCTTCGCGCTTTTTTCTGCCTGCTCGCCTGCCTCTGTCTGCCGGTGTCAGCGCAGGACCCGATGCCCGAGACCTTTCAGATCGAGGGTCACACGGCCTATGTTCAGGCGGCGCCGCAACCGACTTCGGGGCGCCACTGGGTTTGGTATGCGCCGACCCTGCGCAGCCTGGCGTTCGGCGAGCGCCGGGCTTACTTTGAAACCTTCCTGAAGGCGGGCATCAGCATCGCCGGCTTCGACCTAGGCGAGGTGCGCGGTTCACCGGCCAGCACGGCCCAATTCACGCGGTTTTATGAGGCCATGGTCGCGCGCGGCTATTCGCCCAAGCCGATCCTGCTCGGGCAGAGCCGCGGCGGGCTGATGACCCTGGCCTGGGCGGTGCGCCATCCCGACAAGGTGCGGGCCTGGGTGGGCATCTATCCGGTGTGCAACCTGGCCAGCTGGCCGCTGGTCCGCTCCGAGGCGGCGACACTGGCCGACTACGGCCTGACCCGCGAGGAACTGACCGCCCGCCTGGGCGAGTTCAATCCGATCGATCACCTGCAGGGCCTGCTCCAGCAGCAGGTGCCGATGTTCGCCGTCCATGGCGACAACGACGTCGTCGTGCCCTACGACGCCAACACGAAGCTGCTGCAGGAACGCTACCAAGCCGGCGGCGG
>JBIJBO010000119.1:0-11561 GCA_044345215.1 Prosthecobacter sp. | reverse complement strand
TCTCCTGGGGGACGTGGGTGAAATATTCCTTTTCCTTCTTGTCAGCTGCGCTGGTCTGGATGTCGGCCATGGTCGTTGAGGTGGGTGAGTGGGGAGGATTGGGTGAAGTTCAATCGTAGTCGTGCAGGCCTCGGCATCCATGGCCGGATTCGCCAGAGTTGTGTCGAATCTGGCAAGGGCTGCATGGTCAATGAGGTCAGTGACGTCAAGTCTGACTGGAAACCCAGCGGCGTGGGGTTTCCCAGGGGGCGAGGCTGGCGCAGGCGCGGGTCTTGAACTCGCGGGTGAGTTGCTCGGGCGGGAGGTCGACGACGGCGACGATGTCCTGGCCGCGCTCGGGGTCGCGGCTGGGCTCGCCGCGGACTTCGATGCCGGGCAGGCCGGAGGCGGCGCGCAGGTGGGCGGCGACCTCGTGCGGGCTGAGCTTGCGCCCGGCCACCTGAATGCCGGTGCCGAGGCAGCCGTGGAACCGCAGGTGGTCCTTCTCCATTGTGATCCGGTCCCAGGTGAGGTGCTGGCCGTCGCCGAAGACTTCGCCCGGCTCGGGGGCGTCGTAGCCGAGCCCCACGGCATCGCTGGCGATGCAGAGTCGGCCGTCGGGACCGGGCTGGGCACGGACGCCGGGCAGCAGGCTGCCGAGGTCGCTGGCGTCGCGGCGCGGCCGGTCGCTGAAGTCGACACAGACGGCGCCGGTCTCGCTGGTGCCGTAGAGATTGTGCAGTTTCAGGCCGGTGCGCGCGTGCAGGCGCTGCTCGAGGTCGAGGCGCAGGGGGGCACCGGCGCTGACGGCGCGGCCGACCGAACCGAAGTCGATCCCGGCATCGAGCCAGGCCTTCCAGAGGGCGGGCACGCCGGGAAGGAGGAGCCGCTGGCCCGGCAGGGCGAGGGCGTCGCTGACGCCGGCGGGGAAGGGGGAGGGCAGCCAGTGGACCGGCAGGCCGTGGGCGAGCAATTGCAGCAGGGTGGTGCTGAGCCCGTAGGAATGGGCGGCGCTGATCGCCGCGACGGCGCCGTCGAGTTCGGCAAGGCCGAGCGCCGCGTGCAGGCGGTCGGTGTCGGCGAGCACCTGGGGCAGGCTGAAGAACTGGCAGCGGCGGCGGCCGGAACTGCCGACGGTTTGTTTGATGAGGGCGGTGCCGGGTGGCGGCTGGGTGGCCGGTCGGCGGCGTTCGCGGTCGGCCTCGACCACTTGCACAGGGTGGCCGTCGAGGAAGCCGGCCAGCAGGGCGGTGGTCAGGCTGACGGCATCGCCGCGGGCGAGATGGAAGTGGCCGAGCACCGGGCAGGTTTCCGCCGGGCGAGTGCGGGCAGCGCGGTCGAGTTCGGCAAAGGTCCAGGTTCGGCCGGGCTGGCGCAGGGCGATGGCCTCGCCCTGGGCGTCGAGGGTTTTCTGCCAGCGTTCAGCAACCATTTGACACTCCGTGCCGCGCGCCGCTACTGCGTGCAACGCGGAATCGCCATCCTGCCCGGGTGCGCCCCGACTGCAAGCCCGGGAATCCGCGCGCTGGACCTCGTCGTTTCCTTCCCGTGATTCCGCCCTCCGACTCCCGTATTTTTGTCACTGGCGCCGGCTTGGTGACGCCGCTGGGACTCGACGCGGCTGCCAACGCGCGGGCCCTGCGCGCGGAACAACAGGCTTTTCGGCCGGTGACGCTGTTTGACGTGAGTCGGCGCGTGGCGCGCACGGCTGCGGAGGTGGATTTGCCTCAGGAGACCCTGTTTGCCAGGCTGCCGCGGCGTCGCCAGCACCTGGCCGATCGCGGCACACACATGCTGCTGCTGGCCTTGGTTGAGACTCTGGCGAGTGCCGGGTTGGCCAGTTTGCAGGGGGTCGACGTTCTCGTCGTTGGCACCTCGGCCGGAGCCATGCCGCTCGGACAGGAGTACTTTCGCCAGGCGCGCCGCAGTCCGCATCGGCTGCCCGGGCAGGTGACGCGCGTGCAGTTTTACCAGCCCTGGCGGCAGATGCGGCTGATGACCGAGGAGTTCGACTGGCGCGGCCCGGTGCGACTCGTCTCCAATGCCTGCGCGAGCGGTGCCAATGCCATTGGCGAGGCGATGGCGATGATCCGCAGTGGACGGGCCCGGCGGGTGCTGGCGGGCGGCTACGATGCCCTGGCAGAGCTGGTCTTTGCCGGTTTCGACAGCCTGCGCGCCCTGGCGCCGGACGGGGTGCCGCGACCCTTCGACGCCGCCCGTGACGGTTTGGCGATTGGCGAAGGAGCGGCGCTGGTGCTGCTGGAAAGCGCCGATGCGGCGGCCGAACGCGGCGCAGTGGCCTGGGCTGAGGCGGCAGGTTACGCCACCGCCACCGACCTGCATCACCTCACCCAGCCGGATCCCCAGGGGCGGGCGGCGTTGCGCACGATGGCAGGCGCCTGCGCCATGGCCGGGCTGTCGCCGGGCAAGATCGATTACCTCAATTCGCATGGCACCGGCACGCCGCACAACGATGTCGCCGAGGCCATGGCCATCCGGGCCTGGGCAGGCGCGGATGCGGCTCGGATCGCGGTCAGCTCGACCAAATCCGCCATGGGTCACCTGCTGGGCGGCGCGGGCGCGGTCGAGGCGGTGATCAGCCTGCTCGCCCTGCGAGATGGCTGGCTGCCGGCCAGCCTGAACGTTCGCGAGCCCGACCCTGCGGTGTGCTTTGACCTGGTGCGCCACTTTCGCGAGGCACCGCTGCGGGCGGTGCTGACAAATTCCTTCGGCTTTGGCGGCACCAACGCCAGCCTGGTTTTCCGCAGTGCCGATGCCGCCTTGCCGCGGCCGGCGGTTTTGTCGCCGGCGCCGGTCCTGCGCGTTGCCGGGCTCGGGGCGGTGTCGCCGGCCGGCTGGAGTCTGGCCGAGTTGACCCGCGCCGTGCAGGCAAGCCAGCCGCTGCCAATCCAGGATTGCCCGCGCACGATCGGCCCGCGCAACGAAGCCTGCCCCGTGCGCCGCGTGCCCTTGCCGCCGCCCGACCGCTTGCCCAAGTCACCGCGCCTGCGTCGGGCCAGCCCGGTGAGCAAGTTCGCACTTGCCGCCGCGCTTGAAGCCCTCGAACAGGCTGGCTTTCCCGGCGGGGCCGGTGCGGGCCGGCTTGGTCTGGTGGTCGGCATGTTCAACGGTTGCGTGCAGTTTTCGGGGCGCTTTTACCAGGAGGTGCTCGACACGCCCGAGCTCGCCAGCCCGCTCCTCTTTCCGGAAACTGTCTACAATGCCCCGGCCTCGCACATCGCCGCCCAACTCGGCGCCGACGGCCCGGTGTCGACCCTGCTCGGCGATGCCTCGGTGATCCTCGACGCGGTCGAATTGGCCGGGCTCTGGCTGGCCCAGGGACTGGTCGATCGCTGTCTCGTGCTGGCGGCTGAGGAGTGCGACTGGCTGGGCGCCGAGGCTGTGCGCTACCATCACCGCAACTTGTTGGCGGGCGAGGGCGCGGCGGCCCTGCTGCTGAGTGTCGAAGGCGAAGGCCCGCGACTGGCGCAAGTGATCGAGCAACCCGTGCGCGGACCGGTCGAGCGGGCGCAGGCCCTGGCTGTCATGGCCAAGTCTTGGCGCGGCTCTGCTGAGCAGGTGGTCGATGGTCGCTGTGGCGTGCCGTTTCTGGATCGCGATGAAACGGCGGCTCTGGCCGGGGCGGTGAGTGTGTCGCCCGGGCCAGTGCTCGGCGAATGCCTGGGCGCTTCCGGGGCGCTTCAGATGGTGCTTGCGGCGTCGGTGGCGGCCGGCGGTCACTCAGCGGCGGCCCTGCTGTCCGGGGCGCAGGAGGCGGTGCGCGGATTGCGCTTCGATTCAGTGGCGTCTTGAGCCTTGCTCGCCCGGGCGAAGGAAGCGTCCGTTCGGCGACGTTTCCCGTCTTGTATGCCAACCCTACGCACCCTGCTCCTGCTGCCGTTGTTTGTTTCCGTGGTCCACGCCCAGAAGGCACCGGCCAAGTCCGACATTGCCAAGCTCGACCCGGCGATGGGCGTCAACAAGGCCGCCGCCGTCGAACTCGACTGGCATGACGTCACCGCCTGGGGCGTCGAGGGTCGCATCCTTCCGGACCAGGAGCGCAAGCGCTGGTTTGACCGCCTGCCGGCGAGTGCCGAGGGCAAGGTGACGCCGGCGGTGTGGAGCCTGAGCCGCGACAGCGCCGGCATGATGGTGCGCTTCAAGACCGACGCCACCAGCATCCACGTGCATTACAAGGTCATGAAGGCCAACCTCGGCATGCCGCACATGCCGGCCACCGGCGTCAGCGGGGTCGACCTGTATGCGCGCGACAGCGACGGCCGCTGGAAATGGGTGCAGGTGACGAAGCCGGCGACCCAGGAGGTGAAGGCCGAGATCATCAAGGACCTGGCGCCCGGCTACCGCGAGTATGCCGCCTACCTGCCGCTGTACAACGGCGTCGAATTCCTGTCGATCGGTGTGCCCAAGGGCGCGAAGTTTGAAGGCCAGGCCCCGCGCCCACGGCCGATCGTGTTCTACGGCACCAGCATCACCCATGGCGCCTGCGCCAGCCGTCCGGGCATGGTGCACACCGGCGTCCTCGGCCGTCGGTTCGACATGCCGGTGGTCAATCTTGGCTTCTCCGGCAACGGTCGCATGGACACTGCCGTTGGTGATTACCTCGTCCAGATCGACGCCGCGGTGTATGTGATCGACTGCCTGCCGAACATGCAGCCCGCCCAGGTGACCGAGAAGTGCGTGCCGTTGGTGCGCCAGCTGCGCGCCGCCAAGCCCGGGACACCGATCGTGCTGGTCGAGGACCGTCGCTTCACGAACGACTGGATTACGCCGCTCAAGCGTCAGTTCCACTCCGACAACCATGCCGCCCTGCGCGTCGCCTACGACACCCTGATCAAGGAGGGCGTGAAGAACCTGCATTACATCGAGGGCGACAAGCTCTACGGCGAGGACACCGAGGGCGCGACTGATGCCTCGCATGCCAGCGATCTGGGTTTCATGCGCCAGGCCGACATCTTCGAACCCGTGCTGCGCCGCGCGCTCGGTCTGTGAGCTGGGGTTGCATTGGGGCGGGCGCGTTCTTACCTTGGGGGCCGCCCGCCATGCTCGATCCCGTCCAACTGCTCTGCGCCTACTGCGAGGGGGCCTTCCCCATGGGGGAGGACGATGGCACGGTGTCCTGGTATCGCCCGCAGATGCGCGGCATCCTGCCGGTGGCCGAATTCCATGTGCCGCGGCGGTTTTTGCAGTTCCTGCGCCACAGCCCCTTCGAGGTGCGCTGGAACACCGCTTTTGGCGATGTCATGCGCGGTTGCGCCGACCGCCAGGAGACATGGATCACCGACGCCATCCTCGACAGCTACGAGGAGTTGCACCGGCTCGGCTTCGCCCACAGCGCCGAGGTCTGGCGCGCGGGCCGGCTCATGGGCGGGGTGTATGGCGTCGCCATTGGCGGCGCGTTTTTTGGCGAGAGCATGTTCAGCCGCGAGCCGCAGGCTTCGAAGACCGCGCTGGTGCACCTGCAGTGGCGGCTGCGCGAGCGCGGTTTCATCCTGCACGACACCCAGTGGACGACGCCGCACCTCGCGCAGTTTGGCGGCCACGAAATTCCCTGCGCCCGTTACCTCGACCTGCTGGCCCGCGCCATCCGCGTGCCGGTCGGCTTTGACGACCGGCCGGTGGCGTTCCCCCTCGTCCTTCGCTGACTTTCCCGCGTAATCCCTTCTCGCTTGAACTCCCATTCCCACGCCTCCCTCATCATCGTCGGTCATGGTTCGACCGTGAATCCCGACTCCAGCGCGCCGACCCATCAGCATGCCGACACGATCCGGCGCATGGGTGGGTTTCGCGAGGTCGCCTGCTGCTTCTGGAAGGAAGAGCCGACAATGCGCGAAATCTTTGAGTCGGTGGAGGGGACAGTCGTCTACATCGTGCCGAACTTCATCAGCGAGGGCTACTTCTGCCAGCAGGTGCTGCCGCGCGAGCTGCGGCTCGACGGACCGGTGACCCACCGCGACGGCCGCACCTTTTGCTACTGCGATCCGGTCGGCATCCACCCGAACATGACGCGCCTGCTGCTTCAGCGGGCCGACGAGGTGGCGCCTGGCGTGCCGCGCGAGCAGACGAGTCTGGTCATTGTCGGCCACGGCACCAGCCTCAACGAGAACTCGACCAAGGCCATCCAGGAACAGGTGCGGCTGATTCGCGAGGGCGGTTATGGCTTTGCCGAGGTGATCGACGCCTACATGGAGGAGGCGCCGCTTGTTTCCGACTGGGTGCAGCTGACAAGTGCCCCGAACGTTGTGGTGGTGCCGTTCTTCATCGCCGACGGCCTCCACAGCTTCCAGGACATCCCGGTGCTGCTGGGCATGGAGAAGGAGCCGGGCAAGGCGCTCAGTGAGATGGAGGTGTTCCGTCAGAACCCCATCGAGATGCATGGTCGTCACCTTTATTACAGCGGTGCCATCGGCACCGAGCCGCTTCTGGCCGAGGTCATCCTCGATCAGGTGCGCGATTTCGACCGTCGCCACCCGGATGCGGGGCAGGGGACGGCGGCTTCGGAGGTCTCGGCCCAGGAACAGGCGCTGGCGCGCTGGCTGGAGCAGGGGCGTCACGCGATTGGCCAGATAGTCATCAGCGCCGACGCTGAAGGCTGGGAATTGCGCCACAGGGACGACCGCGGCCTCGACAGCGAGGCACTCGGCACGAACTTTCAGCCGGAGGACGCGCGCGTCATCGCCCGCTACGATGCCGGCGGGGCTTTTCGACCGATCAAGACCGCCCCGGACCTCAAGCGCGGCTGGCGGCTCGTGCTGCCCGACCTCGCCGGCGTGCGCCTGGCCCTGGAGTTCTTTTATCCGGCCGCCGTCGGCATGGCCCTGGCCCAGGAGCGTGGCACGCTGGAACCGGTGCCGCTGCGAGCGCTGCTCGGTCGCCAGACCGGCATGTACCGCTTTGCCAACGGCATCAGCGATGACCAGGCCTGCGCCATCCTAGGCCGTTGTTGCAGCACGTCGACCAAGTGCCTGCGCCGCATCATCTACCCGCTCGCCGAGGGGCAGTCGCTCTCTGGTCCGGCCCAGTCCAAGGTTGGTGCGGAGGCCGGTCATGCCGGCGACGGCGCCTCGGCCATCCCGCTGCTGTGCATGGAGGCCTGCAATCACATCGTCTCGGCGGCGCGCAAGCAGGCCCGGGAGAATTTCGAGGCCAAGGAACGCGCCGATTCGCCGGCCTGAAGCCTTGTCAGCGCCGACCCGGCGGTTATGGTGAAGGCTACCGATGAAGCGGTTTCTCCGGCGCCTGCTCAAGCTGACGATCGCCAGCGCCCTGCTGGCGGCGGCATTGTATGCCGGCTCCGAGGCCTTTGGCGAGCGTTGGCGCGCCTATGTCATCCAGCGACTCGGCGAGCGCGGCCTGCACATGGACTTTCGCCGCCTCGTGCTCGATCCCTTCGGCGGTTTGATGGCGCGCGATGTGCGGCTGTATTCGCGGGCGGACCGCCGGCAACTGCTGGTGTCGGTCGATCGACTGCGCATGGATGTCGAGTTCGGACGCCTGCTCGAGAAGCGCTTCGAGGTGCAGGGCTTTGAACTGACCCGCGCCAACCTGAGCATCCCTGTCGATCCGCCCGACGATGCCGCTGGCGCCGAGCCGACGATGCTGGAAGTGCGCAACCTCAGCGCGCGCGCCTTCCTGCGGGATCGCCGGCTGGAGTTGCGCCATGCCGAGGGCGAGCTCTCCGGGATTCGCCTGAATTTGTCCGGTGATCTCCAATTGCCGGCGCCGGACAAGGACAAGCCCGAGGACAAGTCGAAGATGACCCTGCAGGACCGCATCAAGGTGCTGCGCAACCACCAGCAGCGCATCCAGAAGGGGCTCGACTGGCTGCAGCGCTTCCAGTTTGCCACGCCGCCGCGACTCAGCCTCGAGATGCATGGCGAGATCGACCGGCCCCTGGAGATGAATGCCCGGCTGGTGCTCGAAGCAGACGGCATGAGTTACGGCAGCTATACCTGCCGCGAGGTCGTGGCCGAGGCTGAGTTCCGCGCCGGTCTGATGGATCTGACGCGCTTTTTCCTGCGTGATGCCACCGGTCAGGTCAGCGCCAACGCCACCTGGCGCATGGCCTCGCCCGAGCTCAATTTTCACCTTAGCTCGAGTGCCGACCTGCCTGGCCTGGCCCAGGCCTTCCTGAGCAGCGGCAAGCTTCGCGAGATCGTCTTTTACGAGAGCCCCAACCTGGCGCTCGACGGCATCTGGTTTGTCGATGGCGAGTTGGCGCCGCACAAGCGGCCGGTGCGGGTCACCGGCAGCCTTGACTGTGGTCGCTTCAGCACGCGCGGGGCGGTCTTCGACGGCCTTTCGGCGAAGTTCGGGGTCGCTCCCGAGGGCGTTTACATCCGTGACTTCCTGCTGCGTCACCAGACCGGCACGCTGAGCGCGCAGGTGCTGACTCACGAGGAGCAGGGCTTTCGCTACCGCGCCCTGCTGCGCATGGATCCCAATGCTTTCCTGCCCTTTGCGCAGATGGAGCAGACGCGCGAGATCCTGCGCCGCTTTGAGTTCAGCCCGCGGTCGAACATCTTCTTTGAACTCGAGGGCGCCGGGCCGAAGGCCGATCTGCAGGAGTGCCTCAACCAGGGGCGCGGCGATTTGCGCAACTTCAAGTACCGCGGGGTCGATCTCGAACTGCTCAGCGCCGACGTCGAATTCAAGGATCCCAAGCAGCACTACCGCAATGTCCGCCTGCAGCGTCCCGAGGGCGTGGCCGAGGTTGCCCACATCGAGGTCGATGATGATGCCCACTGGGTGCGGCTCACCGGCCTCAAATCTGGCGTCGATCCGGTGGCGGTGACGAGTTGCTTCGCGCCGAAGACCGCCGCCCACATCGCCAAGTACCGTCTGCCAGTCGATACCACGGTCGAACTGGACGGGCTGATCGATTACAGGGGCGGCGAGGACAGCGATTTCAAGGTCAGCTTCCGCCACGAGCAGGGCGAGGGGCAATACACAGTTCTCGGCGAGGATTGTGCGATTGTCGCGCCGCAGGGCGACCTGCACATTCTTGCGGGTGCCCTCAACTTTGACGTGCGCGGCCGTGTTCATGGCGGTGCCATGAGTGCGCGCGGGCAGGTGAGTGTGGAGCCTGGGCGCGACGAGTTTGCCGTCGACGTCAAGGCGGTGCGGTTCCCTCGAGAGGTGTTTGGCCGCAACGTGCCGTTCGAGAACGTCTCGGCCCGGGTGACGGGCGCAGGCGAGACGACGAACTTCGACGTCAAGGCGCGGCTGCTGGGTGGCAGCTTTGATCTGAAGGGGCGGATGCAGGACAGTCAGCCGCCGCGGCCCTACCGTGGCGAGCTGCGCCTTGATGGTGTCAGCTTCCAGCGCTTTGCCCAGATCTACTCCAAGACCGCCGAGACCGAGGGCGATCTTACCGGTCATTTTCGTTTCGACGGACGCGAGGAAAATTGGAAGCAGCTCAAGGGCGAGGGCGCGGCCATCATTCTCAACGGCAACCTGTACGCCGTGCCAATCCTCGGGCCGCTGACGCCGCTGCTTGACAACCTGCTGCCGGGCAAGATCAAGGATTACAACGTCGCCACCGAGGCGAACTGCACCTTCCGGGTCGCCGACGGATCCGTCACGACGGAAAACTTCGAGGCTCTCACCAGTGTCTTCAAGCTGGCCTCGCGCGGTCGCATCAACTTCATCGACGATGAAGTCGATCTCACCACACAGGTGCGGGTGCGCGGACTGCCGGGGATTGTTCTCAGGCCGTTCAGTGAACTCTTTGAGTTCCGTGGCGAAGGCACGGTCAAGGACACCCGCTGGACACCGAGCCTGCTCAAGGGCGTGCCGCGCGAAAAGGACGCCGCCGAGTCACCGAAGGTCTCGCCCTCCCTGCGTCTTCCCCTGCCATCGCTGCCGTCCTTCTTCAATCGCACCGAGCCGCGTAAACGCTGATGCGCTTTGCGGTTGCACAGTGCCTTCGCCCGGACACCGGTCGCTGCCGTGCTGCCCGTGCCTCCCTACACTGTTCTGTTGCCGCTCACTCTGATTGCCGTGTGGCTGCTGTCGCGCTCGCGACGGGCGAGCCGGCGCAGTCTGCCAGCGGTGTTAGGCCTGGCCGGTGCCGGACTCGCCAAGCTGCTGCTGCTCGTCCTGCCTCTGGAGCAGGGCGTGACCGACGCCCTTGCCGCTGCCCCGCTGGCGCGCAGCGGTTGGTCGGTCTGGTGCTCGGCCCTGGCCTACTCGGCCCAGCTTTTCCTGCTGCTCTCCGGCGCGGCCGACTTGCTGACGGCGATTGCGCTACTGGGCCAAAAGCGTCTGACCTGCCTCCTGCGCGCGCCGTTTCGGGCGGACAGTTTCACCGGCCTGTGGCGGCGTTTCTGCCTGCCGGGGCGTCGCCTCGGCAGCGCGCGTCGTCAGGCTTTCGCCGGCCTGCTGCTGGTGGCGGCGACCGCGCTGCTGTGGCGTGGTTGGGCCGCGCCGGTGCTGGCCTGGCTGGCCCTTCACGCGCTGCTGATCGCCGCCGAGACCGCGCGCGGCGGACGCAGCCTGTTCGCCGGACCGGTGCCGCCGCCGCTGCGAGCGGTGGGGGTCGCTGCCGTCTGGGCCCTGTCCGCCGTGCTGCTGCTCTCGGCCGATTTCGCCGAGGCCGTCGCCAAGTTGCGCCTGCTTGCCGGCCAAGGGCAACGCACAGCCTACACCCTCGCCCTGGACGCCCGCATCGGCGGTGCCTGGGAGATCACCCTCCTCTGGGCCGCCTGGCTGAGTGCCCTGCTGCTGGCGAGTGTGCGTCGCCCCCTGCACCGCCGGCCAGGGTTGCTGCTGGGCTGCGGGCCGCTGCTGGGTCTGGTCGCACTGGTTTTTGGCCCCACGCTGGCGGGCCAACCGGCGCGCACGGCGATGGCGAGCCATGCGGCGGAGTGGAAGCGGACCTGGTGGGGCGAGGGCGATCGCGACGTGTTGGTGGGTGGCGACGGCTGGTGGTTCGCCGCCGCGGAGCTCGAGCGACTGACGCGCGTGCCGCGTGCGGGTCGCAGCGAGCAGCTGTGCGCCTTTTTGGAAATGTGGCACGGGCAGGGGACTGAACTGTTGGTCGTGCCGGTGCCGTCGAAGCTGGCCTTGCAGCCCGAGGCCCTGCTGCCGGCGAAGTTTGCCGGGCCGCTGCGCGCCGCCGATCTGCCGTCGAAGCTGGCGGCACTGGAGGCGGCGGGCGCGCGCGTGCTTGACCCGGCTGCCTTGCTCTGGGAGGCACGGCGCCGCCAACTGCCCTACTTTCGGCAGGACCGCCATTGGACGCCCGAGGCGATGAAGCAGACCGCTCTGGCCGTGGCATCGCGGGTGCGGCGCGAGTGGCCGCGGGTGGCGGCGGATGCTACGCCGTTGGTCGATGCCCGGGTGCTGGAGCGCGAGCAGGTGGGCGACCTGGCCATGGCCCTGCTGGGCGACTTGGCGGAGGCGAGGTTGGGCGTCGAGACCGCGAGTTTGGTGGCCCTGAGCGGGTTGCCGGCCGACCGTGAATCGCCGGTGCTGGTGGTGGGTGACGGCCTGCGCCGGGTGTTCGACGATCCGGCCCTCGGTTTTGGCGATCCCGAAGGCGAACCGCAGGGTGCCGGATT
>JBIJBO010000118.1:0-11689 GCA_044345215.1 Prosthecobacter sp. | reverse complement strand
GATCCTGCCGCGGGGCGGGTTCAGGCTCCACAGTGGGCGGCGGCTCCGGGATGCGCAGCACGGGCGGCGGCGCCTCTTCAAGCGCGGAGGGCGGCGGAGCGACCTCCACGGCAGCCGGCGCAGGCTCAGCAGGTATCGCCTGAGCCGCACGCGGCGCAGGCGCGGCCACGGGAGCCGGAGCAGGACGGACCGGAGCGACGGGGCGGACTGCCGGTCTCGCGGAGGCGGGCACCGGGGCGTCGCCATCGAGCGCCGCAATGACGTCGCTGAGGCTGACCTCATTCAAATGCTGCACGGCCTGGATCACGCCGAGTTCCAGGTGCAGGCGCTTGTTGGTCGCCCAGCGCATGCGCGCGTCGACCTCAGCCAGACCGTCGACAATGCGCAGCAGGGCCTCGGTGCTCGCCATCCGGGCCTGCTCGGCCACCTGTTCGGCGACCTCGGGCTCAAGGTCGCCGGCCGCCGCCTCTGGATCAGCCTGGCTGACCAACAGGGTGCGGAAGTGCTGGATGAGTTCGGTGAGCAGGCGACCGAGATCTTTGCCCGCCTCGGAGGTCTCGTGCACCAGGCGCAGGGCGCCGACGGTGTCACTGTCGAGGATGTGGCGTGCCATGCGGCTGACCGTCTGCGCGGCGGTGAAGCCGAAGATCTCCAGCACGTCATTCTCACGGATCGTGTTGCCGCAGAAGGCGACCAACTGGTCAAGCATTGACTGGGCATCGCGCATGCCACCGTCGGCGCCCTTGCCTATCGCGTAGGCCGCCTTGGGATCGAGGTCGACGCCCTCAAGGCCCGCAATGTGCAGCAGGTGATCGGCGATGATGCCGAGAGGGATACGCCGCAGGTCGAAGCGCTGGCAGCGGCTGATGATGGTCGGCAGGATCTTGTTCGCCTCGGTCGTGGCGAAGATGAACTTCACGTGCGGCGGCGGCTCCTCGAGCGTCTTCAGCAGGGCATTGAAGGCCGCCGTCGAGAGCATGTGCACCTCGTCGATGTAGTAGATCTTGAAGCGGCAGCGCGAGGGCGCGTACTTGACGCTCTCACGCAGGTCGCGCACCTGGTCGACGCCGTTGTTGCTGGCGCCGTCAATCTCCAGCACGTCGAGGCTGCGCCCCTCGGCGATCTCGATGCACACCGGATCATCGGGATCGAAGTCGATCTTCGGGCCATCCGGGCAGTTGAGCGCCTTGGCGAAAATGCGGGCGGTCGAGGTCTTGCCGGTGCCGCGCGGACCGACGAACAGGTAGGCGTGCGCCAGGCGGTTCTGGGCGATGGCGTTGCGCAGGGTGCGCACAACGTGCTCCTGGCCGAGCACGTCGGCAAAAGTCCGGGGGCGATACTTGCGGGCGAAGACCTGATAACTCACGCCTTCATGCTAGCGCGCGGCGCCGGCGAGGCGAACGGATTTTGGCAAAACTCCGTCAGGGCACGTGCCTGCCCGGGTGTGTGAATTCTTGCGGGCCGGCAAACCCGGGCTAGCTGTGGCGCATGCGCCGCCTCCTCCTTCTCCTGCTGCTGCCGCTGGCGACCGGTTGCGCCTCGCTGCGCTTCGGCAAGACGAAACCGACCGCCGGCACGCCCCCCGAGGCGCCAGCCGAGGTGTTTGTCGGCACCATCGAACTTGTCAATCCCGAGCAGGACTTCGTGCTCATCCACTGCGAGGTCATCCCCGTGCTGCCGGACCGGGCCGAACTCACCGCCGTGGGCTTGGACGGCAGCGAGTCGAAGCTGGTGCTGGCCCCGGAACGCAAGGGCCGGCACCTGACGGCCGACATCCGCGAGGGCCAGCCGCAGTTGCGCCAGTTCGTGGTCTACCGGCGCAGCCCAGCCAGCACACCCGCCACCACGCCCACTGCACCCAACGCCCCGGCAGAACCCGCCGCCCCCGCTGCACCCCACGCGCCGGCCGGCCTTCCCTCCCTGCCCGGTCTGCCGCCCGGCTACCTGCCGACCACGCCACCCACCGCTCCATGATCTCCGAGGACGAAGCCCTGCAACGCGTGCTCGCCGGCGTCACGCCCGGCCCGGTGGTCGAACTGCCCCTGCTCGAGGCAGCCGGCCTCGGTGCCGCACGCCGGCTCACCGCCACTGTGCCACTGCCCGGCTTCGACAACTCGATGGTCGACGGCTACGCCCTGCGCGCCGCCGACAGCACCTCCGGTCGCCACCTCGCCCTCACGGGCTGCCAACCGGCCGGCCTCGACCTCGGCCTCCACTGCGGACCGGGCGAGGCGGTGCGGATTTTCACCGGCGCCCCCCTGCCCGCCGGTGCCGATGCCGTGCTCATGCAGGAGGATGCCGAAACCGGTCCCGAAGGCCTGCTCTGCCGTGAACACGTGCAACCGGGCGAACACATCCGCCGCGCCGGCGCTGAACTCTGCGTCGGCCAACTCCTGCTTCAGGCCGGCGACCAACTCACGGCCGGCAGGCTTGGTCTGCTCGCCTCCCAGGGCCTCGCCACCGTGCCCGTGCACCAGCCGCCACGCGCCGCCGTGCTGAGCACCGGCGACGAGTTGCGCGCGTCCGGCGAAGCCCTTGCCGCCGGCCAGATCTACAACAGCAACGCCGTCATGCTCCAGGCCCTGCTGCGCGGCGCTGGCCTGCATGACACGGCCGCCGTGCACTGCCCGGACGATCTCGACGCGACCACCGCCGCCCTCGACCGTCTCGCGGCCGAACGGGAGGTCGTCCTCATCAGCGGCGGTGTCTCGGTCGGCGACCACGACCACGTCAAGCCGGCCCTGCGCGCGCTCGGCGTTGCGACGGAACTCTGGCGCGTGCGCGTCAAACCCGGCAAACCCTTCCTCTTTGCCCGCCAGCAGCGCGAGGGCCGCAGCGTCGCCTTCTTCGGCCTGCCCGGCAATCCGGTCTCGGCCTTCGTCACCTTTGAACTCTTCGTCCGCCCCGCCCTGCAGCGCCTGCTCGGCCTGCGCCCCGAAGCACCCGTCCTCCTGCCCGCCGTCAGCGGCCAGGACCTGCACAACGACGGCGACCGTCCACATTACCTGCGCGGCACGCTGCGCGACGGTGTCTTTCACGTGCGCGGCCTGCAGATGAGCCACGCCCTCTTCGGCCTCAGCCAGTCGAGCGCCCTGCTGCGCCTGGAACCGGGCGCACGGATCGCCGCCGGCGAAGCAGTGAGCGTGCGGCCGACCCACGACTGAACCGCGGCCGGATTTGGGTTGAAAGCGCGCGATTCAAGCGTTCCCTGACCCAACCCCATGAGCCTGCGCCTGTTCGCCTCCTGCCTGCTGGCCTGCCTCGCCGCCGGCTGCTCGAAACCAGTCCTGCGCGGTCGCATCGCCGCCGAGGGCAAGGTGCCTGCGCACACGATCCATGTGCTCGACGATGCCGCCCTTGAAAAGGCCGTGCGACCCGCCTTGGAAAGCTTTCGCACCGAGGCCGCCACGGCCGCGCGCAACCAGACTCTGCGCCGCGCCCACCTCGAGATTCTCAAACAGGCCCGCCGCGCCTTGGAGGCGCGCGCGAACGCGGTCAGTGCCGACAACACCCTGCGCGAGCAAAAACCGGCGGCGCAGAAGGTCATCGTCGAACAGACCGCCGCGCTCGATCGCCTGATCGAGGAGGTGGAGAAGCGCCATCCGGTCATCTTCCCCGCCCCGGTCGAGGAACGCCTGCTTGGCAGCCTTGGTGCCCCGGCGGCGAAGACCGGCGACGACGGCCGCTATGAACTGCCAGCCCCCGCGGGTGAGCACGCATGGGTCGCCGTGCAACCCGCCGAGGCCAAGGCCGGCAACGGGATCTGGTGGCTGCTGCCGGTGCGTGTCGGCGAACCCGCGGAGCTGACTCAGGCCAACCAGGGCGGGCGTGAACTCGCCACCTGGCTGCAGAAGCGCCTGCCAGAACTGCTTCAGCCCCTGCCGGAGGGCGAGATTACCATCGATCCAGAGATTCAGCGCCTCGCCGATGCCAGCGGCGCGGCGGCTGACACCGCGATCAATGCCGCCCGCCAACGCGCCAAGGAAGAGTGGGAGAAGTTCGAGATGGCCGCGCGCGCGGCAGAGGCCGCGATGGAAGCCAAGTCCGAAGCCGGGCGTCGCCTGCTGCAGCACCAGCAGAGCATGAAGGCCATCGAGAACCCGCCCCAAATGCTGCTCGCCGGCCTGAAGATGCTGCCGGTGCAGCCGGGGCGCTTCCGCATGGGCAGCCCGCCCGACGAAGCCGGCCGCAGCGCCAACGAGACCGCTGTTGAGGCCGAAATCACCCGCGGCTTCCTGCTCTCGCGCACGGAGGTCACCCAGGCCCAGTGGCTGCTGATGATGGAGGACAATCCCAGCGAGTTTCGCGGCGCGTTGAACCCGGTGGAGAACGTCAGCTGGCACGAGGCGATCGACTTCTGCGCCAACCTCACCGCCAAGGCGCGCGAGGAAGGCCTGCTGCCCGAGGGCTGGAAATTCACCCTGCCGACCGAGGCCCAGTGGGAATACGCCTGCCGCGCCGGCACCACCACCGCGCTGCCCATCGGCCGGAATCTCGATTCGGACAAGGGTGCCGACAAAGGCCTGGCCGAAATCGCCTGGCACCACGACAATGCCGGCCTGACCACCCAGCCCGCCGGCCTCAAGGCCTCGAACGCCTGGGGCTTCCACGACATGCTGGGCAACGTCTGGGAATGGTGCCTCGACAGCCACGCCGAAACCCTGCCCGGCGGCGCCGACCCGCTGCGCGCGGACGAAGGCGACCGCGTCATCCGCGGCGGCGCCTGGAGCAACCTCACGCGCGGCTGCCGCAGTGCCCGCCGCAGTTGGCTGGCCCCGGACAGCCGCCAGAACGATCTCGGCTTCCGTGTCGCCTGCGTCTACGGCCCCGAACCGGCGGAAACCGCACCAGCCCCGGCATCAGCCAAACCTGAGGCCAAGCCTGAATCCAAGCCGACGTCGACAAAGCCTTGATGTCTGAGCGGTTGCGCTTACGCTGCAATTCACTTGCCAACGACGCCTATCGTGTCACTAAGTTGCACTAACGTGAAAGCTTGGACCCGCGCCCTGGTCGTGGTCGCCCTGATGATTTCCATCGGTGCGCACTGGGCGCTCTTGCAGTCCGCAGCCTGGTTCGGCATGGCCGTGGCCTACACGGTCGATCGCGGCTCGCTCGTTGAGGGCTTGACCGACACCTTCAGCGGCGAGCGCCCCTGTCCGCTGTGCAAGGCGGTCGCCAATGGCCTGGCTGCGGAACAGGCTCCCGAGGACGCACCCGCACCTGTGGCCAAGCACAAGGGACTCATCCTCGGCTTGGTCGCCGTGCCGCAGTTTGTTTTTCCGCCCGCACCTCCCGCCGCTTGGAGCATGATCTCCCGCACGGCGCAGCGGCTAGCCCAACGCCCGCCGACACCACCGCCGCAGGCCGTCGGCTGAGCGCTCCAGAGTCCGCCCATCAGCCTCCCACGTGTGGAGGAGACTCAGGCAGGATGCCAACACGCGCCCTCTGAGCGCCCGGCCCAACGGTGTCAAACCGGCAGGTCCCGACGTCCCATACCCAGCGCTCTCCGCTGGCGACGGCGCCCTCAGTCGGACATCCCCAGTCAGTCCTGTTTTAGCCTGCATGCGGCGCCATCCCGGCCCGCATCCCCAACCCCCATCTTGAACCTTGCCATGAAACTTCCCTACCTTACCGCCCTCGCGCTGCTCAGCGCCGCCCCCCACACTCTGGCCCAGGACGCCGCCAACGCGGACGACCTCGCTCAGGGCCAGCAAGTCTATCAGCAGGTCTGCTTCGCCTGCCACCAGCCCACCGGCCTCGGCCTGCCCGGCATGTTCCCACCGCTCGCCAGTTCCGACTGGGTGAGCGCGGCCAAGCCCGACCGGCTCATCCGCATGGTGTTGCACGGCCTCACCGGCCCGATCCAGGTCAACGGCCAACCCTTCACCACGCCGGCACCGATCATGCCGCCCCAGGGCGCCCTGCTCGGCGACCCCCAGATCGCGGCGGTGCTCAGCTACGTGCGCCACAGCTTCGGCAAGGGCGCCAGCCGCGTCACGGCAGACCAGGTCAAGGCGGTGCGCGAGGCCGAAAAGGCGCGCACGGCCATGTGGACCGAAGCCGAACTGGCCAAGATCCCCGTGAACTGAACCGCCATGACCGCGTCCGCCACCCGTCCGTCCCCGGCTCCCGCCCGCCTCTGGCTGCGCCTCGCGCTGGTGGCCGGACTGGTGGCGGCCAGCCTGCTCTACGGCCGCTTCATGGACCGCCTGCTGCCGCGCCCCGAACTGCCCGTGCTCGCCGTCATCGACGGCGACCTCGCCGCCACCGAGCGCAGCGGCAGGCAGGTCCGCTTCTCCGACCTGCGCGGCAAGGTCGTCGTCGCCGCCTACCTGTTCACCCTCTGCCCGCACGGCTGCGCCGCCGTCACCGCCGAGATGCAGAAGCTGCACGCCGAATTCGGCGGGCATCCCCGCCTGCACCTGCTGTCGGTGGCCCTGCAACCCGAGCGCGACACGCCGGCCCAGCTGAGCGCCTACGCCGAGGCCGTCGGCGCCCGGCCGGACTCGCCCTGGTGGTTCATCACCGGTGACCGCCAGCAGCTCTGGGACTTCATGACCCAAGAGGTCGGCCTGGCGCCCGCCAAGCCCATTCCGGAAGAGGAGCGACTCACCCCCGACGACACCGATGAGCACGACCTGCGCATCGCCCTCATCGACGACCGAGGCCGCGTGCGCGGCTACTACGCCGTCTTCCACCCGCAGCCGGAGATCGCCTCGCTGATGGTGGAACGCCTGCACCAGCATCTCGAACAACTGCTCAACGCTTCCCTGCCCTGAACCCTGACGGATCCAATCCCATGAAAACCCTCCTGCTCACCCTTGCCTGCCTGCTCAGCGCCGCCGCTCTCGCCGCCGACCCCCTGCAGGTCTATGAAGGCGAAGTCGCCGGCCTCTTCTGCAGCGCCTGCTCCAGCCACGTCAAAGCCGCCCTGGAACAAATCGACGGCGTCGAATCGGTGAAAATCCTCGCCTCAGCCAAGGGCGGCCTGCCGCGCCTGCGGGTGACCTCGCGCCGCCCGCTCACCCGCGAGCAGGCCGTCGCCGCGCTCGGCGACAAGGCCAAGCTCTACGACATCCGCTCGCTGCAACCCGTGCAGCCCTGAGAGGCCCTCGACACCGCCCCCAAAAACGAGCACGGCCCGTTGAAAATCAACGGGCCGCGCAGGTCGGAAAATGGTGGAGGCGAGGGGAGTTGAACCCCTGTCCGAATGGCCATAAGCCGGAGCTTCTACATGCTTATCAGGTTCTTTGATCTCGATGAGGGGCTTCAGCCTGCGGAATCCCGTTCACCCAGCGTCCTGTTGAATCTCGCTTTCGACCCGGTCGCCCGGTCAGCCAGCCAGCCTGGTGGTTGCGGCTTCAAGGTTACCAGACTTCACCTTGGAGACGTCGCGGGGCTTAGGCCGCGAGGGCAAGCTCAGAAGAGTTTGCAGTTATGTTTTGATCCGGTGATTAACGAGGCCAACGAATCATCCTCGGCATGCCACCCCGACCGCAGACTACCCGTCGAAACCAGGACGCCCCCAAGTCAGTGAGACTCGAATAAAGTGCCACACGGCGGCGGCAAGTCAACAGGCATCGGTTCACCCACCTTCTGACCCAGCCAAAAATCGCCGTCCACGCCTGCAATCTGCCGCAGCCGGCAGCCGTTAGCCTCCCCCGCCATGTTGCGCTTTCTCGCCACCATCCTCACCCTTGCCGTCGGCGCCGCCGCCGCTGAGTGGCAGGAGGCGGCCTGTGAAGGCGCCTATCCGCGCCACGTCCAGGGCGTCTGCAGCAACGGCCGTGACGCGCTCTACTGGTCTTGGACCGATGCCCTGGTGAAGACCGACCTGGCCGGCAGGCTGCTGCAGCGCGTGCCCGCCGACAACCATCAGGGCGACCTCTGCCATCACGCCGGCAAGATTTACGTCGCCGTCAACCTCGGCAATTTCAACCGCCACGCCGGCGAGGCCGATTCCTGGGTGTACGTCTACGATGCGGCCACGCTCAGGCAAGAACGCCGCGTGGCCGTGCCGGAACTCGTCCACGGCGCCGGCGGCATGGCCTGCGACGGCCGGCGCTTCCTCATCGTCGGCGGCCTGCCCGAGGATGTGAACGAAAACTACCTCTACGAGTACGATCTCGACCTGAAGTTCCAGCGCCGCCACGTGCTCGCCAGCGGCCACACCCATCTGGGCATCCAGACCGCCGAGTTCGACGGCCATTCCTGGTGGTTTGGCTGTTACGGCACACCGAAGCTCCTGCTGCGCGCAGGGGCCGACCTGAAATTGACGGGCCAATGGGAGTTCGATGCCTCGGTCGGTCTCCTCCACCTCGGAGGCGACCGTTTCCTGGTCGCCGTCAACAAGGCCGCCAAGGACGTCGGCAACACCGCCCGCCTGCGCTTCGCCCGTGTCTCCGCTGAAACCGGACTCGCCTTTGAAGCCGCCCCCACCACCCGCTGAACCCCTTCACCGCATGAAAGCCGCCCTTCTTCTCCTGCTCGCCATCCTCGCCCTGACGGCGCCGGCCGCCGACAAGCCCAACTTCCTCTTCATCCTCTGCGACGACCTCGGCTACGGCGACCTCGCCTGCCTGAATTCCAAGGGCAAGATCCCGACGCCCCACCTGGACCGCCTCGCCCGTGAGGGGGTCATCTTTACCGACGCCCACACCTCCTCCTCGGTCTGCACGCCCACGCGTTACGGGGTCATGACAGGTCGCTACAACTGGCGCAGCAAGCTGCAGAAGGGCGTGCTCGGCGGCCTCAGCCCGCGCCTCATCGAACCCGGCCGCCTGACCGTCGCCGAAATGCTCCGGCGGCAGGGCTACCATACCGCCTGCATCGGCAAGTGGCACCTCGGCATGGACTGGAGCCTTCACCCGGGCAAGCAGGTGAGCGAACTCAACATCGAATCGCGCGAGCAGGCCTTCAGCGCCGACTTTCGCAAGCCGGCGACCAACGGCCCGAACGCGGTCGGCTTCGAGTACTACTTCGGCATCAGCGCCTCGCTCGACATGGTGCCCTATGCCTTCATCGAGAACGGCCGCGTCACCGCCCAACCAACCGAGGACCGGGGCCTGCTCATGTTCCATGGCGATGACAAAGGCAGGCACTCGCGCGAGGGACCGGCGGTGCCGGGCTTCACCGGTTACGACATGCTGCCGAGGCTGACCGACAAGGCCATCGCCTACTTTGGCGAACGCGCCGCCGACGCCAAGGCCGGCAAGCCTTTCTTCCTCTACCTGCCCTACGCCAGCCCGCACACGCCCATCCTGCCCAACCCGGAGTGGCGCGGCAAAAGCGGCCTCAACGCCTACGCGGACTTCGTCATGCAGCAGGATCATGAAATCGGCCGCCTGCTGCAGGCACTGGACCAGCACGGCCTGAGCGACAACACCTTCATCGTCTTCACCAGCGACAACGGTTGCTCGCCGAGCGCCCGCTACGAGGAGTTGCTGCCCAAGGGCCACAATCCCAGCGCCCAGTTCCGCGGCCACAAGGCCGACATCTATGAGGGCGGCCACCGGGTACCCTTCCTGGTTCGCTGGCCCGCGAAGGTGAAGGGCGGCCAGACCACCACCCAGCTCACCTGCCTGACCGACTTCATGGCCACCGCCGCCGACGTCACCGGCACGAAGCTGCCCGAGGACAGCGCCGAGGACAGCTTCAGCTTCCTGCCCGCGCTGACCGGCGCCAGCGGCGGCGTCCGTCGCAGCGTGGTCCACCACAGCATCGGCGGCTTCTTTGCAATCCGTGAGGGCAAGTGGAAGCTCGCGCTCTGTCCCGGCTCCGGCGGCTGGAGCGAGCCGCGTCCCGGCAAGGAGCCGAAGGATGCGCCGCCGATCCAACTCTTCGACCTGGAAGCCGACCTCGGTGAGACGCGCAACGTGCAGGCCAACCACAAGGACATCGCCTCTTCCCTGCAGATGAAGCTCGAGGAAATGGTCGCCAACGGCCGCAGCACCCCGGGCGCCCGCCAGCAGAATGCTGTGCCGGTGGACCTGTGGAAGAAGAAGTGAGCCGGCCACATCACAAAGAACGGCGACCCTCACCGGGTCGCCGTTGTCGTTTCAGGAGTATTGCCCCATTCAGCCCTGAACCAGGGCCAGCGCGTCATCAACGCCGGCACCGTCGTGGACCATGGCCATGAGGGCACGGGTGATGCCTCTGGGATTCGGATGCTGGATCACGTTGCGCCCGTAGACGATGCCGGCCGCGCCCTGGGCGAGCAGGCCCTGGGTGCGCTCGAGGATTTCGCGGTCGCTGACGCGGCCGCCACCGCGCACCAGCACCGGAATGCCGGCGGCGGTTTCCACCACCTGATGGTACAGGCTAACGTCGTCGGTGGGGTCGGCCTTGATGATGTCAGCCCCGAGTTCAACCGCCTGACGGACCAGGTGCATGATGGCGGTGAGGTCGCCATTGACCATGTAGCCGCCGGCCTTGTCATTCGGCTGGAAGACCAGCGGTTCGATCATCATCGGCATGCCATAGTAGTCGGCCTGGGGCTTGAGGCGCAGGATGTTTTCGACACACTGCTCGTGCACCTCCGGCGCACCCGGGATCTGGAACAGGTTGACGCAGACGCAGGCAGCATCATAGCGCACGGCCTGCAGCATGGTTTCCTCGATCATCAGGCTGAAACGCGAGGCCGGCAGCTCCTTGCCATAGATGTTGGCCACATCGGTGCGCAGCACCAGGGAGGGCTTGAAGCGGCCGGGAATTTCCTGCAGGTGGCGCGCCTGGCCAAGGGTGAGCTGGATGGCGTCGGGCGCCGCATCAACGAGCGTTTTGACCACCTTGCGCATGTCCTCGATGCCCTGCAGAAAGCCTGGCTGGTTGAAGAAGCCGTGGTCGACGGCGACGTCGAAGCAGCGGCCGGACTTGGCGTTGAAAAGGCGGTTGAGACGGAAGGTTTTCATGGGGGCGTGGAAAAGCTAGGCTGCGTTGGCCGACTGGCAAGAGCGCATCGCGGCCGATGGTGGCCTTGCCGGAGCGGATGGCATTGACGTGATTGACGGCATTGACGCCTCGTCAACACGGCCAAGCCAGTCCCCTCACCACACCCCCAGCGCTTCCAACTTGCGGGTGGCGGCACCGGGCCAGTCGCGGTTCGCCAGCGGGCTGGCCGGACTCGGATGCAGGACGCGACCGGTGCGGAAACCGCCGCCAAAAACCTCGCGCGCGCGTTCGGCCCGCGCCTCGGCGAAGGCGCCGACACCGATCACCCACTCCGGCTGCAGGGCCTGGATGACGCGGCGCAGGTGGGCGTCGCAATGCGACTCCATGGCCTCGGTCTCGGCGGCCGGCAGCTTGTCGGGCGTGCGGTTGCGCCCGCCTTCCTCCATGAAGACCAGCGGGCAGTAGTTGGCGACAAAGTGCTCCTGGAAAAACCGGCCCGCCGTTCCGAAACGCTCGCGGAACAATCCCCAGAGGCGTCGACCGCTGACCTCGGAATTCTTGCAGGCAAAACCGGTGACCCGGCGCTTCGGATGCTCGTGTTCGGGTCGCCCCACCGGTTCGTCGATGCCAAGCCAATCGCGCACGGCGGCGATTTCACCGAAGGGCACGCCAGTCTGGGTCATGCCAAAGGGCCCGGGATTCATGCCGACAAAAAGCACGCGTTTCGGGGTCGCCCCATACCGGCTCAGGTAAGCCTCATGCGGCGCGCGCGCGTAGTCGAGCGGGCAATAGACGTGGG
>JBIJBO010000250.1:0-3538 GCA_044345215.1 Prosthecobacter sp. | reverse complement strand
TGCTCTGGAACTGTCCACTTGGCTCACCGCCGCACTCCCCAACGCCGCAAAGCGCAGCGAGATCCACATCGCCATCTCCGCCGACCAGATCTTCGCCAACTACCATGGCGCGCTCACCGCCCTGCCGTCGCTGGAACTGGCCACCATGCCGCAAACCCACAAGGAGAACCAGGAGGGCCTGAACGAAGGCTATTACTCGCACTGCAGCTTCCGTTCCCCCACCCAGGCGATGCCGGCGGAGATCAACCCGAGAAATGTGCTGAACCGTTTGTTTGGCCGGAGGGACGCGGACGGCGCGCCCGCCGCCACCGATCCGTTCGACCGGCCCATGCTCGATCTGGTCATCGGTGGCGCCAGGAAACTGCGGAGCACCCTGCCCCACGGAGACCAGCAGAAGCTGGACGAATACCTGGACAGTGTCCGCTCGGTGGAACGACGCATCGCGGCGATCGAACAACGCCAAAAACAGGCCGCCCTCGAGAAGGCTGGCATCGCTGAAAGTCGGCGCACCGGCAGCGATTCACCGCCCATCGAAGTCAAGATCCCGGAGGGCGACAAGCGCAGCGAATACATGCAGGTGATGTGCGATCTGATGGTTCTCGCCTTCCAGAGCGACACGACCCGTGTGAGCACCTACATCGGCTCCACTCCCAACGGCGTTTCCTACCCCGAACTCGGCTTCAGTGACACTCATCACGGACCGACGCATCACAACAACCAGCCCGACAAGGTTCGCAAGGTCGCCGCCATCACGAAATTCAACATCGATCAGTTCGCCTACATGGTGAAAAGAATGGCCGGGCTTCGCGAGGGTGACGGCACGCTCCTCGACAACTGCATCATGATGTGGGGCAGCGGACTCGAAGACGGCAACAGGCACACCCGTGAAAACCTGCCCTTCATCCTCGCCGGCCGCGGCGGCGGCGCGCTGAAGACAGGCCGCTTCATCGACCACGTGCGGGGCAACCAGGGTGACCTGCTCACCACCCTGCTCGCCTGCTCGGGGGTGGCGCTGGACCGCCCCATCGGCATTGCCACGCGCGAAATCACAGAACTCCGGGCCTGAAGTCCGCTCCAGGAAGCAGGCTCGCCCGGCTCAATGAGCCCACCGGGTCGAAAACCCGTCGCCGCCTCTCAGGCGTCCCAGACCGCGCCGCGCATGGGCGATCCGGACGGCACAGGCGGCAACGCCGTGCAAGGCCAGCCCTGGATTGGTCTCGTGCCGGTGCCACAAACGCACGACTCCACGGCAGGCGGCCGCGGGATCGCGGACCTCAGGCGCCGAGCAGCTTGGTGTAGGCGCTGCCCTCGTTCTGGTCGACGCGCTCGGGCCGGCCCTTGTGGGTGTAGGTGAGCGCGGTGTGATCGATGCCGAGCAGGTGCAGAATCGTCGCGTGCAGGTCGTGCACGTGCAGGCGGTCCTCGACGGCGTACAGGCCGAGGTCGTCGGTGGCGCCATAGGTGCGGCCACCCTGGACACCGCCGCCGGCCATCCACATGGTGAAACCGGTCGGGTTGTGGTCGCGGCCGTCGCCCTGCTCGCTCATCGGCGTGCGGCCGAATTCGCCGCCCCAGATGACCAGGGTTTCCTCAAGCAGGCCGCGCGCCTTGAGATCGCTGAGCAGGCCGGCGATGGGCTTGTCGACCGCGCGGCAGAGGCGCGAGTGGTTGGCCTCGATGCTCTTGTGGCTGTCCCACTTGCTGCCGGCCCCGGAGTAGAGCTGGACGAAGCGCACGCCGTTCTCGACGAGGCGACGGGCAAGCAGGCAGTTGCGGCCAAAGACGGCGGTGGCCTCGTCGTCCATGCCGTAGAGCTTCTTGGTGGCCTCGGTCTCGCGGCTGAGATCCACCGCGTCCGGCGCCTCGGCCTGCATCTGGTAGGCGAGCTCATAACCGCGGATGCGGGCGTCGAGCTCGGTGTTGCTGGCGCGGGTGGCGTTGTAATCGCGGTTGAGCGCGGCCAGCAGGTCGAGCTTCTCGCGCTGGCGGCGGCGGTCGACGCCCTTGGGGTTGTCGAGGTACTTGATCGGCACGCCGTCGGAGTTGAATTCGACGCCCTGATACACCGCCGGCATGAAGCCGTTGCCCCAGTTGCGCACTCCGTTGACGACGGTGCCCTCGCTGTCCTTGATGACGACGAAGGCCGGCAGGTTCTGGTTCTCCGTGCCGAGGCCGTAGGAGGCCCAGGCACCGAGCGAGGGCCGGCCGCCGAAGACCGAGCCGGTGTTCATCGAGCAAACGCCGCCGGCGTGGTTGATGCCGCTGGAGGCGCAGGAGTGGATGACCGCAAGGTCGTCGGCGTGGCGGGCGACGTTGGTGAACCAGTCGGAGATCCACAGCCCGCCCTCGCCGTAACGCTTCCAGGTGCGCTTGCATTCGAGCAGGGGCGAATTCGTCTCGCCCATGGCAGTGATCGGCGCCTTGAAGCTGGAGGGCAGCGACTGGCCGGCGAGCTGGTTGAGCAGCGGCTTGTAATCGAAGGTGTCGAGGTGGCTCGGGCCACCTTCCATGAACAGGAAGATGACGCTCTTCGCCTTGGCAACGCGCTGCGGCAGGCGCAGCGGCGCCGCCTGGGCCTGGCCGGTGAGGGCGGCGAGGGCGACGGCACCAAAGCCGCAACCGGCGGTCTGCAGGAAGTCGCGGCGCGAGGTGGGGAGGTCGTAGCGGTGGCAGCTCATGACGTCAGTGGAGGTAAAAGAATTCGTTCGAATTGAGCAGGACCTGGCAGAGGTCGTTCATGGCCTGGCGGAAGGGATCATCAGCCTCGACGGAGCTCGAATCGGAGCCGCTCCAGGCGAACTGCGAGCTGAGCGGGTCGGCGGCGCGCCAGACGACGAGCCCGGCCTGCCACCGTTCGGGATCGGCGTTGAGCTCAGCATCCGGCAACTGGCCGGCGGCAAGGCGCACAGCCTCGATGGCGCCGTCCCATTGGTGCGAGGGCGCGCGCTTGTGCAGGCCGCCAATGACCAGCTGGGAGGCGCCCTGGCTGAGCTTCGAGCGGATGTCGAGCGGAACAACGGCCGACTGCAGTGGTGCCCCGGGGGTGTCGAGGTCTCGCAGGGTGAAAGTGACGCTGCGGCCAGTGCAGGACAGGCGGGCGGAGACGTGATGGCGGCGGCCCAGGGTGACGCGCAGGTCGGAGGCGACGACCTGGTAGCCGATGTTGGCGTTTTCATCCTCGCCAACGACCTGCAGGATGAGGTTGCGCGGTTTGAAACGCGATTTCTCGCCGGTGACGCCGAGGCTCCAGCCGAAGGACTCGAGGCTGTCCTTGCCGCCGGTCCAACGCGAGGCGATCGTGCGCACCGAGGCGTTGACGTCGATGCTATCGAGGCGGAACACGGCTTCGACGGTGAATTCGTCGCCCTCCTTCTCGCCGGGCTGGACGAGCAGGCGCTCGTGCGGGCTGTTCTCCTTGAAACCGGAAGCGATGCCCCCGGCCGCATCGGCGCTGGCGGCCGGCATGGCACCGCCGGAGCGGCGCTTCAGAAAGTCCTCGGCGACGGCACGTTCCTTGCCGCTCGGCGGCCGGCCGAGC
>JBIJBO010000249.1:0-3539 GCA_044345215.1 Prosthecobacter sp. | reverse complement strand
GTGTCGCCGGCCTTGAGTTTGGCGCGCAGGATGGCGTCGTCGCTTGCCCTGAGAATCTCGCTCTCGGTGTAGATCCAGCCTTCGCTGCCGACGAAACGGGTGCCCCACTTGGTCTTGTCGTCGGTGCTGGTCATGACGATGCGCACGCCGTTGGCGTAGCGATAGTCGATGTGGAACTGCTCGGGCGCGTCATACAGGCTGTTGGCGCGGCGCCTGACGTCGCGCGCCTCGACTTCGACCGGCGTGGTGTCGTCCATGCCGGCACCCCACTGGGCGACGTCGAGGAAGTGGGCGCCCCAGTCGGTGATGTAGCCGGGCGCGTACTCGTCGATCCAGCGGAAGTTGAAGTGGCAGCGCGCCGCCGTGTAGGGCGTGGCAGGCGACGGGCCTAGCCAGCGCTCGTAATCGAAGTGAGCCGGCACCGGTTCGGCGGCCTCCTGGCCGCTGAAGCCTCCGCGGATGGCAAAGGCACCCGGCACGCCGATCTCGATCCGCTTGAGTTCGCCGATGTAGCCGTTGCGCACGCGTTCGCAGGCCATGCGCACCTTCAGGCCGGAGCGCCGCCAGGTGCCGCACTGCAGGATGCGCCGGTGTTCGGCCACCGCCCGGCAGATGGCACGGCCGTCGGCGATGCTGCCGCCGAGGGGCTTTTCTGAATACAGGTCCTTGCCGGCGCGGGCTGCTGCGACCGCGACGCCGGCATGCCAGTGGTCGGGCGTGGCATTCATGATGGCATCGACGTCCGCTCGCGCCAGCACCTCGCGAAAATCGCCGTGCAGGTCGCCGCCGCCGAGTTTGGCGAGGGCGGCCGCTCGCTCGAGATGCTGGCGGTCGACGTCGCACAGGGCGACCACCTGGACGCGCTCATCGGCGAGGAAGGCGCGCAGGTTGCTCGTGCCCTGGCCGCCGAGGCCGATGCAGGCCAGGCGCACGCGGCTGTTGGGGGCGGTGGCGCCGGCGCGACCAAGGGTGGCGCAGGGCAGGAGCAGAGGGAAGGCGGACCTGAGAAAACGGCGGCGGCTGGTGCGGGGAGCGGAGGGCATGTGATCCATACGAGGCGTGCCGGGCCGTTTTCGCGGCGCAACGCTGGCTCAGAACAAAGCAAGTGACGCGGGGCGGTTTTGCCACCACGGTCTTAATCTCAACCCAAACCACGCCATGAAACCGTACCAACGCCTCATCGCCGCCATCGACTTCACGCCCTCCTGCCGCAACGCGCTGCGCGAGGCCGTGCGGCTGGGCCGGCACACCGGCGCGGCCATCACCGCCGTGCACGTCATGGACGAGTTTTTGGTCAGCGAGCTGAAGCGCGCGCTGTCCACGGATCAGGCCAGCGTCCGCGCCGAGTGGGAGACGCGCCTGCGCAAGTTTGTCGAGGACTCCGATCTGGGCACGCCGCACGTTGAGGTCGAGGTGCGCATCGGCAATGCCTTCTACGAACTGGCCGATGCCTGCCGGGTGCGCGAGGCCGACCTGCTGGTCATGGGCGCGCGCGGCTCCCGGAACGAGCCGCACCGCGTGGGGGTGATTGCCGCGCGCTGCGTGCGCAAGGCGCCGGTTGACGTCCTGCTGGTGCGCGAGGATGCCCGCGGCCCATTCAAGCACCTGGTCGCCTGCGTCGATCTCTCCGACAATTCCGCGTGCGCGGTGCGGCATGCCCTGCGGATTGCCGCCCAGGATGGCGCCTCGCTTGACTGCCTGCACGTGTATCAGTCGGCCCTCGCGATGTCGCTCGACTACGGCGGCCTGGCCGCGCCGATCGCCTCGACCCTGGATGAGCAGGGCCTGCAGATGTGGCAGACGGAGCTCGACAAGTTCCTCGCCCCCCTGAAAGCCGCCGAGCCCGGAGTGAAAGTGCGCGGACTGGTCAAGGAGCGGGTCAACATCCGCGAGGCCATCCTCGATCATGTCACCGAGACGCAAGCCGACATGGTGGTGCTGGCCACGCGCGGCAAGACCGGCTTGCGTGAGTTGCTGATTGGCACCACGGCGGAGAAAATCGTCGCCCACGCGACCTGCTCGATCCTGGCGGTCAAGCCCAGCGTCCTTCCGGAGGGCGTCGACTGATCCATGATTCCCGACCATCAGCTCCGCGAAGCCGCCTCCAGCGGCATTCCGCCCCCGTGGGCGGGGGGCGGTGGTCTTGACAAGGCGGGCCTGGAGGCGCTAGCTCAAAGCGCCCGCCCCATGCTGCCGACCTCCGATCCCGATCTCATCCAAAGCCTTGTGGACCACGCGGGCATGCTCGTCATCGGCCTCGATGTCGAGGGCCGCATCCAGTGGATGAGCCGCGGGATGGAGGAACTTTCGGGGCGCTGCACCGAGCAGGTGGTCGGACGCGACTGGGTGGAGACCTTTCTGCCCGAAGAACACTGGCAGGCGGCGCGGCGGATGTGCCGCGGCGGCATCGGCACCGAGCGCAAGGAGAGCCATGTCAAGCCGCTGCTCGTCCGCGACGGGCCGCCCCGCCAGGTCGACTGGTTTCATTCCGATCTCAGGGACGCCTCCGGCAACCTCACCGGCATCCTCTGCATCGGCCGCGATGTTACCGAGCTCCACGCCGCGCGAGCGGCGCTCGAGGCTTCGGAAAAGCGCAGCCGTGCCGTTCTGGAAACGGCGGTCAACGCCATCATCACGATGAGCGAGCAGTCGATCATCGAGACGGTCAACAGCGCCACCGAGCGCATCTTTGGTTACACGCGCGAGGAACTGGTCGGCCAGAACATCAAGATGCTCATGCCGCAGCCCTACCGCGCGCGTCATGACGGCTACGTCGGCGCCTATATGCGCACGGGCGCCCGCAAGATCATCGGCATTGGCCGCGAGGTGGTCGGTCAGCGCAAGGACGGCGCCATTTTTCCGATCGACCTCTCCGTGGGCGAGGCGCATCTGCCGGACGGCCGCCGTGTCTTCACGGGCATCATCCGCGACCTCACCGAGCGCAAGGTGCTCGAGGAGAAAATCCTGCAGATCAGCGAGGAGGAGCAGCATCGCATCGGCCAGGACATTCACGACGACCTCTGCCAGCAGCTCGCCGCCATTGGCTGCCTGGCCAAGGTCGCCCACCAGCAGCTGGCGCGCGGCGGCAACCGCGAGGCGGACAACTTGGACGAGATCGTCCGCCTGGTCACCCAGGCGAATGTGCGCGCCCGCGAGATGTCGCGCGGCCTGATGCCCGTGGTGCTGGATTCGGTCGGCCTGATGGAGGCTCTCAAGGATCTGGCGCAGGGCACCGAGCGCATCTTCCGGGTCAGCTGCCCCTTCCGCTGCGAGCGGCCGGTGAGTGTTCCCGACAACAAGATGGCGACCCAGTTGTTCCGCATCGCCCAGGAGGCCGTGGCCAACGCCATCAAGCACAGCCAGGCGGGGCGCATTGAAATCCAGCTGACCGAGGAGGAGCAGCACGTGCTGCTGACCATCCGCGACAACGGCCAGGGCATTCCCGACAATGTCACCGGCAAGCGCACCGGCATGGGACTGCTGACGATGACCCACCGCGCGCGCATGCTGGGCGGCACGCTTTCGGTTGAACCCGACGA
>JBIJBO010000117.1:0-11746 GCA_044345215.1 Prosthecobacter sp. | reverse complement strand
GAGCGGCGGCATAGGCATCGCGGGCAAAGGCGGTCAGGATTTGTCGGCGACGCTCAATAGGTGCCGCTTTGTCCTTGAGCACAGCAAGCTGCGCTGCGGCGGCTTTGGCATCGCCAAAGAGTTGACAAATCTGCGCGGTGAAGTCGCTCAATTTTGCATCCTTGGCGGCATCGAGCGCGGCAAAGGCTTCGTCCCAGTTCGTCGGCTTCGTGACCACATTGCGGCCCAGCGATTTGAGGCCATCACGCACGCCCTCGAGAAGCTGGAGACGCAGAGTGAGATCGGTGTTGCTCAGCAGTGTGGCGGCTATCGGTTCGAGCTGTTTGGCAGCGATGGCGCGGCGGGCGATGTATGGCGCGAGCAGCGGTATCTTGCTATGCGTGGCAAGCGCCATCGCACGCGAGGCATCGGCTTCCACCATTGGCTCGATGCCAAACCAAAGCATCTTCGGCAAGTTGTGATCCGCAGCGTCCTCGGCATGAGCGACGAGATTCTGCGCGATGGGCCAGCGCTCTGCCACGTTCATGCGCTGAAGCGCCGCCGCGAGGTAAAGCCGCACGATGGGCGAGCTGTCCTTCTCCGCCATCGCGGTGAACTTTGCCAAAGCTGCCGGGCTATAGGCGCGATCTTCGCCAAGCAACTGAATGGCCCAGCCGCGAACATACGGCTCGGCATGATCAAGCAACGGCAGCAAACGATCCGCCGGGAGATTCTGCGTGATGTGCAGAGCCCAGAGAGCGCGGAGTTGATGCGCGGAGGTCTTGGCTTGTGCAAAGAGTTCCCACAGCTTTGCAGGCACTGCGGCATTGAGTTGACCAGCCGCAGCGCGTTGCTGGAGCAGCACGCGAGCACGGCGGCTATACCAATCGTTGCGATGCGTCAGCAGGCCGACGAGTTCGAGATCGGACTGCACAGCGAGATTGATGCCGGTCTTTCCTGGCAGGCCCTTGGGTGCGAGGCGGTAGATGCGGCCGGTGTCTTTGTCGTGCGTGGCATTGCCGCAAATTTCGGTGTCATGCCAGTCGAGCACATAGGCCGCGCCATCGGGTCCGATCTCCATGCTGAAGCCCACCCAGGCGTTGTCATTGGCGAAGAGCGGCTCATTGCCATGATGACCGATGAAGCCGGAGCCGCTGGGTTTGAGGATGTCCGTGATCACATCATGCTCGTGCAGGTTTGCCATGAGGATGCGGTCGCGGTATTCCTTCGGGAACTCATCCGCGAGATACACACGAGCGCCGCCATGCGCGGAGCGATGACGATGATCGGCGATGGTCTTGATGTCATCGAAGACGTAGGGATTGATGTGGCTGCCGCCTTGACGGTGATAGATGCCACCGGGGATGACATGCCAGAGATGCGGGATCACGCAGGCGGTGATGAAGATCTGGCCGTGGTCATCGAAGTCCATTCCCCATGGATTGCTGAAGCCGTGCGCGACGACTTCAAAGCGATCCTTCGTGGGATGATAACGCCAAACACCACCGTCGATGTATTGGCCATCTTTGACCGGCATCTCGACGGGGAATGGATCGCCCTTGCGCAAGATTTTGCCGCCATCGGCAGGCTTGCCAACGGTCGAGCGTGTAGCGAAGCCCTGGCAACCATAGAGCCAACCATCAGGCCCCCAACTGAAGCTGTTAAACACTTCATGGCGATCTTGAATGCCCCAACCGGTGAGCCGCACTTCGAGCGGGCCATCGGCTTTGTCGTCCTGATTCTTGTCAGGCACGAAGAGCAGATTTGGCGGCGCGCCAAGCCACAGTCCATCGAAGCCCACGGCAATGGCGGAGGGAAACGGAATGCCTTCGAGGAAGACTTTTCGCGTATCGAACTTCCCGTCGCCATTCGTGTCTTCGAGGATCAGGATGCGGCTGTTGCCATCGGCGGAAAAACCTGCGCTGCGTGTTTCATAGTCGCGGTTTTCAGCGACCCAAAGCCGCCCGCGATCATCCCAGCAGAACGCCATCGGCTGTGTGATCATCGGCTCCACCGCAGCGAGCTTCGCCTCGAAACCCTCAGGCACGGTCATCTTCGCCACCGCTTGGTCGCCGGTAAGAAAAGCCGCCTCTTTGCCCGCCGCCTTGGCGATGCCCCACATCACGGAGTCCGAACCCTGGCCCGTGTAGGCCTTCCACGCCTCTGTGACTGCCACATCGTTGAGCTTGCCCGTATAGACAAAGAACTGATGCCGCACCGTCTCGGACTTGCCCTTGGCAATCTTCCAATCGCCCGTAATCGCGCGACAAGGCCCTACGCCCATCTGCCCATCCACACGCCAATGCTGCGGGTAACCCGCGTTCTTAGGATGATCAAAAATCGCGATGTGCGCCTGGTCCTCGCGACCATCCAGTTTTAAGCCGACGTCCACCCAAATCGAGCGCTGTGCTTCTGCACGCCCGTTGCTCTGACGCACGCTGTTCATCACGCCGCCTTCCATGCCAGGCTTCCACGGCATGCGCAGAAAGAGTCCGCCGTAGGGCTGCTTGGCCATGGTCAAGTCCACGAGCCCTTCGCCTTTCCATTCCAGATCCAGGAAGTAACGGCCATCGTTATCGCGCATCGTCCACACCTGCGTCTCGTTCATCACCGGCTTGCCCTCGGCATCGAGCAGTTGATAAACCGTCGTCCACTTCACCACCTCGCCTTTCGGCACGAGCACCGCGCTCGACACCTTGCGCCAGAAGCCCGCGCCCGGATTGTGAAAATAGTCGCGCCCATTGACCTGCTTCAGCCCCCAGTAAAGCCCCGTCTGATGCTTGTGATGCCCAGGGCTATACTCCGTCAGCAACCCCTTCCCATCCGGTGCCACAATCGGATGAAGGTAAGGCCGAAAATCCGGCCGCGCATTTTGCGTGAGAATTGCCTCTTTGTCATTCTCGCGATAGACCGAGATCGTGTTCGTCGCGTCATCCTGACGCAGCGTGAGCACCGTGTTGTGAGCCGAGGCCACCGTGTTGGCGAGAAGGCCTAGAGTGAGAAGGGAGAAGAAATGGCGGTATTTCATGCAGATAGTAAAACGCCTTTCCTTTCAGAAATACATGGCCTAGATCTGCCAAAAGTTGTTGTCATCCCGCCATGTCTCCCAAATCCATTCAGAGCGCCTTCTTTGCCAATATGATCGATCCGCAGGCATTCCGGCTCATGTTTGATCAGCAGCCCAACGTGTTCTTCTTTGTGAAGGATCGCGAGAGCCGCCTCATCGCTGCCAGCGAGCCAATGTGGACTCGCCTGGGTCTCGAAGGTGAAGGCGAGGTCATTGGCCGACTCGATGAAGACTTCTACCCCGAGCAAGCCGCCAAGGCCTATCGAGCCGATGACGCGCTCGTCTTCCGCACCGGCAAACCGTTGATCAATCGTCTCGAAGTCTGGTATGACGAGCAGCGCACGCTGACTTGGTTCCTCACCACCAAAGTCCCGCTGCGAGGCAAGAACGGCAAAATCATCGGCCTCATGGGCCTCACCCGCCGCGATGAAGGTCGCAGTCGTCATCAGCCCAGCAGCGAAGTCACGCTCATCGTCAGCCACATCCAGAAGAACACCAGCCGCATCCTCAGCACCGCCGAACTCGCCCGCGAATGCGGCCTCTCCGAGCGCACCCTGTATCGCAAGATCCAGCAAGCCCTCGGCGTCACACCCTATGAACTCATGCTCCGCATCCGCATCGAGTCCGCCGCCGAAGCCCTCATTCAAACCACCGACAAAGTCATCGACATCGCCCAAGCCCACGCCTTCTGCGACCAAAGCGCCTTCACCCAACACTTCCGCAAACGCATCGGCCTAACGCCGAAGCAGTTCCGCATGCGGCATCAGGGGTAGGTGTTCCCACCACGATCTAGTTGGATACGAGGAAGTGAAGTACTTCCAACTTGTCGGATGCGGGCATTTCGTGCCAATGTTCCCATCGGCGAAGTTGTTGATGAATCACACCGACTATTGGGCCAATTCCTTCTGATCTATAACTTGGCACCGCCGTGCCTTCATCACAAGATCGGCAGTGGTTTCTTGACCGAAACGATAGTAACCGAGAAAGGAAAGGATGCCCGGCCACTTAGAGGCGACAGGCTGTCGTTCATCGCGCTCCAATCGTTCGTGAACCTCACGCAGATTGCCAATTTGTCTCGCTACATCCTCCTGCCGCAAATCCAGCACCGACCTCCGATTCCGATGGTGTTCGCCAAGATTCTGGGGTAAGGGGATGCACCTTTCTTTCTGATAATGAATGCTTTAAACGCGTCATGGCTCACACGGATCGTAAAAAAGCAAAATGGCAAAATAGGTTGACACGTATTTCAGTGCCCCCTGAGCCCACCCTGCCAAAAACCAGCCCGGGCTTGTCATCGCCGGCCTTCCCGCTAAGAGTCCCCTCCCCTGCTGCGTCCACTCCCGCATGCCCCCACCCTCACCATGTCCCCTGAAACCCTGCCGACCGAACACACCGAGGAAACCAATGCCCGCATTCTTGCCGTGAGCGAGGACCGGGTGAAGGGGTTCATGCGCCAGCCCTTCCAGTTCATCGCCGAACAGAGCGGCGTGCCCTTCGACACCGTCGTCGAGCGCATCCGCGCCATGCTCAAGGCCGGCGTCATCCGTCGCGTCCGCCAGACCCTCCTCGCCAACAAGCTCGCCGAGGGCGCCCTGGTCGCCTGGAAACTGCCGGTCGACAAGCTCGAGCCGGCCTTTGAATTCCTCTTCAAGCAGGATCCGTTCAGCGGCCACGTCGTCCTGCGCAGCACCGACCGCGAGGTCAGCGGCAGCGATTTCCGCCTGTGGACCACCCTCAAGGTGCCGCAGGGCCGCAGCATCGAGCAGCACTGCGACGTGCTCAAGCGCCTGATCGGCGCCGAGGACTACTACACGATGCAGGCACACGGCATCTTCGCCCTCGGCGTCGGCCATGTCCGCCGCAAGACGATGGAACCCGGCGAAAAGGCCGATGAACCCGCGGTCATGATGACCACCAACCTCGCCGAACTCGACGACGAAGAGTGGCATGTCCTGCTCCATCTCAAGGGAGACCTCAGCCTCGACGAGATCGGCCCGGAACCCTGGGCCGGTCGCGCCAAGGACGCCGGGGTCAGCCTGGAAAAGTTCTGCGAGGTCGCCAAGCGCCTCGATGAAAAGGGCGTCATCGGCCGCTTCTCGACCTTCCTTGAACACGTCAAGCCGAGCGCGGCCGGCGTGCGCGTCACCCGCTTCAATGCCCTCTTCCACTGGAAGGTGCCCAAGGGCATGGAAGAACGCGGCGGCGCCGAGGTGGGCCGTCACCCGATCATGACCCACTGCTACTGGCGCGAGGGCGGCGAACGCTTCGCCAACGTCAACATCATGGGCGTCATTCACGGCACCGACAAGGATACTGTGCTTGCCCACAAGGCGGCCATCGACCGCCATCTGGAAAGCGTCGGCATTCCGGTCGAGTACACGAACGTCTTCTGGGGTGGTCGCAGCGAGATCAAGCCGAGCGAGATCAGCCCGATCGTCTTCAACGACTGGCACGCCAAGTGGGCCGACGTGCCCGGCACGGTGATCTGACCCCCTCGCCCGCATGGCCAGCCGCACCCGCCGCCGCGTCCTGCTGCTCGGCGGCAGCGGTCGCCTCGGCCGCGTCCTGACCTCGGCCTGGCGCGACCGACACCACCTGCTCCTGCCCGGTCGAGCCCAGCTCGATTTGGCGGAACCGGACCGACTGTCAACCGCGCTGTCCGAGTTTGACTTCGACACGCTGGTCAACACCGCCGGCCTGACCTCGCCCGACGCCTGCGAGGACAACCCGGACCTTGCGCAGCGCGTCAATGCGGATTCGCCCGGCCTGCTCGCCCAGGTCTGCGCCGGCCGCGGCGCCCGGATGATCCACCTGAGCACCGATTACGTCTTTGCCGGCGACGGCAGCGAACCGCTCGACGAGGCGGCACCCGCCTCCCCCATCAACGTCTACGGCCGCACCAAGCATGCCGGCGAACAGGCCGTGCTCGCCGCCTGCCCGAGCGCCTTGGTCACCCGGGTATCCTGGCTTTTTGGCGAGTCGGGCGGCGACGTGCCCACCGCCGTGCTCGAGCGCGCGCGCCGCGGCGAGGCGCTCGATTTCATCGAGGACAAATGGAGCTCACCGACCTGGACGACCGAACTCGTTGAATGGCTGGAGCGCCTCAGCACCGACCATCGCGAGGTGACCGGCATCCTGCATCTCTGTCACAGCGGCGCGGCGAGCTGGCGCGATTTTGCCCAGGCCGTGCTCGATCTCGGTCATGAGGTCGGTCTGCTGCCTGAGCCTCTGCCTACGCAGGGGCGTCGCCTTGCCGAGTTCACCCGCTTCCGCGCCGCACGACCGCCCTGGACGGTGATGGCCAAGCACCGGCTGGCCTGCCTGCTGGGCGCATCGCCGCGGCCCTGGCGCGAGGCCTTGCGCCTGCACCTGCAGCAGCTTGCCAACCGGTCATGACCCGAACTCAGCCGTGAGCCTTGCGCTTGTTGGCGCTGCGGATGTTGAGCATTTCCACGAAGACCGAGAAGGCCATGGCGAAGTACACGTAGCCCTTCTGGAAGTGCAGGTGGAAGCCCTCGGCGATGAGCGTGGTGCCGATGAGCAGCAGGAAGGACAGCGCGAGGATTTTCACGGTCGGATGCCGGCTGATGAAGTCGCTGACCGTGCCGGCGAAGATCATCATGAAGCCGACCGAGATGAGCACGGCGATGACCATGACCATGACGTGATCGACCATGCCGACCGCGGTGATCACGGAGTCGAGCGAGAACACCAGGTCGAGGATGGCGATCTGCACGAGGATGGCGCCGAGGGCGGCGCGGCCGGGGGCGGCGGTCTGGCTCTCGTCGTGGCCCTCGACCTTGTGGTGGATCTCCTTCGTGCTCTTGGCCAGCAGGAAGAGGCCGCCGAGGATGAGGATCAGGTCCTTGCCGGAGACCTCATGGCCCAGCAGGGCGAAGAGCGGTTCCTTGAGCTGCATGACCCAAGTGATGCAGAGCAGCAGCAGGATGCGCGTCACCATGGCGAAGGCCAGGCCGAGGAAGCGCGCGCGCGGCCGCTCGTCGACTGGCAGGCGATCCACGAGGATGGAGATAAAGACAATGTTGTCGATGCCGAGAACAACCTCCATCACCGTCAGGGTGAGCAGGGCGACCCAGGCTTCCGGGCTGGCGAGCCAGGAGAAATCGAAAACGTTGACGGCGAGAAGAGGGGTGAGGTCCACGGGCCGAGACTAGCAGGCCTGCCACCGGCCGCAACGCCGGCTTGCAGGTTGTGGCACTGGCCGCATCTTGAGGGATGAATGGCGGACGAAGGCTGCGGCGACGCGACACCCTGGGCCTGCTGCTCGGGGCCTCCCTGGCGGGCGCGGCCGAGTCAAAGAAGCCGGTCTTGTCGGCCGACCGACTCAAGGCGGCCGCCGAGTACTCGGCACGTGCGGGCGGGCTGGCCCTGCTCGTGCGCGAGCACGGGCGGACGCGCCTGGAAAGCGGCGACGCCTGCCGGGAACCCCGGCGCATCTACAGCGGCACCAAGGCCTTCTGGGGCCTGGCCGCGTTGGCCGCCATCGAGGACGACCTGTTCACACCCGAGGAACCCGTGGCCGCGGTGCTGCCGGAGTGGCGCGACCGACCCTCGGCCTGCATCGCCCACCTGCTCGATTTCAGCTGTGGCCTGGCCGCCTGTCCGGTCCTGCATGAGGACGGCCTCGACGACCGCAACCGGCTCGCCCTGCAGCAGCGCCAGCTTGCCAAGCCGGGCCAGGCCTTCATCTATGGACCGAGCGCCCTGCAGGTGTTTCACGAGGTGCTCAAGCGTCGCCTGGCGGGTCGCTGGCGTCGCGAGACGCCGGTGCGTTACCTGGAGCGGCGCGTGCTGCGTCCGCTCGATCTCGGCCCGCAGCGCTATCTGCCGGATGCCTCCGGCAATCCCCTGCTCGCCGCCGGTTTCCTGCTCAGCGCCCGCCAGTGGGCCGCGGTCGGCGACCTCATGCTCGCCGCCGGTCGGCCGGTGCTGCGGGAGTCCTCGACCTGGCAGTCGGTCAGCCTCGGCTCCGCGGCCGGCGCGCCCTACCGCTGCGGCTTCTGGAACAACCGCCGCGCCACCCAGGAGGGTGCTCGTGAGACCGACATCGAGACCATGCTCGACCGCCCCTGGCAGTCGCAGTCCTGGACCCGCGCCTGCCTGAGCCGGAGTGCCCCGCCCGACCTGCTGGCCTGTGTCGGCAGCGGCGGCCAGCGGCTCTATGCCGTGCCCTCCCAGCGTTTGGTCGTGGTCCGCCAGGGGCGTGGCGACCGCTTTCGCGATCCGGAGTTTTTGCGGCGCCTGTTCTCCTGAAAAAAGCGCGGGAATTTTGCAACTTTGCACTTGCACCACGGCGGTTTTGCGCCAGTATAACATCCTCACTCAAGCGGGTGTAGCTCAGTGGTAGAGCACTTCCTTGCCAAGGAAGATGTCGCGCGTTCGAATCGCGTCACCCGCTCCAAGTTCTCTCAATCAAAGAACTTGCCTTCCCCCTACCAGCCGGTTAGCTGCGCAGCCGCATGTACGTCTGGTCCAAGTTATCCTCCGCCCGCTGGAACGACGCCTGGGAAGAACGGTTTGCCGGTCATCCCGACCTCAGCCTCGCCCTCACCAGCGTGCCCGGCCGCGACACCGTCCGCGTCGAGCTGTATTCCGCGAAAAAAGCGCCGCTGCTCGCCGTCCAGAAGCAGTTTGGCGGTCGCCTGCGCGAACTGAAGCAGCGCAACTGGGCCGCTCTCACCACCCCGGCCATGCCGCCGCTCAAGGTGCGCGACCGGCTGGTCGTCTGCGCCGCGCGCACGCCGGCCGAAATCGCCCGCGCCGCCAAGGCCCATCCCGGCCGTGAAATCATCGCCATCCCAGCCGACATGGCCTTTGGCACCGGTCATCACGCCACCACTGCCACGGTGCTGCGCCTGCTCACCGATGCCGCCGAACCGCTCGCCGGCACACGCTGGAGCTTTGCGGACCTCGGCGCCGGCACCGGCATCCTCGCCATCGCCGCCGCCAAGCTCGGTGCCGCCAAGGTCTGGGGCTGCGACTTCGATCCCAAGGCGGTTGAGGTCGCCCGCGACAACCTCGCCCGCAACGGCACGCCGGAGGTGCGCATGGTCGTCGCCGACGTCCTGGAGTGGAAGTCGAAACTGGCCTACGACATCGTCGCCGCCAACATCTTCCACGACATCCTCGAGGCCGCCTTCCCGCAGATCATCGCCGCCGTCAAGCCGGGCGGCGCGCTCATGGTCTCCGGGATCCTGAAAAGCCAGGCCGATGGCTGCCTCGCCGTTGCCGCCCGCCTCGGCATCGACTGGCAGCGTGTCGTCACCCGCGGCAAGTGGGTGTCGGCGATCGGACGTCGCCCGGCCCAGTGACCCCCCGCCGTGCCTGACCCGCGCCCCAAGCCCGATCTGCTCGCCAAACTGCGCGACGTGCCGCACACGCCCGGCATCTACGTCATGCGCGACCGGCTCAACAGCGTCATCTACGTCGGCAAGGCGCGCGACCTGCGCCGCCGGCTCGCCAATTACTTCACCCGCTCGCGCCAGCGCGACCACAAGACCCGCGCCCTGGTCAACAGCATCTGGGATTTCGACATCCACCTCGTGCGCACCGACACCGAGGCCCTGCTGCTCGAAGGCCGCCTCATCAAGGAATTCCGGCCGAAGTACAACATCAGCTTCCGCGACGACAAGGGTTTCCTGCTCGTGCGCGTGCATTTCCAGGACGACTTCCCGCGCTTCTCGCTCACGCGCATGAAAAAGGACGACGGCGCCCGCTACTTTGGCCCCTTCGCCCATGCCGGAGCCCTGCGCACGACCCTCAACTGGCTGAACAAGAAGTATGGACTGCGAGTCTGCCGGCCCATGCGGCCCGATGCCGACGACTACAAGCACTGCTCAAACGACGTCATCAAGAACTGTTCCGCGCCCTGCATCGGCCGTGTCAGCGAGGAGGAGTACCGCCGGCGCATGGAGGAGGCCTGCGGCTACCTTGAGGGCAAGGGCTTGCGCGACTTGAAGGCCATCCTCGAGGAGGAGATGCAGCGCGCCGCCGCCAGGCTCGACTTCGAAAAGGCCGCCGAACTGCGCGACCTCGCCGGCGACCTGGAAAAGACCTTCAAGCCCGCGCGCAGCTTCGAGCGCGGCGCCCGCGCCAAAATCGTCTCCACCCTCAACCCGATGGCCGACGTGCGCGAGCTGCAGGAGGAACTCGGCCTCGAGCGACCGCCGCTGGTGATGGAGTGCTTCGACATCGCCAACATCGGCATCACCCACTGCGTGGCGAGCATGGTGCGCTTCAACCGCGGGGTGCCCGACAACGCCAGCTACCGCCGCTACCGCATCCGCGCCGTGACCGGGCAGAACGACTTCGTCAGCATGGCCGAGGTCATTCGCCGGCGTTTCTCGCGCATCCTGCTCGAAGGCCGACGCGCGCTGGGCGACGACGCCGATTTCACCACCGAATCGCCGCTCGAAGTCATGCGCCGGCTAGAACAGCCGAAGGCGCGCGCCGGCAAGGCTCAGCGCTTTGTCCGCCTGCCCGATCTGGTCATCGTCGACGGTGGCAAGGGCCAGCTCGGCGTCGCGGTCAAGGAACTTCAGCGCCTCGGCCTCGGCGGCCTGCCCATCATCGGCCTGGCCAAACAGCATGAGGAGATCTTCCGGCCCGGCGAGTCCGAACCTCTGCGGCTGTCGCACGACTGCGGCGCCCTGAAGCTGCTCCAGCGAATCCGCGACGAGGCCCACCGCTGGGCCAACGGTTACCATCAGTTGCTGCTCGCCCGGCGTGTCTCCGAGAGCCTGCTCGACGACTGCCCCGGCGTCAGCGAGGCGCGCAAGGCGGCCCTGCTCAAGGCCTTTGGCTCGGTCGCCCGCCTGCGCAAGGCCACCGTCGATGACATCGCCCGCGTCCCCGGAATTGGCCCGCAACTCGCCGTTGGCATCACCGAATTCCTCGCGTCACGTGGGGGCTCCAGCTAAACCACGGCCAATTTCGTTTCATCGGTTTTGTCAGCGCAGCAGGCTTTGGCCTGCACCTTGCGAGGGATCGAATCCGCAGGATGCCGACCGGATTCGTTCGGATTTGCAGGGATGGCAAGTCCCAAATCCTTGATACGCCTCACCACCTGCGATCGAGATGATCTGGATTCACCGACGGCAGGTGTTGGCGCTGAAAAATCGCGCGTGTGACGACTCTCCATTTTTAGCCTTTGCCATTCAAGAGCCTGGCTGACTGCATGGTTTGTCAGTCATCATCATGCTCCGCAAAGGTTTCACCCGACGCGCCGAAGCCGGCAGCATGCTCGCCTTCTTCAACTCAGGCATCACCACCGTCAAATGACATGCAGGCCAAGAGCCGGACGCTCTTGCACACCCTCAGGACGACCTTGATCGAAAGCCGCTCAATGATTCAAGGCCCGCTCAGGCCTCGCGATCGACCGGCGGCGGTCGCAGCAGCGACCAGCCGATGCCGGCGCCAAGGATCAGCACCACGATGGACAGGCTGACCGCATTCGGCAGATGGTAGTGGAAGGCCGCGCCAATGAGCTTGAGGGAGACAAAGACGAGCAGGATCATGACGGCCTTGTCGAGTGCCCAGAATTTGTTCTGCGCCGCCACCAGCAGGAAGTACAGGCTGCGCAGGCCGGCCGCCGCCCAAAGGCTGGAGGTGATCATGAGGTAGGGATCACGCACAACGGCAATGATGACCGGCATGGAGTCGAAGGCGAAAATCATGTCG
>JBIJBO010000116.1:0-11827 GCA_044345215.1 Prosthecobacter sp. | reverse complement strand
CGCTGACCTCGAAGAGCAGACGCTCAGGCCACTTTACCGTCTCGCCACGCAGCAACGGCGCGATGCTCACACCATCGAGTGGTGGCGTTTCAGGCAAGGGCACGCCGACGAGATCGAGCAAGGTTGGCAGCACATCGACATGCTGGGCGATCTGGGACACGCGCTTGCCGGCCTCGAGTTTTCCATGCCAGCGGATGAAGCAGGGCACGCGTTGTCCGCCCTCAAAGAGGCTGCCTTTGCCACCGCGCATGCCGCCATTGAAACGCGGCGTGTTCGGGCCGTTGTCAGTGGCGAACATCACGAGGGTGTTTTCGGCGAGCCCGAGCGAATCGAGCTTCATGAGCATCCGGCCCACGTTGGCATCGAGATTCTCGATCATCGCGTAAACGGCGGCGGTCTTCGGCTCGAAGCCCAGCTTGGTGTATTTCGCGAACAAGTCGTTCGGTGCCTGCATGGGTGAGTGACAGGCATTGAAGGGCACATAACAAAAAAAGGGCTGCGCTCGATGTTTCTCCATGAAGGCCATCGCCACGTCCGCGAGCACATCCGTGATGAAACCCTTCCGCGCTGCCGTGACGCCATTGTGATCCAGTGCGGGATCGAAGTAGTTCGAGAAAAAGCCACCCGCGAAGCCAAAAAACTCATCAAAGCCCTGACCGCGGGCCGTGGTGGGATGATTCGCACCATTGTGCCATTTGCCGAAACAGCCGCTCACATAGCCCGCCGGTTTCAGCGCCTCTGCGAGCGTCACTTCCTCACCATGCAGGGTCTCCAAGCCCGAGGTCGTATTCAGCACCCGGAGGCGGAAATGATGGCGCCCGGTGAGCAAGGAAGCGCGAGTGGGAGAGCAGACCGGACTGACATGGAAATGCTCCAGTTCCACGCTTTGGCTCTGGAGCATGTCGAGTGATGGCGTGTCGATTTTTTCATTGCCGTGGCAGCGCAGATCTCCCCAGCCCATGTCATCGGCGAGGATGAGAAGGATGTTGGGCTTTTGCGCGGGCGCGGCTTGTGCCCAGGCGGGGATTGCCAGGAAAAAAATGAGACGAGTGAGAACGTGCATCATCGAGTCACTGGGGTTTCGATTCAACGGAGCCGAGCGGCGGCGAAGTCAGCAAAGGCTCGCAACACCGACTCGGGGTGATCACGGTGCAGGTTGTGACCGCAGCCGGGGAAGCGAACCTGCTGGCAGGTGGAAATGATGGACTTCAGGCTCTCGGCATCGGCGTCGGTGAGCGCACCACCTGCAGATGGATCGGCCTGGAACAGCAAGGTGGGACAACGGACGCGGGAGAGCGCGTCAGGGAAATCATAGCCATCGAGCCAGCGGCCTTCGATGACGGGCGTGAGCACCTCGGGGTCGAGTTGGCTGAGGCATTGCGCACTCCATGCCAGCGAGGTGCGGTCTCGAAGATCGCCGAGGCGTTTGAAGCCGCCGCCGGCAGGGAGGCGGATGTCTGCGAGAGCGTCGGTGATTTCTTCCACGCTGCCGCGCTTTCGTGCGGCCTCTCTCATGCCAGTGAACTGCGCCTGCCACGCACTGCCGGCGATGCGGTTGCCCATGGTGTGAAAGGGTGGGTCTTCGAGAATGATGCCGCGCACTCGCTCCGGCAGTTCCGCCGCGACCACTGCGGCCACCATTGCCCCCAAAGAATGCCCGAAGAGGACGATGGGGTCGGCGGCTTCCTCCCGCACCAATCTCACGGCATCAGCGATGTAGTCTTTGACGAGGTAGCTCCCGGCTCGCGGCGAAGTCCCGTGACCGCGTTGGTCGTGGGCGATGACCTTCCAATGTGCTGCGAGGGCCGGCAGCAGCGGTTCCCAATCGGCTCCGCAACGCGTGACGCCGTGGAGCATCAACAAGACAGGACCTGCACCGCTGGTGGTGCGGTGCAGGTTCAGCCTTGTTGAAGCGGGATTCATGCGGTGTCGATGGTTAAGCGGACCTGGCGTCGAGGGTGGTGCGCCAGTCGTTCCAGCCTGCGTCCACCGATGACGGGGCGGCGTGCCATTCCGGCATTGGCTCGCCGGTCGCGGGATCACGGTCGGGAATGGGCAGCATCATGATGCGTTTGCAGGCGCGCTTGTAGTCTTCATCGCTGAGGAAGGCTTCCTCGATGTCGTCCCAATCGCGTCCGCCCGGGTAGCCACCGCACACATGAAGATCATCCGATTGGGCGACCATCTCGTGACTGACTCCGGCGGGGATGACGATCACATCGCCGGTGCTGATCCGCAAACGGGTCCAGCCGCTTTCCCCGACCGACAAATGGAGATCCATCCAACCGTTGGCACAGCCGAGACACTCATGGGACGTGGAGTGGAAGTGCGCGTAGGGGTAAACGCCGGGGTAATCCCAGTTGTTGGACCAACCGTTGGCACGGAACCGGGCTTTGATCGCCTCGGCTCCACCACCTGGGATGGCGTTGCGATGCACGAGGAGGGGGAATCGGTTGTTGGGGATTTTGCCTTGGGGTTTGGATGAATAGACCTCGGTTGACATGACGTCTGCTGTTTTGGGTTGGAGTTCTCGGATCGGATGCTTGGTGAAAAAGCGGCATCACTCGGCAGCGGCACCGTACGCCACGTCTTCACCGCCATAACGACGGACGCGCAGGTTGCATTGCTCGGCATGGCCCACGAATCCCTCCAGCATGCACAGCCGTGAGCCGTATTTGCCGATCAAGGTCGCGGCTTCATCGGTGAGGACTTTTTGATAGGTATGAGTTTTCAGGAACTTGCCCACCCAGAGTCCGCCGGTGTAGCGCCCGGCCCTTCTCGTCGGCAGGGTGTGGTTGGTGCCGATGACCTTGTCGCCATTGGCCACATGGGTACGCGGACCCAGGAACAAGGCGCCGTAACAGGTCATGTTTTCCAGGAACCAGTCGTCGCGGTCGGTCATGACCTGCACGTGCTCAGACGCGATCTCGTTGGCCATGGTGAGCATTTCCTCATAGGTGTCGCAAAGGATCACGGCGCCATAGTCCCGCCACGAGGCGCGTGCGGTTTCCGCCGTGGGCAGGATGTCGAGAAGACGATCAATTTCCGCGAGGGTCGCGTGCGCGAGTTGGGATGAGTTTGTCAGCAGGACAGCGGGTGAGTTGTAACCATGTTCGGCCTGCCCGAGCAGATCCGTCGCGCAAAGCTCGGCATCGACGGTGTCGTCCGCGATCACCATCGTCTCGGTGGGACCGGCGAGAAGGTCGATGCCCACGCGGCCGAAGAGTTGGCGCTTGGCTTCGGCCACGAAGGCGTTCCCAGGACCCACGATCATGTCCACCGGGGCGATCGTCGCCGTTCCCAAGGCCATGGCACCGATGGCCTGCATGCCGCCGAGGACATAGATTTCGTGTGCGCCGCCCAGGTGCATGGCTGCGACAATGGCGGGATGGGGAGCGCCGTTCTGGGGCGGGGCGGCAGCGACGATGCGCGGCACGCCGGCGACGGATGCGGTCAGCACGGACATGTGGGCCGAAGCCACCATCGGGAACTTGCCGCCCGGCACATAACAACCGACCGATTGCAGGGGAATGTGCTTGTGGCCGAGGATGACGCCGGGGAGCGTTTCGACTTCGAGATCGGTCATGGTGGCACGCTGGGCTTCCGCAAAACGACGGATCTGAGCTTGGGCGAATCGGATATCGTCAAGGTCGCGGGCCGAGACCTTCGCCATCGCTGCTTCGATTTCAGCCGGGCTGAGCTTAAAGCTGGGCGGGGCGTAGCGGTCGAACTTGATGGACAGTTCCCGCACCGCTTCATCGCCACGCGCGGCGATCTCCGCCAGGGTGCTCTCGACGATGCCGCGCACCTTGGTGTCGTCTTCGGCGCGTTGACTTTCGGGTTTGCCAGATTTCAGAAACGTGATGGCCATAGGGTGGTGGGTGGGTGACCTGTCTTCGTGGATCGTTGCGATGCTGGATGGAATTTCATTTTGCCACCGCGTATCGGACATCGCTTGGATTCCGACGCCGGATTTGTGAACGAATGCGCCAAAAAATTGCCAATCGGATCGCGATGAGGCGTACTTGAGGGCGAATGCCCGAAGCGCCGCCACCGCCTGTCGATTTCCTCGCCCAACTCGCGCCAGGGTATGAACTGCGCCTGTTCGATGCGTATGCTGACACTCGTTTCTTCATCAAGGATGCGCAGGGCATCTACCGCTATGCCAGCCGCATCATGCATCTCGCGCACGGCTTCGCTGATCCCAAGGGCGTTCTCGGCCGCACCGACCATGATTTTATCCCGGCCTATCTTGCCGACCATTACACGCGCGACGATCAAAGGGTGCTCTCCGGAGAGGTAATCTGGGGCCGGGTGGAGATGGTGATGCGCCATCCCGCCAGTCCCGACTGGTATGTTACTTCGAAGATTCCGTTGCGCGGCAGGGATGGTCGCGTGGTCGGGCTTGCCGGCATCTCCAGGGACCTGCAAAAGGCCGCCAGCATCGCCTCGCCCCTTGTGCAATTTACTCCGGTGCTGGAGCACATCCGGGATCACTTCGCCTCGCCCGTGGCGGTGGAGGATCTCGCCCGCCTTGCTGGCATGTCGGTCCGTGGTTTTCAGCGGCACTTCAAGAAAGCCTTTCAGCTCACGCCTTCTGCCTACGTCCGCCAGTTTCGCATCGGCAAAGTCTGCCAACTCCTGGTCGAGACGGACGCAACCATCACCACGATCGCCCTGGAGAGCGGATTCAGCGATCACAGCCACATGATCCGAGAATTCACCCGCACCATGAGCACCACCCCGGGCGCTTATCGGAAGCGATACAGCGGTGATGGATCCCAGTGTGGGGTATCGCGTCAAGCTGGACAATGACCGATGGAATCGGACAAGCAGATGCATTTGATTTTGCCTCTCTGTGGCTCAAACGAGCAAGGGAAGGCTTTGAATGAAGGATTCCACCCAACAGAAAGCAATGTGAGTTATGGCGGCGAAGCATGCTTGGCTGGCTGACTCACCTGGGACATCGTCACAGCTCAGAATGCCGTGCTTTGCGCGGCCAACAACGCCTTGTACAAGCCGACCTCCGATGGTCATGCGGAGACAAAAGAACTCTGGCTGCCTCAGCACACTCAAAGCATGTGTTTGGACGAGGTGGTGGATCTTTGCCGACGATGCCACCGCAAAGCTCCCTTTTGCTTTTACAACGGCAACACCTTCGACTCGATCATCGCTCTGGCGATCAAAAGACTCGCCCTGCCCGCCGACGAAGCCTACATCATCCGCAGCCTTGCAGGTCACATCGTGACGGGGCTCGCCACGGAGGAGGAAGTGCGGGCGTTTCGCGAGTTTTACGCCGGGATGGATCCATCGCAGGCGGACTGACGGTCAGGGATTCTGCGAGTAGCTCTGCCATTGTGCCTCAATCCATTTCGCGTCCGGTTTGCCATCAAAAACCAGCAGGCGATACTTGGAGACGAGGGGGCTGCCAGGTTCGATCAACCAATCGCCACCCTGGGACGGAGCGACACAGAGCTGCGGGTTTTTTGGGTTGAGGCGCAGCGGCTGGGGGAAGCGAAAATTCGACGGATGAATGAGCAGGGCGATGCCGGCGATGGCGCCATCGATCTCGCCCCCGAGCCAGACCCAGCGCGCGGTTGTGCTGTCGCCGGTATTGCGGTCATGGCCCTCGCTCGTGAGCATGCGGAGCGACTCGACCGGATTCCATTCCGGTGCGCCGCGCACGCCGAGGCCGCCGTAGTGATACTTGGGCAGCTTGAGCGGCCGGTCGGTGGCGCAGGTCTGGGTGCTGACAAGGTCGATGACATTCGTCCGAGTGCCGTCGAGCGACTGCTGGGACACGGCAACCTCCCAGGTCTCGTTGAGCACCTTCTGCTCCGGCGTGCGACTGTGATCGAGGAAGACATGCTCGCTGACGAAGCCTCCGCCCTGGGGTCCCCCCCAGCTTTTTTGGAGCCGGGCGAAGCGCACCTCGGCGGGCAGCGAGCCGCCGCTTTTGACATCGGCCTTGCCCATGTTCCAGAAGTCCGGATGGGCATCGCCGAACGCGGTCTTCGTCCAGGCCATCCAGATGCCGCGCTGCCAGGGATGGTCGGCCTGGTGGTTGCCGGTGACGCAGCGCCCGCTCGGGGAATGAACCGGATGCAGGTGGGCGCCATGCCGGAAGATTTCATTCACACCCTCCGGCACCTCGCCGGGCTGCATTTGATAACTGCAAACCGGCTGGCCTTCGGCGCTGAAGCGCAGCACGGAACCGGCGGGTTCGACGGCAATGTCCGCGGCCTGCAGGCAGGCGGCGGCGAGAAAGAGGCAGGACCAGCGAGTCATGCCAAAGAAACGTGCCAAGTCTCAACAACTCGCAGACTGCGCGAGCCGTCCTGCCTTGAGGGCTCCGCCGCGCAGGGCGGCAAGCGGGGGAATCCGTCATCGATAGATCTCCGCCAACTCGCGCAGCAACGGCTCAAGCTCGGAAAAGAAAGCGTCCTCGCCCTTGCCGGCCCTCTCTGCTTGGAGGGCCTTGAGCCGGTGTTCCAGTTCATCCCGTCGGGCGCGCTGGTCGTCGGTCAGCCGGGCCTCGTCCTCGCTCAGCACGAGTGCGAGCTGGCTGGCGCGGGCGCCATCGGGTGCGGCACCCGCAGGCGCGGCCTTCGGCTGGGTGCCTTCGAAAATTTCCGCGCGTGTGCCGATGCCATCGCCGTTGTCCTCGAGCAGGGCGTGCTCGGTGGCGAGGCGATCCTCGTTCTGATAGAACTCCGCCGCTCGCCGGCTGGCGTGCAGGAAGGCTTCCAGCACCGACACCTGCCGGTCCTGATCAAGATCCGCCTCGGCAATGCCGGCGATGGCGGGCGCGAAGTGTTCGCCGAAGCGCGCGTAAAACACCTCGTCGCCGCCCTTGGTGGCCGTGACGATCGTGCGCTGCGGGCCGGCCAGCGGCTTCAGAAAGCCGCCGCTCGCGGAGCCGGTGTGCACGAGGACCAGCTCGCGGCGCAGCGGTTTCAAGCGTTCCGCCAGCCAGGCCGGTGTCAGGTCGGGGCCGCGCAGGTTGAACTTGGCCTCGCGGCCGTCGTAGGTGCCGTGGCCGATGAGCACCAGCCAAAGCTGGCCCCGGTCCGGCTGCACCGCCTTCTGCAGGGCTGTCTCGAGCGCCGGCAAATCGTCGGCCTCCGCGCCGTGGCCGAGCCGGGTGAGGGTGGCGCCCGCCTTGGCGGCGGCTTCCTGCCAGAACGCGGCCTGGCGATCAAAGACGGTGGCGAACTCCTCCGTGCCGGCCGCGCCCTGAACGAGGATCAGCTCCAGCTCGCGGGCCGGCTGGGCAACGGCCGCCGGCGCGGCCAGCAGCGCCAGCAGACTCAGGCCAAAGGTTGGCAAGCGTGTTTGGGTTTTCATGCCAGCCCTCCCTTCCGTCGCAGCAGCCATTCCGCCCCGAGCAGGCCGAGCAGCAGGACAAAGACCCAGGGCGCATGCCAGAGTGGCTTGCTGAGAGTTTCCTGCACCGGCACCTCGATGGCGCGCAGCAGCTCCGGCAGCCGGCCGACCTCGTCGAGTTCGATCAGCCGACCGCCACTCGCTTCGGCCAGCTTCTGCAGACCGGCTCGGTCGGGTTCCAGGCGCGCCCATTCCGCCACCTCCGGCTGCCAGGCCCAGCCGCTGTCTTTGACCGCCTCAAAGGCCGGCAGGTTCTCGCCCGCGGCGCGGGAGACGCTGGCCTGCACCCGCCAGGCGCCGGCCTCCTTGGGGAAGAACTCCGCCTCAAACAAGCCGGCCTCGGCCAGGCTCGGCTCCGCCGGTAAACGCACCTTGGCACCGTCGGGTCCGGCGACCTCGAAGGCCACGAGGGCGTCGTCCATCGGGCGGAAATCCGCCTCGCGCACGCGCATGGCCAGCCGGACGCTGGCGGCTTCGGGGGCGACTGCCAACTGCACACGGTCGGGCACGTCGACCACCAGCCAGCGCAGGAGCTGGCGCCAGAAGCGCTCCTGATCCTTCATCGCCGCGGCATCGCTCAGGCCCCAGCGCCAGACGTCGCCGATCGTCAGCGCCACGCTGCGGCCCTCGCCGAAGCGTTGGGCGACGAGTGCCGGATGCGTTGCCCCGGCCGTGGCGACGGTGGCGAGCACGCTGGCGCCGGGCTTGATCGAGAGCACGGGGTTAACCGAGTAGAAGCCGGGCATGGCGGCGAGCCGGCGCTCCTCCTCGTCCTGGCCGGCGCGCAGGCGCGTCCAGGGTTCCAGCCAGCCCTCGCGGCTGAGGTCGAGCCGGGCGTTGCGCACCGGTTCGACGGCGCCGACGCGGTCGAGCTGCACCGGCAGCAGGCGACCGACCGGTGTGTGCTCATACCCGCCGGCCTGAAAACTTTCCTGGCCGCCAAGCATCAGCAGGGCGCCGCCGCGTTCGGCGACAAAGCGCTCCAGCAGGTTCATCTGCTCCTGGGTGAAGAATTCCGCCTCGAGGTCATCAATGACGACCGCGCGGTACTCGCCAAACAGGGTGTCGGCGCTTTTCGGAAAACCCTCGGCCAGTTCCCTGGCGTCCTTCGTGCCCAGACGGATCAGCACCGGCTGGTCGTAGCGCTGGGCCGTTGCCTGGTCGCCAAAGCCGCGAAACAGCGGGTTGCTGCTCTCGCCCACCCGGCCGCGCCACTCGAACTTCGGCTCGCGCTTGGCGATGCGCACGAGCGAGGGCAGCTGCACCTCGGGATCGCCGGCGAGGGCGCGGCGGAGGAATTTGAACTCCCAGTTCGGTCGACCGGAGACATAGAGCACGCGGTAGGGGCCCTGGCCGCGATCGACGGCGACCAGGCGCTCGTTGTTGATCCTCACACTCTCCTGCAGCAGGCCGCGCCATTCATCCTTGGCGGTCTTCGCCAGCATCGAGGCGTCCATCAAGGCGACGCGCAGGAAAGAGACGCCTGGCTTGGCCACCGGCACCTTCAGACGCGCCACCGGCGTCGGCGCCGAGGCCACGACACGCTGCTTTTCCGAGACGAGTACCCGGCCCGCGTCGTCGAGCACGGCGAGCGCGACCTCGCGGTTGTCGAAACCGCTGGCCGACCAAGTCACCGTGAGCACGACCGGCGAATCCTCAAAGGCGGTTTGGGTGACGGACACCTCCCGGAGCGCCAGGTCGGGCGAGGGCGCGCGGGCACCGACAAGCACGGGGAAAACCGGCCGTGCCGGCTTTTCCTGGGGCCAGGCATCCGTGGCATTGCCGTCGGTGAACAGCACCGTGGCGGCCAGCGAGCGCCCGGCGGCGCCGCGCTCCAAGGCCTGCAGGGCCCCGGCCAGGTCGGAGCGACGACCGCGGAAATCAAGCTCGCCAAAGTCGGCGACACTGCGCAGGCGTTCGTCGACGGTGAGGGTTTTCACGCGGAAGAGTTCGCCGAGCTCGCGCAGCCAGGCCGGCTCGTCGCCGCCCTTGCCGAGGACGCGGCGCAGAGCATCGGCGCGGGTCGGTCCGCCGGCGGTTTCAGCGAGGTCGAGCGAGGCACTGGTGTCGGCCACGACCGCGAGTTCATTGGCGCCGCGCTTTGGCTGCTGCCGTGTCCACCGCGGATCGGCGAGGCAAAGGGCGAGCAGGGTCAGGGCCGCCAGCTTGCAGAGCCTGGCGGCCATGCGCCGTCCGCCGGCCAGTGACGAGTGCCGGTAGCCTCGCCAAAGCACGACAACACCGACCGCGATCACGACCAGCGTGATCCAGAGGCGTTCAGGGTGTTGAAACAGGAAAGTCATGCCGGGGGACAGCTCTCAATCGCCACGGCCCAACTCCTGGTAATAGCGGCGGACGAGATCACGGAAGGCGGGAGGCACCGGGTCGCGGTCGACCGGCACGGTGCTGTTGCCGGCCTCGCGCTTGGCGAGTTCCTCGGCGACGCGGTCGCGCAGTTCGATCAGCGGCTGAACGATGCGCAGGGCAAGGTGATCGGACTGCGGCGCCGCGTCGTTGCGCTCGCGGCGCAGGGCTTGGGCGTTGTCGAGCACGCGCGCCGCCTCGTTGCGCAGCTCGGGCTGGCTGAGCAGTTCCTCGACGTTGCGCAGGCGGTCGCTCCAGCGGTCGTAGCCTTCCCCGGTGAGGGCGCCGCGATGGGGGGCTTCCGTGGCGTCGTCAAAGAAAAAGCCGCTCGAGCGGCCTTCGCCGCCACCTGCGCGCTGAGGTTCGGCGCTCTCCGCTCGGGACCCCGGACCTTGTTTCCCGGGCGTGGTCTCGCTGGCTTGACCGGGCTGGCCGGCCATTGGACCCGGCTGACCCTGGCCTTTGGGGTCAGAGGGCTGGCCCCGCGGGCTCGGCTCTTGGGATGCACCGGGCGGATCCGCTTGGGCTTGACCTGTTTGACCTGTCGGCCCCGTCTGAGCCTGCTGGCCCTTCCCTGGCTCTTGGGTCTCACCCGGCTGCCCCGGCTTTTTGGGCTCACCGCCCAGCCCCGGCGCTTTCGCGCCCCCCGCTTCCTCGCCGGCTTGCTGAATCAGGTCATCGAGTTCAGCACGAGCCAGGCGCAGGGCGTCGGTCTCGCTGCCAAGTACGCTTTCGGCTGCCTGTTCGACGCCCTGCTGGAGTTTGTCGACCGCGGTGGCGGCCTGGCGTTCGGCGTCCTGAGCTTCGGCGCGCTGGCCATAGCGACTCTGCAGGCGGGCCTCCTCGAGGTTCTGTTCCAAGCCGCTGGTCTGGGCCTCGCGCACGGCTTCGTAGAGGCGGCGATGCAGGAGCGGGTTGTTGCCTTCAGCCTGCTCGCTCAGCCGGCGCAGGTTCTCCATCAGTTCGTTCACCCGCCCGCTCTGCTCCTCAATCTTTCGCGCGACCTGACTGCCGTCGAGCATGCGTTCGAGCGCTGACGTGCTCTCGCCAGGGCCGGGCGTCTTCTGGTTTTCCAGGGCCTCGCCGATTTGCTTCTGCTGCTCGGCCACCTCGCGGGCCTGGCGGCGCAGCTGCTGCATCTCCTCGCTGAAGCGCTGGGCGGTCTTCTGCTTGAAGGCCTCGCCGAGCGCCTCGAGCTCGCGCTGGGCGCGGGTGGCGGCGTTGGCGGCGGCGGCGAGTTCCTGCTCGCGCAGTTTTTCCGCGGCGTCCATGACCTGGTCGCGCACCTGCTCGAGCTGCTCGCGCGCCTCGGCCATGTTGGCGGCGTTGTCCGGCTTCTCCATGCGCTCCTGCAGTTCGTCGAGATCGCCGAGCAGTTGCTCCTGCTCCTGCTGCAGGCGCTCCAGCTGGTTCTCCAATTCCTCGCGCTCGGCCTCGGTCTTCGCCTGGGCGATCTGCTGCTCCAGCTCCTTCATCTTCTCCGCCAGCGCTTCCTGCCGGCGGGCGAGTTCCTTGAGGCGGTTGAGCACCTGCAAATTCTCCTGCTGCGCGGGATCGGCCCCGGCGGCGGCCGCCTTCTCCTCCTCGTAGCGCTGTTCCTCCTGCTTGAGCTCCAGGTTGGCGAGCTGGCTCTCGTTGGGCCGCTGGCCCTGCCCGCCCTGCGACGGCTGGTTCTGGCGCTGGATAAGGTGCTCGCGACTGCTGGCCCGGTGCAGCCACTCGAGCGCGCTCTGCTCAAAGCCGAGCGCCTGGTTGAGCGCCGTGCGCTTGTGCTCGCGCGCGGCCTGCTGCAGCGGGTCGAGCGCGTCCTTCATGCTCTTCCAGGCCTCGGTGAGCGCCTGTTTCACTTCCGCATCCTCGGCCTCCTCCATCGCTTCCTTGGTCTTGTCGAGGGTCAGGCCCTGCGACTGATGGACGACATCGACATCCGGCGCGGCGTCTTCCATGAGCCGGCCGGCGTTGGTGTCGCGGACCACGCGCCAGGTGGCGTTGACGATCTGCTTCTGCAACTCCAGCAGCTTGTCGCTCTGGCCCTGCGGAGGTTCGCCGGGCATAGACGGTGGCGCCTCGCGCTCGC
>JBIJBO010000115.1:0-11868 GCA_044345215.1 Prosthecobacter sp. | reverse complement strand
CCCACCGAAGGCGTTTGCCTTCTTTCGGGGTGGAATTTACTTGAAATTGTCCAACGGCATTGGATGATTTCAAGTATGATTGCTCGCGCGACCTACCTGAAGCAGATCCGCACAGGCCTGAACCGCGCCCCCATTGTGGCTTTGATCGGGCCCCGCCAATGCGGGAAAACAACGCTGGCTCGGCAGTTGTTGCAAGCCGGTGAGGCTGGCTACTTCGATTTGGAAGACCCGGCTTCAGCCCTCGCCCTGGCGAATCCCATGAGCCTTTTGTCCCCCCTGTCCGGGCTGGTGGTCATCGACGAGGCTCAACGGGCTCCGCAAATGTTTCCGGTGCTGCGGGTCCTGGCGGACCGCCAAGGACAGCCCGCCACCTTCCTGATCTTGGGCAGCGCCTCGCCCGAGTTGTCACGCCAGGCTTCCGAATCGCTGGCGGGCCGGGTGGAGATCATCGAGATGGGCGGGTTTGGACTCGGCGAACTGCCACAGGAGGCCCGGCAGGCGCTGTGGCATCGGGGCGGTTTCCCTCGCTCTTATCTTGCCCGCAGCGAGGCCGACAGTCTGGCTTGGCGGAAAAATTTCATTCGCACCTTCCTGGAACGCGATCTTGCCACCTTGGGATTCCGGATGGCCCCACAGGCCATGGGTCGCTTTTGGACCATGCTCGCGCACTACCACGGCCAGCTTTGGAATGGCCACGAAATCGCCGCTTCGATGGGGGTGTCGCCCACCACGGCCCGGCACTATCTGGACGCGCTGGAACAGACGTTCATGATCCGCCGCCTGCTTCCCTGGCATGCCAACGTGGGCAAGCGGTTGGTGAAGACCCCCAAGATCTATTTCCGCGACAGTGGCATCTTTCACGCCCTGCAGGGAATCGGCAACCACTCGGAACTGATGGTGCACCCGAAGCTGGGGGCCTCCTGGGAGGGTTTTGCGGTGGAGCAAATCCTGCGTTCGCGAAATGGCGAGGAAGCTTATTTTTATGCCATCCACAGTGGCTCGGAACTGGACCTGTATTTACCCGCCTCACAGACGGGCATTGAAGTCAAATTCCAGGATGCCCCCAAATTGACCCGGTCCATGCAGATCGCCATGGAGGACCTCAAGCTGAGAAAACTGTTCGTGGTCTATCCCGGCACCAGGGAATACCCGCTCGCTGAAAACATTCAGGTCCTGCCGCTGGCAAGCATGTGCGCACCCGCAAGCAAGCCGTGACGGGCTGGTGATCTGATCGACACGCAGAGCGCGGCTAGCCTCGCTTCCCGAGATGCTTGCGGAAGAACGCATCGCTGGCGTCGACACAGGCGTCGAAGGCGGTTTGGCGACCGGGGAAGGCGTGCGGAGCCTGGGGCAGCAGAATCAGGCCGGTGGCGATGCCGAATTTCTCCAGATCGGCGCGGGCGGCATCGGCGTGGGTGCTCGGGTCATCGAGTTCACCACTCATGAACAGCAGGGGCGGATCGCTTTTGTCGAGGTGCTGACGGGGCGAGGCGAGCGCATACACCTGGGGGATTTCCGCCTGCGGGGCCCCGAGGAAAGTCCGGTAAAAGGGATCGTCGGGACGCGCGCTCAATTCGGCGATGCGTTCGCTGAGCAGATCGCTCTGCGCGCCCATGGCGATGCCCGCCTGCACGGCGCTGGAGACCTCCGCGTGCCCCCCATCGCCCTCGAGTTCCTTCACGGCGCCGCTGGTCGTCAGCAGGGCGGCGAGATGGCCGCCGGCCGAAAGGCCGGTGACGCCGATGGCGCCGGCTTCGATGCCGAACGACGCGGCGTTGGCGCGCAGGAACCGCACGGCCGCCTTGGCATCCTGAATGGCGGCGGGGAATTTTGCCTCGCCGCTCAGCCGATAGCTGATCGTCGCCGTCACAAAACCGCGTGCCGCCAGGGCCTGGGCTAGGTTCGCCATGGAGCCGCGTTCGCCCTTGTACCACCCCCCGCCGTGGATGCAGACAATCGCCGGCAGTGCGTTCTTCGCCGCCTTCGGTCGCCAGAGATCGAGCTGCAGTTCACGCTCGCCGTACTTCGCATAAACCACGCCGGGCTGCGCCTCGAGTGAGGCGACGAGCTCAGGGTTGAGCCTGGTGGGTGCGGCCTTGGGGGTTTGCTGGGCAAGCAGCAGCGTAGGAAAAAGGCAGGCGAGGATGAAGAGACGCATGATGAAAATTCCTGATTGGAAGGAGGCGAGGGCCATTCATCTTTCAAATCGGTTATATTGCAAATAATTTGCGTTTGTATTCATCTCCTTTATAGTGTGTGTGGTGATCACTGAATCCTTGTACCATCCCCCTGCCACATTCGCCCCGCGCCGCGCAGTCAAACAAGTTGAAGAAGGTAGCGACCTCGCTCCCAAATTCGATGCCAGCGGCCTGATGCCCGCTGTCACCACCGACGTGACGACGGGCGAACTGCTCATGGTCGGCTACATGAACGCCGAGGCGCTGCAAAAAACCATCGCCACTGGAGAGGCACATTACTTCAGCCGCAGCCGCCAGGTGCTCTGGCACAAAGGCGCCACCTCCGGCTTCGTGCAAAAGGTGCGTGAGCTGCGCATCGACGATGATCAAGACTGCGTCTGGCTCCGCGTCGAAACCACCGGCGGCGCGAATTGCCACGTCGGCTATCGATCCTGCTTTTATCGCGCCATCCCTACCGGTGGCGACTACACCCACGCGGAAGGCTGCCTCATGTGGAAGGAGGCGACCAAGGTCTTTGATCCAAAGGCCGTTTATGGCGATGCCTCCAACCCCACCAAGCTGTGAGCCGCATCCCCATCGTTCTTGTGGCCGGGTTTCTCGGCGCGGGCAAGACCACCTTTCTCCGCGCTCTGATGGGCGCTTTGAAGGAGCGCAAAGTCGGCTTCAGCGTCGTCGTGAACGACTTTGAAAATGCCGAGATCGACGCCGCGCGGCTGCGTGAGCTTGATGTCGAGGTGCAGGCCATCAACGGCTCCTGTGTCTGCTGCTCCTCGCTGAACGACTTCATGCTCACGCTCGGCACCATGGATGTGCCACGCGGTGGTGTGCTGCTCGTCGAGACCAATGGCGCGTCCGATTTCATCACGCTCATCGCCGCCATCGCCATGCGCGGCGAGTGCCGCCGCTTTCTTTCCCCCTTGCAGGTCAGCATGATCGACGCCGTGCGCTGGCAGAAGCGCCGCCAGCACAACCAGCTCGAGCAGGAGCAGGTCAAAACAAGCACGCACTGGATGCTCACCCACACCAGCGGCATCAAAGCACCGCGCCTCGACGGCATCCGCGCTGCCTTGAAAATCCTCACCCCTCGCGGCCAGGAGACCGATGTGGAGCGCTTTGCCGGTTTCCTGCGCCTGCAAAGCGCAATGACCCGTTATTCCACGCCCGAGCCACCCGGGACCGTCCTCTTTGAAGCCACCGCCACGGAAGCGCCGCACGAGCGCCATCATCATCACCACGATGACGAACGCGCCTTCACCTCCATGCGCGTGCCCGTGCCATTCGTGGTGCAACGCGGCGATCTCGAACGCGTGCTGCGACATCTGCCCGAGGAGGTTCTCCGCGTGAAAGGCCTCTGCCGCCTCGCCGAACTGCCGCAGATCCCCTTTTCCTTTCAGCACGTGCGCCCACAGGGCGAGACCTGGTTTCTCCCCATGATCGGCACCCTCGGTGTCATTCCCAGCGGCGTCGTCATCGGTGTGGGCTTGCCTGAAGCCCGCATCCACGCCCAATTCGAAGCGCTGCCCAGCGCCGAACTGGTGCCGGAAATCAAAGCCGAAGCCGGGTAACACCCACCATCAGCCATTGCCAGATTCCATGCCCGCCCCCCGTCGTGAAATCCAAGTCCGCCATGCCGCCGGAGCACCGGAATCCATCGCCGCCTTCATCCGCACGGAGCGGGAACTGGAGAAACTCATCTCGGGCGAAAGCGCGGCGGACACGCGTGCGATCAGCGCCGTCGTCTCGAAGCTGCACGTCGTCATCGCCGACTATCTCGAAACGGGAAAACCGCTCAAGATCACGCTCAGCGCCGTCGAGATTCTCTCGGCCGTGGAGGCTGCCATCCGCGAGGCCTGCGAGCAGCCCAGCCCGTGGCCCGATGGCGCGGATGCACGCACTTTTTTCATCCACGGCCTTTACGGCGAGATCATCCAGCAGCCCAGCAACATCTTCGAGACCAAGCTCTTCCCCGATGGCACCCAACGCTACATCCCGATCAGCCGCTCGACTTGGAAAGCCTGCCTCGAATGCCTGCGCAACCAAATCATTGCCGGCGGCCTGAAGATCGCCCGCAAAAGGACGGGCGGCTCAAACGCGCAGCAGTGATTTCGGCCAGGGATCGTCGAAGGTGCCGCCGGAGCGCCAGCGGGCGATTTCGGCATCGGTGCAGAAGCAGGCGCGGAGTTCCGGCACAAAAATGGCGCGATCACGTGCGGGGCCAATGACGGTGAGCTCGCAGCGGCGGTCGCCGAAGACGGGATGCGCGCCACGGAGCTGCTCCTGGAGCATGGCGATCTCCTCGGGGACGAGCTTGCCGTCGGGATTGGTGACGAGTGCGGCTTTCCAATAGGCTGTCAGTTCCAGGCCGAGGCTGCCTGCGGCTTGGTTCCATAGCAGGACCTCGCGGCTGCGCGAAGCCAGCCAGATGAAGCCTTTGCTGCGATGGATGCTGGTGCCGAGGCGCTCACGGAACAAGGTCCAAAGCCTGCGCGGGTGCAGCGGGCGCGGGTCCTCGATCACGGTGCTGCCAAGGGCGTCCTCTAGTGCGGCTTTTTCGGCCACCGCAGGCCACTGGGCAGCGATTTCGCGGGCCTTTCCGAGTTCAAAACTGCCGGTGCCCAGGAGCTGCCCCGGATGGATGCGGCCATAGTTCACCGCGAACAAGGAAGCCTGTGGATTCAACGCGCTGAGGTGCGTGGCGATGAGCTGCAGGCTCGGCGGTGGCAGTGGCTCGGTCTTGGTGAGGAGAATGACCCCGGCCAGTTGGATCTGCGCCATCATCAACGGAGCCTGCGGGTGCGAAAGCTCGCGGATCACCCGTCCGCCGCCAAAATCCTCCATGAAAGATCTTGCATCAATCAGGGTGACAAAGGTGTCGAGGGTCAGGCCGGGGCGCTGGCTGATCTCCTCCACCAGCGGCCAGGGATGCGTGCTGCCGGATGTCTCGATGACGATGTGGTCGAGGTCGTTCCGTCCCAGCCAGGCATCGAGTACGCGCGCAAACGCAGCTCTCTGAGTACCAGAGATGCTGCCTGACTGGATGCTGGCAAAGTTTCCATGGGCCTCGTTCAGATTCTCAGGATCGCGAAGAAGATCGCCGTCCACTTCGAGATCGCTCATGTCATTCACGATGACGCCCAGGCGCAGATCCCCGCTCATGCGCAGCAGGCGGCGCAGGAGCGTGGTTTTGCCGGAGCCAAGGAAACCGGAGATGACCGTGACGCGCATTCGAAATGAAATTTTTAATGCAAACTGTTTGCAGTTAATGTGGGATTACATTAATGCAAGCATATTGCATGAAATCGACTGTACCCCAGGTGATGCTTGCGGGCCTCGAGTCCGTCGGTAAATCCGCGCTTTTCCGCGGGCTCACCGGACATGCGACGGGGGATGAGGCGAACTTCCGTGGATCGACAGTGGTCTGCCGGAAATGCCGGGTGGCTGACTGCGGCTGCGAGTTGGTGGACACACCAGGCATTCGTTTGGCGGGAGATGCGCAGACCACGCAAACGGCGCTCTCAGCCATGGCGGACGCGGATGTCGTTCTGCTCGTAGCGCGTGGCACTCATGCTGTGAGCGAGGTGGAGACGCTGCTGCGCGAGCTGGACCTCCAGCAGAAGAAGACCGCGCTCGCCATCACCTTTCAGGACAAGGCGCCGCAGCAGATCGAAAGCCTGGCGCAGATCTATCGTGAGCGCCTAGGCATTCCGGTGGTGATCGTGAATGCGCGTGACCTGGACTTGGCTGGGCGCATGAACGTGCTGAAAGCCATCCAAAGCGCCGCGCAGGTGAATGTGCTCCAGCCCTCCGGGCTGCTTCCGCAGTCCAAAGGACTGCACCACACTCCCGTGCAGCCACAGACCACTCTGTTTGAAAACAAACGCATCGGTCCCTGGCTGTCGCTGCTGAGCATGGCGCTCCTGTTTGCCCTGCCGGTGTATGCGGCCTATCTCTTTGCAAGCTGGGCGCAGCCGCTGGTGGATGGGCTGGCAATCACGCCGCTGAAGGCGTGGGCGGAAAGCTGGCCGCAAATCGCGCAGGTGATGCTCACCGGCGGCTACGGGGCCATCACGCTGGGCTGGTATTCCTTCCTGTGGGCCTTTCCCGTGGTGCTGCTCATCAGCGTGAGCGTGGCGCTGGCAGAGGAAACGGGGCTGAAGGATCGCATCACGGCAGCGCTCGATCCGTGGCTGCGTCACATCGGTCTCAGCGGTCGCGATTTGATCCCGGTGCTCAGCGGTTTCGGCTGCAAAGTGGTGGCGGTGTTTCAATCACGCTCCTGCTCAAAGTGCAGCCGCGGTGCATGTGTGTCGATGATCGGTTTTGGCAGTGCGTGCAGTTATCAGATTGGCGCTTCATTGAGCATTTTTGCCGCAGCGGGGCAACCAGGTTTGTTCTTCCCCTATCTCGCGGCTCTGTTCGTTGCCGGTGCGCTGCACACACGTCTTTGGCATGGGGCACTGGCAAAGGAGGCCTCCTTGCCGCTGCAGGAGCGCTCCTTTTTGCAAAAGCCCTCGTTGCGTGCCGTCTGGTGGCGCGTGAAGGCGGCGCTGGGGCAGTTTTTGAAGCAGGCGATGCCCATCTTCATCGCCATCTGCCTCGCCGCGGCATTGCTGGAGCATTTGGGTGTCATTGCCTGGATCACGGCGGGCGTGGCACCGGTGATGAGGCTGTTTCGCCTGCCAGGTGAGGCGGCTCCCGGCATTCTTTTTTCCATCCTGCGCAAGGATGGTCTGCTCACTTTGAATGGCGATGACGGCGCTCTGCTCGCGACGCTCGGCGTCGGGCAGGTCTTTGTGCTCGTCTGGCTGGCCAGCACCTTCACCGCCTGCCTCGTCACGCTGTGGACGGTGCGCAAGGAACTCGGCTGGATCTTTGCCGCAAAAATCGCCGGACGCCAGATGCTCACCTCGATCATCAGCGCCTGGCTCATCGCCTGCCTTGCCGTATGAAACTCGATTCCACGGTTCTCATCATTGGTGCCGGCCCGGCGGGCCTGGGCTGCGCGCTGGCGCTTCAGGCCGCAGGTGTGGAGGATGTGCTTGTCGTGGACCAAGAAGGCAGCGGTGCCAGCTTCGAGGCCTGGCCTGAGCAGATGCGGCTGCTCACGCCTTCATTTCACAGCAACGCGTTTGGCTTTGCCGACCTGAATGCGATCTCGCCGGAGACCTCGCCCGCCGATTTCCTCAACACCCAACATCCCACCGGCAAAGAATATGCCACCTACCTCCGCGCCACCGTGGAGCACTACGGGCTGGCGGTGGAAGCCGGGGTGCGCGTCACCGGGCTGCGCCGCGTGCACGACGATTTCGAGGTCCAAACCCCGCGGGGCATGAAACGCGCCCGTTACGTCATCTGGGCCATCGGCGAGTTTGCCCGGGCCGATTTCGGCGGCATCGACGGAGCCGATTTTTGCCTTCACAACGGCCGCGTGCGCGATTGGGAGCAAATCGCTTCCACCGGGCAGCAATTCACCCTCATCGGCGGCTACGAGAGCGGCATCGACGCGGCGATCAACCTCATGCAGCTCCGCAAAGACGTGCATCTGCTCTCCCGCGGGCATCCGTGGGACAGTGACGATCCCGATCCCAGCCGTGCCCTCAGCCCTCACACGCGGGACCGGCTGAAAACGGCCCTGCTCGAAGCTCCCGGCCAGATCCGCTTTTATAAAAATGCCGAGGTGCAGAGCGTGCGTCCGGTCATAGGCGGCTACGAACTCGCGGTGAAAGATGGCCAGCCCTTCATCAGCCCGACCGTGCCCATTTTATGCACGGGCTTCCGCAGCGCCCTCGAACCCATCCGCGACCTCTGGGAGTGGAAAAATGGCAGCGCCATCTTCAGCGAGGCGGCGGACGAGTCCACCCTCGCCCCAGGCCTCTTTTACAGCGGGCCATCCTTGCAGCATCGCGGCATGCTATTCTGCTTCATCTACAAATACCGTGCCCGTTTTGGCGTCATCGCCCGTGAGATCGCAGGCAGGCTCGGCATCGACATCGGCGATGGACTCGACCTCTGGAAGCAACGCGGCTTCCTGCTCGACGATCTGAAATGCTGCACCGACTGCCAATGCGCCGTCGAAGCCACCGAAGATCAACAACTCAAACAAGCGGAGGTCATCGAGTATGCAGAGCGCGTCTGAAGTTCCCCTCTCGCGCCAGCGCGTGCTGCTGCGCGACTTCTCCAGCGCACTACGGCAGCAGATGTTTTTCTGGGGGCGGGATGTATTGACAGGCGGGAACCTGCTGCTGCGGCACGGCTTTGCAAAGCGCGAGTCACCCGGGCTAAAGGGCACAAGCTGCTACTTCAAAAGGCATGGCGAAGGGCTCATCGAACTGCATGGGGCGTGTGCGGGGTGGTATCCTGAACCGGGTAGTGCGCGGCCTGGCCTGCTTTATGTGCGCTCCCGTGGCCGCTGCACCACGCATCATTTGCATGAGCCCGTGGTTCCCGGAGTGTATGAGCCGGCAGCGCAGGTGAGCCGCACGACGGAAATCCTGGAGGCGGCAAGGATTTTTGCCGCATGGCTCACGGAGTATGAGGCATGGGTGGTGAAACAACAGGGCGCGGCGTATCGCGAAGGCTGCTGGCGGATGCTCGCGCGTCTACCCAAGGGCCAGCCCTGGCTGACAGCACATGAGGCGGGGCGCTGGCTGCGGGAGTTTTCCTTACGCGGTGCCGGCACGCCGCGGGCGCGACAGATGTTCGCACCGCGCGAGGAGGCGCTTCAGACTTGGTGAAGCGGGCGAAAAGGCGTGGTGTCAGCACCACTCGACTGCCGGCATGGCCCGGACAGGTGAGAGGATCGGGCGGATGCCAGATTCGCCCCACATCCATCATGCCGACAGCAAGCTCAAGCCTCCGGTTTTTTACGCTGGGGTCAATTTTTGCTGGGCTTCGTAGAGCGCCCTATTTTGCGGATGGCCGTTGCAGAGAATGGCTCCGTCCGGGGCCATGAGTACCTCGCACGGGATGCTTCCAATCTCGAAGCGCTCGATGATCGATGCGCGGAGACGGCAGCGGTTTCATTCGGGTTTGCCTTGACGGTAGAGGGTGGCGATTTCGCCCGCGGCGAGCACGCTGCCATAGAGGGCGAACTCATCCATGGCGCCGTTGAGGTTGCGGATGGGAAACTGATGCCCTTCGGTCGGCAGGCCCCAGTTGCCGAGTTCACAGGGACCGAAGACGAGATCGCGGCCGGGTTGATGCAATTCATGGATGCCGCGTCCCACCTCGACACCGTCGAAGTATTGCACAACCTCGCCACTCCCGGCGTCACAGGTGACGGCAAGGTGGTGCCAGCGGCCGAGGCGGTCGGCGGTGAAGACGGGCTTGCTGAAGTGCATCTGGTTCCACTTGCCGCGCTGCTGGGGTTTCACTGGCGGCTCCGCAGGCCGGTACATGAGGGAGAACATCAGGCTGCCATCCTCGTAAATCTGCCAGTGCGGCTCGCCGTTCTCATAACCGTCGGTCAGCAGCAGGCCGCTGTATTTTTTGTCGACGCTATCGACCTTCACCCAGCACGCGAGTGTCAGCGCGGTGTAGCGGCCATCGAGATTCAGGCGCACGCGATCACCGGGACGCTTGAACTCCAGCGCCTGCTTTTCCGGCCAGCGGCCGCGGGTCCAGCGCGCGCCGACAATGCCGCCGGCACGGTTCGGTCGGCGCGGCTCTGTGAAGTTGTTGACGAGTCGTTCCCAGCGATCCTCCTCCCAGCGCTTGAAGGTGTAGTAGGCGATCAGTCGCGGGTCGTTGCGGCGCTGCTGCGCCCCCTGCTGCCAGGCCTCAAAGCGCGATTGCTCACGAGCTCGGACGAGCGAGGAGATCTCCCGCACGGGCAGGAAGGCCTGCTCGCTCGAGCCGAGCCGCATGCCCTGCGTCAGGCTGGCTGGCGAGTCCGCCGTGTGGGCGATGACCTCGCCCTCGACGACCTCGACGGCGCTGGTCCGACCCTCGACGTTGAGTGCAAACTCGGTGCCGAGGTCTTCGAGCTTCATGTCCGGGGCATGCAGGATGAACCCCTTGGCGGCCGGTGGCACGCGCACGCGCAGGCGGCCGCCGTGACAGCGCGCCTCCCAGGCGGAGAGGATTTCCAGTTCGGCGCCGCCTTCCAGAAGCACGGTGGCGCCGCTGAAGAACTCAATCTGGGCCAGGCCGCGCGCGAGGCGGAATCGACCCGTCGCCAGGGTCTCGCCCCCGCGCCGCTCGCCGCCCTCGAACTCCGCATCGAGACTGGCGCCAAGCAGGGCAACCCCGTTGGCCGTGGCTTCGACCGGCGACGCCGGCCTCAACCACAGGCTGAAGGCCAGTGCCACCCCCGCTGCGGCAGCCAGCGGCGGCAGCAGGCGTTGCCAGACCCGGAATCGCGGGTTTTTTGCTCCCGCAAATCCACCGGCAGTCAGCAGGCGGCCTGTGCCAAGCTGCGGCTGCTGCAGAAGCCGCGCGTGCTGGTCGGCCAACTCCAGGTAGAGCCGGCGCGCCTGCCAGTCCTCGCGCAGGCGGGCCTCGAGCTGCGCGTGCTGCTCCGGTGTGATCTCGCCGTCGAGCCGGGCGTGGATGAGGGCTTCCAGTTCCATGTTCAGGCAAGGCCCTCGGTCTCAAGTTGGCGGCTCACACAATCGTGCAGCCGCTGGCGCAGCAGTTCCAGATTGCGGAAAAGAGTGCGGCGGGTAAGCGCGAAGCGCTGCATCATGGTCTCGGCGCTCTCGCGTCGGGCATAGCGGGCGGTGACCAGCTCGCGCTCGCGGGCCCCGAGTCGGTTCAGGCAGGCATCGAGCAGGCGCAGGCGCTCGTCGAGTTGCGGCTCGATGCGTTCGCGTTCACTGGCAATCAGTTCGAGAACGTCCTCGGCAAAGAGCAGCGGCGAGCGTGCCTGCTTTTCACGATGCTTCTGAACCTGCAGGTAGGCAAAGCGGTAGGCCCAGGGCAGGAAGGGGCGGGAGGGGTCGTACTGGTCGAACTTGCGAAACAGGGCGAGGCTGGTCTCCTGCAGGATGTCGCGTGCATCCGCCTCGGCCGGCACCAGGCTGAAGATGTAGCGAAACAGCGCGTCCTGATGCCGGGTCAGCAACAGGACGAGGTTCTCGGCATGGGGTGTGGAATCAGCCATGAGGGCGAGGAGGGGAACGCCGCGGCAAGCGGGGCCTTGCCGCGGGCGTGTGCCAGATCATCCCGCTCCCGCGAATCCGGGTGCCAAAAAGGGTTTTCTCGCCATGCTGGTTTTTCCGATGACCCGCGCCCGCGCCAACCTCGTCTTGCTTGCCTGTGCGGCGGTTTGGGGACTGGCCTTCGTCTGCCAGAAACGCGCCATGGCGCACCTGGGCCCCTTCCTGTTCATCGCCCTGCGCTCCCTGCTCGCCTGCATGGCACTGGCGCCGCTGGCCTGGCGCGAATGGCAACGGGCGGGCGGCCCGGATCATCCCGCACGCTTCCTGCGTCGCAGCCTGTATGCCGGCCTCGCCTTCTTCGGCGGCGCCGCGCTCCAGCAAGCGGGACTGGTCACCGCCACCGTTACCAACGCCGGCTTCCTTACCGCGCTCTACGTGGTGATCACTCCCCTGCTCGCCTGGCTGCTGCTCGGCCAGCGCCCGGCCGCCTGGGTCTGGCTGGCGGTGGCGCTGTCGTTTGCCGGCACCTGGCTGCTCGGCGGCGGCGAACTTGCGGCGCTGTCGCGGGG
>JBIJBO010000248.1:0-3583 GCA_044345215.1 Prosthecobacter sp. | reverse complement strand
CCTTCAAGGCAGCTCCAGCCAGGTCTCGTAGGCCTCGTTGATGAGGCAGTCGTCGCCAAGGGCATCCTTGAGCGGGTCGATCTCCCGGGCGCTGAAGCCCAGGTGCAGATGCCGGCGCCAGCCTTCGGCATGCTCGAAGCGCCCGGACAGCCGGCCGACGCGCTGCGAGGCCTCGTCCATGCTCACCAGGTAGGAGTCCATGCCCTGGCTGACGTCCAGCCAGTTCTTCTGGCTGACATGCGCCGCCAGCGCCTCGCGCTTGCGGGCATGCACGCGGGTGGTGTTGACGTAGGCGCCGGCGTGGATGCGCTTGCGCAGGGGATCGCACAGCCCGTGCGGCATGGCGTGATAGACGGTGACGTCGTGCAGGAAGCTCGGTCGCGGCGGGTCGGTGACGAAATTCTGGATGGCGTGGGCGAAGGCGGCCGTGCAGGCCAGGCGCTGGGTATTCTGGTGGTCCTCCATGTAGTCGGCCGGCGAGTGGGTCAGCACGATGCTGGGCTTTGCCTCGCGAACCACCGCCGCCACCTGGCGCAGCAGGGCCGGGCTGTAAACCAGCTCCAAGTCGTCGCAGATCGGTGGGTAAAAAGCCGCCCCGAGCCGGCGCGCCGCTTCCTGAGCCTCGGCCAGGCGCGTCCGCGAGGTGGTTGGTCCGTCCATCTCCACCGAGCCGCCGTTGCCGGTGCACAGGTTCATGTAGTGCAGGTCCCAGCCCCGCTCCTGAAGCAGCAGCATCGTGCCGGCGGCGACGAATTCGATGTCATCAGGGTGGGCAAAGAGGGCGAGGACGGACGGCATGGCGGGTTCTTTCCGGAGCGGGTCGGGATTTGTCAAAAGAATTCGGAGAAGTACGCCGCAGGCGCATCGGCACCTTGCAAAAGGCCGCGCCCCATTGAAAATCAGCCCGTCCCCTTTCCAACCTTCCGTCATGCCCAAGAAAGCCGCTGCCAAGACCGCCGCCCCCGCCGAAGCCAAGAGCCCCGAGATCCGGCCGATCCGGAAGCTCATGGTGGCGAACCGTTCGGAGATCGCCATCCGCGTCATGCGCGCGGCCACCGAGCTGGGCATGAAAACGGTGGGCATCTACGCTCAGGAAGACCGCTTCTGCCCGCACCGCTTCAAGGCCGACGAGGCCTACGAACTCAACAAGGACAAGGGTCCGCTCGGTGCCTACCTCGACATCGAGGGCATTGTCGCCCTGGCCAAGGAGAAGGGCGTCGACGCCATCCACCCGGGCTACGGCTTCCTCAGCGAGAACCCGCAGTTCGCGCAGGCCTGCAAGGACGCCGGCATCATCTTCGTCGGACCGGAGGCGAAGATCCTCGACATGATGGGCGACAAGACCGCCGCCCGCAACGTGGCCCGCAAGCTCGGCGTGCCGATCCTCGAGGGCACCGACGAGCCGGTGAGCAACCGCCGCGAGGCACTTGCCATCGCCAAGAAGATTGGCTTCCCGCTCATCATCAAGGCCGCCTTCGGCGGCGGCGGTCGCGGCATGCGCATCGTGCGCGAGGCGAAAGACCTGGAGAAACTGCTCGACGAGGCGCAGACCGAGGCTGAGCGCGCCTTCGGCAACGGTGCCGTCTTCCTGGAAAAATTCGTCGGCAAGGCCAAGCACATCGAGGTGCAGATCCTCGCCGACAAGCACGGCAACGTGCTGCACCTGCACGAGCGCGACTGCTCGGTGCAGCGCCGCCACCAGAAGGTCATTGAGCAGGCGCCCAGCTACGGGGTCCGCCAGGAGATCATCGACGGCCTCTGCGACGCCGCCGTCAAGCTCGCCCGAGAGGTCAACTACACCCACGCCGGCACCGTCGAGTTCCTCGTCGATCATGAGAGCGGGGAATGGTTCTTCATCGAGATGAACCCGCGCGTCCAGGTCGAGCACACGGTGACCGAGGAGATCACCAGCATCGACATCGTGCGCAGCCAGATCCTCATCGCCCAGGGCTACCAGATCCACCAGGAGCCGCTCGGCCTGCCGACCCAGGACAAGATCGAAAAGACCGGCTTCGCCATTCAGTGCCGCATCACCACCGAGGATCCGGAAAACGCCTTCACCCCCGACTTCGGCCGCATTCTCAACTACCGCAGCCCTGGCGGCTTCGGTGTCCGCCTCGACGGCGCGCTCGGCGCCACCAACGCGGTGGTCACGCCCTACTACGACTCGATGCTGGTCAAGCTCACCGTTTACGGCCGCACCTACCAGCAGGCGCTCGACCGCATGGACCGCAGCCTGCGCGAGTTCCGCATTCGCGGCGTGAAGACCAACATCCCGTTCCTGATGAACGTCGTCCACCACGGCGACTTCAAGACCGGCCAGGCGACCACGCGCTTCATCGACAACAACCCGGACCTGCTCAAATTCACCGCCCGCAAGGACCGCGCCACCAAGCTGCTCAACTACCTGGCCGACACCCAGGTCAACGGCAATCCCTTCGCCAAGGGCCACAAGCCCGACAAGCTGTTTGCCGCCCCGCCGATCCCGAAGGCCGACCACCGCATTGCGCCGCCGGCCGGCACCAAGCAGCTGCTGGAAAAAATGGGCGCCGAGAAGTTTTGCAAGGACTGGGTCGCCAAGCAGAAGCGCCTGCTGCTCACCGACACGACGATGCGCGACGCCCACCAGTCGCTGCTCGCCACGCGCATGCGCACCTACGACATGCTGGCCGTTGCCGACGCCGTCGCGCGCCGCACGCCGAACCTGTTCTCCCTCGAGATGTGGGGTGGCGCCACCTTCGACGTCAGCATGCGCTTCCTGCGCGAGGACCCGTGGGAGCGCCTGCGCGCGATCCGCGAGAAGGTGCCGAACATTCTTTTGCAGATGCTCTTCCGCGGCTCCAACGCCGTTGGCTACAGCAACTACCCCGACAACGTCGTCAAGGGCTTCGTCAAGCACGCCGCCGCCAACGGCATGGACGTGTTCCGCATCTTTGACTCGCTCAACTACCTGCCCAACCTCACTGCCGCCATGCAGGCCGTGCGCGAGGAAACGGGGTCCATCTGCGAGGGCACGCTCTGCTACACCGGCGACATCCTCGACCCGAAGCGCGACAAGTATGACCTGAAGTATTATGTGCGCCTCGCCCGCGAGCTCGAGAAGATGGGCGCGCACATGCTCTGCATCAAGGACATGGCCGGCCTGGTCCGGCCCTTTGCGGCGAAGAAGCTGGTCAAGGCCCTCAAGGACGAGGTGGGCATCCCCATCCACTTCCACACCCACGACACCAGCGGCCTCAACGCCTCCAGCCTGCTCGAGGCCGCCATCGCCGGCGTGGACGTGGTCGACGCCGCCATCTCCAGCCTGTCCGGAGGCACCTCGCAGCCGAACCTCAACTCGCTGGTTGCCGCGCTCCAGCACACCCCGCGCGACACCGGCCTCGACGCCGACGCCCTGCAGGAGTTCAGCGACTACTGGGCGGCCGTGCGCACTTTCTACAAGCCCTTCGACACCGCTGAACCCTACGGCACCGCCGAGGTCTACCTGCACGAGATGCCCGGCGGCCAGTACACCAACCTCAAGGAGCAGGCCACCGGCATGGGCATGGCCCATCGCTGGCCGGAAATCGCGCACGCCTACGCC